>CAIZSE010000070.1 GCA_903935585.1 uncultured Burkholderiales bacterium | reverse complement strand
TGAGCGTTTGCCCAGCGTGAGCGTGCACGGCTACCCCAGCTTTGACGGCAACGGGGTGAACAACTTCTTCTTTGCGCTCAAGTTCAACAATGCGGTGAGCGGTGCCGAGCAAATGTTGGCCACGGCGCACCAGGACTTGGCCGCGCAGTTCAAAGAAGTGGCCAGCTACGCCGGGGCGCTGGTGGGCGAGACTGAATGGGCGCTGATCCAGGCCAAGCAGGCCGCAGGCAACATCCATGCCACAGAAACCGAAGGCCAGTACGTGGACCGCCACAGTGGTGCCAATGACGCGCAGTGGCTGTGCGCTGCATAAAGGAAAGATTTGCCATGAAAAAAATGACCTTGCTCACATTTGTTTTTGCATGGTGCACCGCAATGGCTTTTGCGCCCAACACGGTACAAGCCCAGAGCCTTGCAGAAAAAGAAAAGCAGTGGCAAAGCTGCGAAGCGGCGCACTACACCGGCCCGCGTGAAGGACGGCGCAACTACACGCTGGACAACTACCTCTGGGTGGTAACGGCCGAGTTCGCCAAGCGTTACTGTATGCCCGAGAGCATGGTGAGCAGCGAACTGAAAGGCGCTGAAGCCATTGCGTTTCGCATGGTTGATGGTGCGGACATGGACCGCTGCGGGGTGGACGATCAGGGAAAGCACCATTGCACGCGGCAGAGCATGGGGCGCTTTGAAATTTATCTGCCGCAGAGTCTGAAACTGCCTGCGGCCAATCCAGAAGTGCGGTTTTATGACAGTCGGCGCGATACGAGCCATTGGTTGATTGAAGATCACACGCCTTACCAGCAAAGTAAGAGCAATTTGTACGCGAAGGGCCAATACACCCCACCACCAGGGACCGTTCCGCGTTTTCGAAACAGTTTTGGGCATCCGGATCGGGGCTATACCTTCGGATTGTGGTTCATGCCCAAAGGCTCACTGCCATGGCCGACAGGCTCGCTGTTTGAAGTCGGTTTCCGGGAATCAGCAGCACCTGGTGTGGATATGGTGATTTTGGAAAACAACCTCGGTATGCATTTTGGATTTGAGCTTAAGCACTACAAAGCGAACAAGATTGAACCAGGAGACCCGGCGGGTCGCTACGTGATCGTGATGCACAAGCGTGATATTGCGACGATCAATAAGGATGACAAGCTCATTCCCGATGATTTTGAGCACGTCATTTACCTGCCGCACACCTTTGCCACGCAGGTGCGCAACACCGCCATTAAGACCGGCGCGAGCAACTTCACCGATTTCATCAATACCTTCCAAAAGCGCTGAGCTGAGCGCTGCCACACACCAACGTTTATCAAGGAGATTTCAAAATGACCAAGAATCTTGTACTCGATGCCCAACTGAGCAAAGACAGCTATACCTTCAACAACAGCGGGAGTGGCGCAAGTAACGGATGGGCGCGGATACGCGTCACGGAATACAAATTGCCGACCTCTGTCGAATCCGGCTCGAACTTCGCCGCCCAGATGTACCAAGGTGCAGACGGCAGCTACAAAATTGCCTTTCGCGGTACAGCCAGCTTGACCGGCAAGGGTGATACCACCCAAAACGTGGATGGCATCGTTGCAGGCAAATGGACGCCTGAGACTCAGCAGGCGATGGATTTCACGTTGCAAGCCATCCAACAAGTGGCTCGTGAAAATGGAGAGAGTTTCGCCATTGCTGCCAAACGCTTCACCGTCACCGGCCACAGCCAAGGCGGGTTCGAGGCCGAATTGGTCTCCAAGATGTTCGGTTTGCCAGGCACCAGCCAAGACGGCCCAGGGGCGTCAAGGATGATCGGTACTGCGGGTTATCAAGCTGCCAAAGTAGCGATTGCCGCACAAGAGCCCGGTGCAGTGCTGGATGGGGCCATGCCTGACTTTGTAGCGCGTCAGTACACCTTGATTGTGGGGGGAGTCAATTCCCACATGGAAGGTGTTCAGGTGAGCGCTTCTGCCGTGCCCTTGGTATTGGCGGATAGTATGTCGCGCACGGTTCTAGGGGCGCTTGGCAGCGTAGCGTTGCAGGCAGTGGTGTTTCACAAACTTGACAACATCATCGCCATAGAAAAAGCCCGCGAACAATACCCCTGGTTGCAGAAGTTGGTGCAGACAGACGATGCAGGTGATGGAGCCTTGAGTTTGGCTTCTGTTGTATCTGGCCGCTGGTCCAGTGTCCAAGTGGCCGGTGGCGGTGTTGGTGTATCGGCCAATGATGTGCATGGGGTGCTCAGTGACTTTTTGTCAACTCGGGCGGGTCAAGCCGTTAGCGTGCAGGAGTTTGAAAAAACTTTTTACGTGCAAGCGAGCAATGGCGATACCTTGATCTTGATGCCAGATGGCTCTGGCGTTAGCACCGCAGTGCAAGGCATACAGCTCACACAGAAGGAATTCAGCAAAGGCGGCTTGCTCAGTAAAACGGTGCAGGCACAGCGTGATGATGATGGCAATTTGTTGGTTCAAAGTTCAGGCAAGGGCTATTCGTTTGTTGGAACGGAGGATTCCAATGGGCGCATGACAAATGGCATCTACAAAACATTCGATGCCAATGGTCAGGTCATAAGCACCAGCAATGCACAGGTCAGCTACTCGTCAGATGGCCAGGCGTCCAAAGTCACCGAAACCCAATATGCACAGCCAAGAGAGGACGGCGTGGTTCAGTCCAAAGTGCTGGAGACTGCAGGCGGTGCCCGCATAGAGAACAACCTTAGGGCCGATGGTCATCTGGACGAGATCACCTCGACCAAAGACCCCGAGACGGGGGTGTTTGTCAAGCAAAGCAGCAAAGTCCTCTCCTACAGCCAAGCCGAGCGCGATGTGGCTGCAAGCGACGTGGCGCTGGCCGGGCTCGAACTCATGCAAGCCCTGCGCAGTGGCAACAAGCTGCAAGCGGCGGGCAGTCTGATTCGGCTGGTCAACCAAGCGCAAGTGGCCAGCAACACCCAGCCGGTGCTGGGGGCGATTGGTACGGGGTTTTCTGGGGCGGTGTCGATTTTGAGTGCGCTGGACAGCTGGGGCGATGCCAGCGATGGCGAGCGCATTGCCCTCACGGCCCGTGCAGTGCTGGGGGCCAACGAAGTGGCCAAGGCCTTCAGCGCCGATGGCAACACCGGATTTTTGCAAAACAGTGCTGCGCTGGGCGCGCTGCAAGGCGTGGTGGCGCTGGCCAGTTTGGACGATGTACTGGAGTCGGGTAACCCGTTTGCGATTGCCAGCACGTTCATGGCCTTGACCAACGCGGCGGTGGCCACGGGCATGGTCACCTCGGCCACGGCGGCGGGGGCTTTGGGTACTTCGGCGTTTTCCAGTGCTGCGGTTTTTGGGCCGCAAGCCATGATCGCCGTCGCGATTTGCTCCATCATCTTTGGAG
>CAIZSE010000069.1 GCA_903935585.1 uncultured Burkholderiales bacterium | reverse complement strand
GCTGATGGGCCGGGGCGGTGGGGGCGTTGCTCATGGCGGGGTCTTTTCAAAAAAGAAAACGGCACCTCAGCAGATGCCGTGCAGGACAGTCAAAGTCCCAATCCGGTGATTTTACCCAGCCCACCCGAGCGGGCTCAGAGGCGGCATTCGCCTGCCAGCAAGGGCAGGTTGAGCCTTGCCCGGTTGTCAGTAAAACTTTCTGTGTTGATTTTTATCAATCGCCAAGTTCAATAGCCTTGATAAATCTATTTCATTGCATCAATCTATTGGGCGCCCGATCGGTTTGGGGCTAATCTGTTGGCTCTCTGGCAATTCCGCCAGGGCAACCCACTTGATAACCACAAGGAGAACCCCATGGCAGCACTCAAAGGCTCGCGCACGGAACAATGCCTGAAAGATGCCTTCGCAGGCGAATCCCAGGCCAACCGTCGCTATTTGTACTTCGCGAACAAAGCTGACATTGAAGGTCAGAACGATGTGGCAGCCCTGTTTCGTTCCACCGCTGAAGGTGAAACAGGTCACGCCCATGGGCATTTGGAGTTCCTGGAGCAATCCGGTGACCCAGCCACCGGCATGCCGATTGGCTCCACACGCGACAACCTGGCTTCGGCTGTGGCGGGTGAAACCCACGAGTACACCGACATGTACCCCGGCATGGCCAAGACCGCTCGCGAAGAAGGTTTTGACGAAGTCGCCGACTGGTTTGAAACCCTGGCCAAGGCTGAGCGCTCACACGCCAACCGTTACCAGAAAGCTTTGACCGAACTGGTGGATTGATTCACCGGCCAGTCACCCCGCTGCACAGCAATGAGCAGCGGGTTTTTCTCAGATCTTTGGCGACAGAGTCCTTGGAAAAACCCCAAAAAAATTCCCGCTAGGAGCACATCATGGCCAAAGAAGGCAACCTCGAAGCCCCCACCAGGCACGCCCTCGCTTGGCAAAGCCCCGACTTTTACAACGAAGAAAAATGTTTTGATGAGTTGGAGCGCATCTTCGACATCTGCCATGGCTGCCGCCGGTGCGTGAGTCTGTGCGGCTCTTTCCCCACCTTGTTTGACCTGGTGGACGAGAGCAAAACCATGGAAGTCGATGGGGTGGACAAGAAGGATTACTGGAAAGTGGTGGACCAGTGCTTCATGTGCGACCTGTGCTACATGACCAAGTGCCCCTACACCCCGCCGCACGAATGGAACCTGGACTTTCCGCACACCATGTTGCGGGCCAAGGCCATCAAATTCAAAAAAGGTGATGTGGGTGTTGCCGAAAAGTTGCTGGCCTCCACCGATGTGCACGGCTCCCTTGCCGGTATCCCGATCGTGGTGCAGGCGGTGAATGCCGTGAATAAAACAGCCGCCGCCCGCAGCGTCATGGAAAGCGTGGCTGGCGTTGACAAAAATGCCTGGTTGCCCGAATTGGCCACCAAAAAGTTCCGCAGCAGCGCCCCGGATGCCAAAGCCGAGAAGGTGGTTGACGGCGCCAAGACACCTGGCAAGGTGGCCATCTATGCCACTTGTTACATCAACTACAACGAGCCCGGCATTGGCCATGACCTGCTGAAGATCCTGGACCACAACGACATCCCCTATGTCTTGGTCGAGAAAGAAAAATGCTGCGGCATGCCCAAGCTGGAATTTGGCGACCTGGACTCGGTCAAGGCCTCCAAGGAAGCAAACATCCCGGTGCTCGCCAAATACGCCAAGGACGGCTTTGCCATCATGGCGGCCGTGCCAAGCTGCGCCTTGATGTTCAAGCAAGAGATCCCGTTGATGTTCCCGGACTGCGCCGACACCCAGTTGGTGAAAGCCAGCATGTGGGACCCGTTTGAATACTTCATGGCGCGCAAGCGCGATGGGCTGCTCAAGACCGAATTTCCGCAAAAGCTGGGCAATGTGAGCTACCAGATCCCCTGCCATGGTCGCGTGCAAAACATCGGCAAGAAAACCGAAGAGATGCTCAAGATGATTCCGGACACCCAGATCAACACCATCGAGCGCTGTTCGGGGCACGCCGGCACCTATGGCGTCAAAAAAGGCTCGCACGACATGGCCATGAAAATCGGCAAACCGGTGTTCAAGGCCATGGCGACCATGAAGGATGGCAGCAAGCCCGACTTCATCAGCTCGGATTGCCCACTGGGTGGCCACCACATCGCCCAGGGCTTTGAAGTCAACGGCCTGGGTGCCCCCGAACTGAACCACCCCTTGACGCTGGTGCGCAAGGCCTACGGCCTCAAATAAGGAACAACGCCATGCAACTGACCGGAAAAATCACCCCCGAGACCCTCATGTCTCTGGAGGCTTACACCAAGTGGCGCAAGCTCAACAAGCCTGCAGTCATCGCCCATCGCAAGCTGCGCAGTGTGCGACTGGGCGACCACATCAACATTCAGTTTGAAAGTGAAACCACGATCCGCTACCAGATCCAGGAGATGCTGCGCATCGAAAAAGTCTTTGAAGAAGAGGGCATCCTGCAAGAGATCGATGCCTATGCCCCGCTGGTGCCGGATGGCAACAACTGGAAGGCCACCATGATGATCGAGTACACCGACATCAACGAACGCAAGCGTGAGTTAGCCAAACTGATCGGTGTGGAAGACCGCATGTTTGTCGAGGTGGAAGGCCATGGCCGGGTCTACGCCATTGCCGACGAAGACCTGGACCGCGAGACCGAAGAAAAAACTTCGGCGGTGCACTTTGTGCGCTTTCAGTTGGCGCCCGGCATGTGCGCTGCAGTCAAGGCCGGGGCAGGGGTCAAGATGGGGTGTGACCACACACATTACCCATCGCACATCGAAGTCGCTGCAGATACGTTGGCCAGTTTGGCGGGTGACTTGAAGTAAAGCCGCAGCCCATCGATGGCCACAAAGCCGGAGCGGGCCGAAAGGCCTGCGCCGGCTTTTTTTCGTGCAGCCGATCAGTCCAGTTTGATGTTGGCGGCCTTGATCGCCTGGGTCCAGTCGGCGATGTCGCGCTCCAGCAGTTTGGTCATCTCGGTGGGTGCCACAAATCGCACTTCGATGCCTGCTGCATCAGCGCGCTGTTTGCTTTCTGGCAAGTCCAGACTGCGCTTGACCGCATCGGCGAGCAGGTTCACGGTGCTTGCAGGCGTGCCTGCAGGGGCGTACAGGGCCACCCAGGATTCGAGGTCAAAGTTGGGGTAACCGGCTTCGGCCATGGTGGGCACTTGGGGCATGCCTGCATGGCGTTTTTTGCCTGTCACAGCCAGCGCCTTGAGCTTGCCTGCCTGAATGTGCTGCATCACCGAAGGGGGTGTGGTCATGAAGACCTGAACCTGCCCCGCCAGCACGTCGGCAATGGCCTGGCCGGAGCCTTTGTAGGGCACATGCACCAGGTCGATGCCGGTCTGTTGCTTGAAAATCTCGGTGCCAATGTGCGAGACCGATCCGTTGCCTTGCGACGCATAGTTGAGCTTGCCCGCATTTTGTTTGGCGTAGGCGATGAACTCTTTCATGTTGCTCACCGGCACCGAGGGGTGAACGGCAACCACATTGGTGGCCACGGTGATCAGGCCCACAGGCGTCAGGTCTTTCAGCTCCCAAGGCAGTTTGGTCATCAGGATCGGGTTGGCAACGTGGTAGCCCGAATAAGACACCAGCAAGGTGTGCCCGTCTTTGGCGCTGCGCGCCACTTGTTGGTAAGCCAGGTTGCCGCTGGCGCCGCCCTTGTTTTCCACCACCACGGACTGGCCGATCAAGCGGCCCAAGGGCTCGGAAATCAGCCGGGCCGAGGTGTCCACCAGGCCGCCGGGCGGCACAGGCACTACCAGGGTGATGGGCTTGCTGGGGAAGGCTTGCGCCATCAGGGCCATCGGGGCGCACAGGCTGGCCAAAGCCAGCAGGCGGGTGATTTTGCGGCGTGTGTTCATGGTTTGTCTCTCTCTTTTTTAGAAGGTCAGAAATCAACGCATGCCAATTTTGGCGTCGTTGAAAATGTTTTTGGCTTCGCGGGGCAAGCTGCGCCAGTATTGGTGTTGTGCATCGACGGTGCCGCCCAATGCCACAGCCGCTTCCCAGCCCCAGCGCGGCTTGTACAGGAAAGAACGGGCCAGTGCCACCAGGTCGGCATCACCGCGTTGCAGCACGGCTTCGGCCTGGGCGGGCTCGGTGATCAGGCCCACGGCGATGGTGGTCAGGGCCGATGCGGCTTTGACGGTTTTGGCCAAGTGCACTTGATACTCTGGACCCATGGCAATTTTTTGCTGGGGCGAGACACCACCCGATGAGATGTGCACAAACTGCGCCCCGGCTTTTTTCAGCTGAATCGATAACTCGGCCGTTTCTTCAATCGTCCAGCCACCATCGACCCAGTCGGTGCCCGAGATGCGCATGCCCAGCGTGCCGGCAAAAGCCTCGCGCACGGCTTGGAACACTTCCAGTGGAAAGCGGATGCGGTTTTCAAAAGAGCCACCGTAGGCATCGCTGCGCTGGTTGGAAATGGGTGACAGAAACTGGTGCAACAAATAGCCGTGGGCCGAGTGCAGTTCAATCGCCTCAATGCCCAGTGCGTGGCTGCGCTGGGCGGTGTTCACGAAGTCGGCTTTGATTTGGGCCAAGTCGGCCAGGCTCAACACGGTGGGTGGGGCCTCTTGGGGCAAGTGAGGCAAGGCGCTGGGCGCCACGGTTTGCCAACCACCATTTTCGGGGGCGATGAGCATGCCGCCGTGCCAGGGCGCAGCGCTGGAGGCCTTGCGCCCCGCGTGGCTGATCTGAATGCACACGGGCATGGCGGGGGCCAGGCGGCGGGCGCGGTCCAGCTTGTCGGCCAAGGCGGCTTGGGTGGCGTCGTCCCACAGGCCCAGGCAGCCGGGGCTGATGCGGCCGACCGCCGAGACGGCCGTGGCCTCGATGGTGAACAGGCCTGCTCCGCTGTTGAGCAGGTTGGTCCAATGCGCCAGATGCCAGTCGGTGGCCTGCCCGTTTTCTGCCGAGTACTGGCACATGGGCGCCACCACGATGCGGTTGGGCAAAGTCAGGGGGCCAGAGGGGGCATCGAAGGTGAAGGGCGTGAAAAGCAGGTTCATGTATTTTGGGTGGGTGGTGGTTTGGCACGAATCTTAGGGATCACTGCCGCCTTGTCTTATCCGCTGCGCGACAACAAGCGCCAGCCTCGCCGGCTGCAGGGTGAAAACCTTCAGGAAAAGGCATTCCAAAGTGCCCATTCAACAGGCAAGGGCGATGCCAGCATCAAGGGCTGGCCACTGACCGGGTGCGCCAGTTGCAAGCTTTCGGCGTGCAGCCACAGCCGTTGGTGCCCGATCAAATCTGCCACCGCCCGGTTGAGAGGCCCCTTGCCGTGTGTGGCATCGCCCAGGATCGGGTGGGCGATGTGCTTCATGTGGCGCCGCAGTTGGTGGCGACGGCCCGTGAGGGGTTGCAAAGTGACTTCGGCGCAGCGGGTGTTGGCAAAGCCCTGCTGCGGCAGGGGCAGCGTGAAGTGGCGCAGGGTGGCAAAACGGCTTTGGGCGGGCTGAATTTCGGTGCGTTCGGTGCGGGCGTCGTCAGGCATGCGTTTCAGGGCGTGGTCGATCACGCCAGCATCTGCGGGCCAGCCCCGCACCACGGCGCGGTAAGTCTTTTGCATGCCCTGGCCGCTTTCAAAAGCCTGGCCCAGCAAACGGGCTGTGTCGGTGTTCAGGGCAAACAGCAGCACGCCGCTGGTGCCTTTGTCCAGACGGTGTGCTGGCCACACCGGGCGGCCGAGCTGGTCACGCAGCATTTGCAGGGCAAAACGGGTTTCACCCGCATCCAAACCGGTGCGATGCACCAGCAGTCCGGGCGGCTTGGTCACGGCTGCAAGATAATCGTCAAGGTAAAGGATGTCGAGCATGTTGTTCTTATTGTCACCCGCCAAATCTCTGGACTACGAAACCCCCGCAAGCGATGTGCCGCACACGCTGCCTCAGTTCGTGCCGCAATCGCAAGCCCTGATCGAGGTGCTGCGCCAAAAGTCGCCTCAGCAAATTGCCGAGCTGATGGACTTGTCCGATGCGCTGTCGGCGCTGAACGTGGCCCGCTATGAGGCCTGGAGCCCCAAGTTCTCGGCCAAAAACGCCAAGCAGTCGGTGCTGGCTTTCAATGGCGATGTGTACGAAGGCCTGGACGCCAAGTCGCTGTCTCTGAAGGACCTGGAATGGGCGCAAGCCCATGTGGGCATCTTGAGTGGTTTGTATGGCGTGCTGCGCCCGCTGGACTGGATGCAGCCTTACCGCCTGGAGATGGGCACCACGCTGCAGACCGACAAGGGCAGCAACCTCTACAAGTTCTGGGGGGCGCAAATTGCCGAGTACCTGAACGCCCAACTGGCCAAGGACAAGACCCCGGTCATCGTGAACCTGGCGTCGCAAGAGTATTTCAAGTCGGTGGACCGCAAGGTGCTCAAGGCCCGTGTGATCGATTGCGTGTTTGAAGACTTCAAGGGCGGCAAGTACAAGATCATCAGCTTCAATGCCAAGCGGGCGCGTGGCCTGATGGCGCGCTATGCGGTGCAAAACAAGATCAACCATCCCGAAGGTCTGCAGGGTTTTGATGTGGAAGGCTACAACTTCGACCCGGCCGTTTCCGAGCCTGACCGCCTGGTGTTTCGCCGCAAGGTAGAAAAATGATGCCCCCACGCTTATCACTTCGTGTATTCGCTGCCCCCCAAGGGGGCTCAGGTCTCTCTTGGGGCGGCCCGGCGGGAGACCTCACATGAGCCTGTCCAACAACGCCCCCGAGCAGTCGCAGCTGGGCAAAGCCAGCGCCTATGTGGACCAGTACGACGCAGGTTTGCTGTTTGCCATTCCCCGTGCCACCAAGCGCGCCGAGATCGGCGTCTCGGGCCAGCCTGTTTTTTTTGGCGCGGACTTGTGGACTGCGTTTGAGTTGTCCTGGCTCAACCCCAAGGGCAAGCCGCAGGTGGCCCTGGCCCACATCACCGTGCCCGCCGAGAGCACGCACATTGTGGAGAGCAAGTCGTTCAAGCTGTACCTCAACAGCTTCAACAACACGCGCCTGGACAGTGCCGATGCGGTGCGCGACATGATTCGCAAGGACATCAGCGCGGCCATTTGGCACGGTGGCCCAGTGCAGGCCAGCGTGGGCGTGAAGCTGTTGCTGCAAGAACAGTTTGACGCCGAACCCGTGCACGAACTCGATGGCCTGAACCTGGACCGCATGGACATCGAGTGCAGCCGCTACCAGCCCGCGCCCGACTTGCTCACGGCGCAGACGGATGAACTGCCTGTGACCGAAACCCTGGTCAGTCACTTGCTCAAAAGCAATTGCCTGGTGACGGGCCAACCCGACTGGGGCAGTGTGCAGATCACCTACAGCGGCCCGCAGATCGAGCAGGCGGGCTTGCTGCAATACATCGTGAGTTTCAGGAACCACAACGAGTTTCATGAGCAATGCGTCGAGCGCATCTTCATGGACATCTGGACGCGCTGCAAACCCACCCAGCTGACCGTGTACGCCCGCTACACCCGGCGCGGCGGGCTGGACATCAACCCCTGGCGCACCAGCCACCCCGGCATCTTGCCGCCAAACGTGCGCACGGCGCGGCAGTGAGCAAATTCACCGCGTTCCCCAAGATGTCACCCACCACCCGCCGCGTTCTCCAGGCCCTTTTGTACGAGGCCATTGCCATCTCCGTGGTCGGGCCCGTTTTGAGCTTGGCCTTTGACAAGTCGCCCGCCTCCACATTGGGCCTGGCGGTCGTGTTGTCTGGCATTGCACTGATGTGGAATTACGCCTTCAACTGGCTCTTTGAGCGCTGGGAGTCGCGCCAATCCGTGCGTGGCCGCTCCTTTGCCCGACGACTGGCCCACGGGGCCGGTTTTGAAGGCGGTTTGGTGATCATTCTTTTGCCCGTCATGTCGCTGTGGCTGGACATTTCGCCCACCGCTGCCTTGGTGGCCAACCTGGGTCTGCTGGCGTTCTTTTTCTTCTACGCCATCGCGTTCACCTGGTGCTTCGACCGGGTCTTCGGATTGCCCACCTCTGCCCAGGCAGCCGATGTTCCCTGACATCGAGGAGCAGATCTACCAAGACGCGCAGACCCAGAGCAACTGGTCAGCACTCATCAACTTAAGTCCTTGTGCCTTTCCATTTACCATTACCTTTGGCTGACCAAGACCTGATCCCCACCGCCCCTTGCACTGTTCAAAGTGAGTTACGCCATGTGCGTGCACTCATGCAACTTGAGCAAAAGGAAGACCAAGCGCAATTCAAGCTCAAAAATGCCAGTGCCAGCATCAAAGAGCGCCGTCGGCGCGGCCTGACCTGGTACCCCGTCACCATCACCCAAGAAGACATCGGTTTTGGTGGCAAGGTGGTGCTGGAGCTTGAACGCCCTGCCAGTCGGCAAGACCTGCATTTGTTTCAGGTGGGCAAAAATGCTTGTGTGTTCAGCAATGCGCCCGGCTACTCAGGGCCTGACCGGCCCGTGCTCAGCGGCGTGGTGACGAGTGTTCGGCGCAACAAACTGCTGCTGGCCACCACCAAAGAAGCGCTGCCCGACTGGGTGTTAAACGCCAGCACGCTGGGCATTGACCTCACCTTTGACGAGGTGAGCTACCGCGAAATGAACCAAGCCATGGCTGACGTCATGGGCGCACATGGCAACCGCTTGGCCGAATTGCGCGACGTGCTGCTGGGCGCCAAGCAGGCCAGCTTTCGTGAGCACAAAGCCGACGACCTGTTTTACCCGAGTGCGCTCAACGACTCGCAGCTGGTGGCTTTGCGCCACGTTGTCTCGGCCCAAGACGTGGCCATCATTCACGGCCCGCCCGGCACGGGCAAAACCACCACGCTGGTGCAGACCATCCTGGAAACCGTTCGGCGTGAGCGGCGCGTGCTGGTATGTGCCCCTTCCAACACCGCCGTGGACCTGCTCACAGAAAAGTTGGCCGAGCGCGGTGTCAACGTGATCCGCCTGGGCAACCCCAGCCGCGTGTCGGACCTGCTGCTGCAGCACACCCTCGATGCGGGTGTGATGGCCCACGCCAGCTACAGCAAGATGCATGCGATGCGCCAAACCGCTGAACAGCACCGAGAAACGGCCAGTGAACTGGCCAAAGAAGGCGTCCGCAATTTTGGTTTTGAGGGGCGGCAGCAGCGCCAATGGCTGAAGGAAGAAGCCCGCACGCTGCGCCAAGCCGCCGACGATCTAGAGCGCTTCATGACCGAGGACGTGCTCGAATCGGTGCAGGTCATCACCTGCACGCTGGTGGGCGCCAGCAACCGCCACATTCGCCAACTGAGCTTTGAGACGGTCTTTATTGACGAAGCCGCCCAGGCCTTGGAGCCGGGTTGCTGGATTCCCATTGCCAAGGGCCAGCGCATTGTGCTGGCGGGCGACCACCACCAACTGCCACCCACGGTGAAAAGCGAAAAAGCCGCCCAAGAAGGCCTGCGCGAAACCCTGTTTGAAAAGTGCATCCAGCGGCAGCCGGACACGGCCCGCATGCTCACGGTGCAATACCGCATGCACGCGCACATCATGGGGTTCAGCTCCGAGAAGTTTTATGGCGGCCAACTGGTGCCGCACCCCAGCGTGCGTCACGCCGGTCTGGAGGCTTACGACTTGCGTTTTGCGCCCGACTGGCCTGTGGAATTCATCGACACGGCTGGCTGCGGCTTTCTGGAGGTCGCCATTCCCGAAAGCCGTTCAACGGCCAACCCCGAAGAGGCCAACTTGCTGCTGGAGCGCCTGGCCCAGCTGCTTGAGCCGTACGGCCCAATCGAACAAGCCGAACACCAACACGCCCCGCTCACCATCGGCGTGATTGCTCCGTACCGCGCCCAAATCAATTATTTGAAGGACGCCATCGAAGACAACGAAGTGCTGAATGGTTTGCTGCTGCACCGCAGGCTCAGCGTGGGCACCGTTGATTCGTTTCAGGGCCAAGAGCGAGACATCATTGCCATCTCGTTGACGCGCAGCAACCCACAAGGCGAGATCGGCTTCTTGTCTGACATCCGCCGCATGAACGTGGGCATGACCCGCGCACGGCGCAAGCTGCTGCTGGTCGGCGATTCGTCCACGCTGTGCAGCCATCCGTTTTTTGTGGAGTTGTTGGCTTATGTGAAGGGGGTGGGGGG
>CAIZSE010000068.1 GCA_903935585.1 uncultured Burkholderiales bacterium | reverse complement strand
GAGCTGGGCATTTTCGGACTGGTGTTTGTGTTTGCCTTTTGGCAAATGCACGATGTGCGCCAGGCGCAAGAACAAACTCGCCAGCAGCGGGCGCGGGAAAAAGCCCAGCAAGAAGCTGAAGGCCCAACCGCCGACGACAAAAAGGGGTCAGTTTGATGCGTTGAACTGCAGCGCTGCCAGGCTGGCATAAAGCCCACCTTTGGCCTGCAACTCGGCGTGGGTGCCCTGCTCCATCAGGCGACCCCGCTCCAAGACCCAGATCACATCGGCGCGTTGCACCGTGGCCAGGCGGTGGGCGATCACCAGCGTGGTGCGGCCCACCATGGCTTTGTCCAGTGCAGCCTGGACCATTTTTTCGCTTTGCGCATCGAGCGCGCTCGTGGCTTCATCGAGCAGCAACAGCGGCGGGTTCTTGAGGATCGCCCGTGCAATGGCGATGCGCTGCCGCTGCCCGCCCGACAAACGAACGCCCCGGTCCCCCAGATAAGTGTCAAAGCCCTCGGGCAATTCCCGGATGAACTCTTGTGCATAGGCCGCTTCGGCAGCGGCGTGCACTTCTTCCAGGCTGGCATCAGGGCGGCCATAGCGGATGTTCTCGATCACCGTGCCCGAAAAAATCACCGGCTCTTGGGGCACGATGGCCATGCGCTCACGCAGATCATGCAAATTCATCTGGTCAATCGGCACGCCATCCAGCACGATGCGGCCCGACTGAGGGTCATGAAAGCGCATCAGCAAATCGAACACCGTGGTTTTGCCGGCACCGCTGGGGCCCACCACGGCCACGGTCTGGCCGGGTTGAATTCGGCCACTCAGCTGGTTCAGCGCCCAGGTGTCGGGGCGTGACGGGTAGTGAAAGCACACAGCCTCCAACTGCAGGGACGAGCCGCCTTGCGGCCAGGGGGCTTTTTGCGGCTGGGCTGTGATCTTGAGGTTGGACTCGGTGTGCAGCAATTCCATCAGGCGTTCGGTGGCACCTGCAGCACGCAACATGTCGCCATAGACCTCGCCCAACACCGCAAAGGCACTGGCCAGCAAGATCACATAAAACACCGTTTCGCCCAACTGGCCTGCCGTGCTGGTGCCAGCACGCACAGCCAAGGTGCCCATGTACAAACCCCAGAGCAAAACCGCACTAGAGGCCATGATGATGAAGCCCACGAGCACCGCTCGGGCACGAATGCGGCCCAGGGCTGTGCCCAGGGCACGCGCCGTTGAGTCGATGAAGCGGCGGGTCTCGCGGCCTTCAGCGGTGTAACTTTGCACCACAGTGATGGCGTTCAGCACCTCTGAGGCGATGGCACTGGAATCGGCCACCCGGTCCTGACTGGCACGCGAAAGGCGGCGCACCCGACGGCCCAGGTAAACGCTGGGAAATATCACGGCCACCAGCACTGCGACCACCTGCAGCATCAAGACCGGGTTGGTCCAGACCAGCATCAACAAAGCACCCGCACCCATGACCAGGTTGCGCAAGCCCATCGAAAAAGACGAACCCACCACGGTTTGCACCAGCGTGGTGTCGTTGGTCAGGCGCGACAGCACCTCACCCGACTGTGTGGTTTCAAAGAAAGCCGGGCTTTGCTTGAGTACATGGCCATAAACCGCATTGCGCAGGTCACCGGTGATGCGTTCGCCCAACCAACTCACGGTGAAATAACGCCCTGATGAAAATACCGCCAAAGCGGCCGCAACGCCAAACAACTGCAAGAAGTTTCCTGACAACTGTTCGGCCGAAGCCCCTGTGGACAGCCCCTGGTCGATCAGTTGGCGCAAGACCCAAGGAAAGGCCAGGGTGGTGCCCGCCGCCAGCAGCAAAAACAGCGCAGCAAACCCCAAGGCCATTCGGTAGGGTTTCAAAAAAGGGACCAGGCCCGTGAGCGATTTGGGTGATGCAGCCATCGGCAAAAGTAATCCGGAAAGAGTCGCTGCAAGCATAACGGCAAAAGTACAAGCCGGATTTCATGGCGATTGCAGACGACAATCCGGTCTTTGCCTGACCAGAAAACAATGACCGCTCTCCCACCCTGCCCTCGATGCCATGACGAATATACCTACCAGGATGGCGAATTCATGATGTGCCCCAGCTGCGGGCATGAGTGGAATCCGGCCGATGTACCCGCTGTAGATGCAGCCAAAGTCTGGAAAGACGCCAATGGCAATGTCCTGCAAGACGGGGACACCGTGACGCTTGTCAAAGATCTGAAAATCAAGGGCTCATCCGCTGTCGTCAAGGTCGGCACCAAAGTCAAAAACATCCGCCTGATTGAAGGCGACCACGACATCGACTGCAAGATCGACGGCTTCGGTCCGATGCAACTCAAAACCGAGTTCGTCAAAAAATCCTGATCAACACGGACCCAACTTCAGCTTGAGTGTGCTGTTGGCAATTTAATAAATCCTCGTCCAAGCGTCTGTGCGTTAATTCAGCGCTGAAGCCATTGACCACCATGACCGACGAATTCCAGATCCACATCCCGCCATCTTTCATGGCGCTGTACGTTCCCCCGGGCAAGATCAAGCCCACCCTGGGTCAGCGAGACATGGCCCAGCGCTATGAACTGTGCGAAGACCTGGCCAACTTGCTGACGGAAAAAGCCGCCAACATGCAGTTCACCCTCGGCATCACCGAAGACCTGGTGCTGCAGCAATGTGAGCAGGGACTGTTGGCCGATCCCTCCGTTTTCTCCGCCCTTGAAGCCCGGTGGGTGGTCTGCCGCCTGGCGGAGTTGCTGAACTGGCCGATGGACCAACTGCTTCAGGCCCCACCGACAAGCGACCCTGTCGTCTGAGTCACCTCGTTCGCTGGATCCACAGACAAGATGAGTCCATGAGCCGACCGCACAACCCTTTGGATCGCCTGCTCAACGGCGCCATTTTGACCACCTTGCTCAGACTGTCATTGCCCAATGTGCTGGCCATGGCCATGACCGTGCTGGTGGGCATTGCCGAGACTTACTATGTTGGCCGTCTGGGCACCGCGCCCCTGGCCGCCATGGCACTGGTGTTTCCATTTGCCATGCTCACGCAAATGATGTCGGCTGGCGCCATGGGCGGTGGCGTGTCTGCGGCCATCAGCCGAGCGCTGGGCGCTTCCGACACAGCACGCGCCCAGAGCTTGCTGCTGCACGCCTTGGTGATTGGTGTCGTTGCGGGCGGACTTTACAGCGCCATCTTTCTGGTCTTTGGGCCCGACTTTTACAAGCTCCTCGGGGGCAAGGACGCGGTTCTCGAAGAAGCTGTGCGTTATTCGGCCATCCTTTTCACTGGCGCCTTGCTGGTCTGGCTCATCAACACACTGGCCTCTGTTTTGCGGGGAACAGGCAACATGCGCGCGCCTTCGATGGCGCTGGTCGCCACATCGGTTTTACAAATCATTTTGGGGGGCGTTCTGTCGCTGGGCGCAGGCCCTTTTCCCGCCATGGGCATGGTGGGTGTGGCCTGGGGGCACATCATCGCCACCGCCGCCGGGGTGGTTTATTTCCTCTGGTATCTGATCACGGGTCAGGGCCAACTGACACTGAAGCTGAATGCCTTTGAAATGCAAAGGGACATGTTTGCAGACATCCTCAAAGTGGGGGCCGTCGCTTGCTTGTCGCCTGTGCAATCTGTTCTGGCCATTCTGATTTTTACGGGCCTGGTGGCACAACTGGGCACCGAGGCTCTGGCGGGTTATGGCATTGGTCAGCGGCTTGAGTTCATGTTGATCCCGATTGCGTTTGGCATTGGCGTGGCCTCGGTGCCCATGGTGGGCATGGCCATGGGCGCAGGCCATGTAGCGCGTGCAAGGCGTGTGGCTTGGGTGGCGGGTGGCGTATCTGCCTTCAACCTGGGCTTGATCGGCTTGGTGGTCACCCTCGCACCAGAGCTCTGGGCGCGGTTGTTCACACAAGACGAAGCCGTGCTGAGCCATGCTCGGCAGTACCTGGTCACCGCTGGCCCGGCCTTCCCGTTCTTTGGCCTGGGTCTGACGCTGTACTTCGCATCGCAAGGCGCGGGTCAGGTGATCGGGCCTGTTTTGGCGGGCACCGTGCGATTGGTTCTGGTCGCAGGGCTGGGCTATTGGCTGGCGCAAAACCATGCCACTGCCGAGAGCTTTTACACACTGGTGGCCGTGGCCATGGTGCTGTACGGGGTAGTGACAGCAGCAGCTGTCAGGTTCACGCCCTGGGGTCCGCAAGACTGAGCACCTGGGAGAACGCCGAGGGCGTGGTGCCTGCCTGATCATTTCCAAAATCAGGATGGCTGTGGTTTGTCCTTTTTTTCCAAAAATCAGGGAAAACCCCAGGAGCACAAGCGCACCACCCAAGCACAATATGGTTATCAAAAATAACCTTCTTGATCTTTTGGTCAAGCCCTTCCCAGGACCCCCGATGACACAAGCCAGCAATCCGATCCTCGAACGCGCAGCAGCCAACGGCATAGCGCTTGAAATGCGCGGCGCCGTGGCCCTGGTGCGTTTGTGCCGCCCGGGCAAGCGCAATGCCCTGAACGACGGCCTGATCGAAGCACTGCGCGATGTTTTCCAGAATCTGCCCCCTGAAGCCGGGGCCGCTGTGATTCACGGCGAAGGCAACCATTTTTGCGCCGGTCTGGATTTGTCCGAACTCAAAGAACGTGATGCTGGCGAAGGCATTCACCACTCACGCAGCTGGCACGTGGCCTTGAACGCGGTTGCGCAAGGTCGCGTGCCCGTGGTCGCCGCGCTGCATGGCGCGGTGGTCGGTGGCGGGCTCGAGTTGGCCAGCGCCTGCCAAATCCGAGTGGCCGATGACAGCACTTTCTTTGCCTTGCCAGAAGGCACTCGGGGCATTTTTGTGGGCGGTGGTGGTTCGGTTCGCATTCCCAAACTGATTGGCGCCGCGCGCATGACCGACATGATGCTGACCGGCCGCGTTTACGACGCCCAAGAGGGTGAACGCGTGGGTCTGGCGCAGTATCTGGTGCCCACCGGCAATGCACTGGACAAGGCCATCGAACTGGCCACCCGAATTGCCACCAACGCGCCATTGACCAACTTTGCACTCATGCATGCCCTGCCCCGCATTGCAGAGCAACCCGCCGACCACGGCCTGTTCACGGAAGCCCTGATTTCTTCGATCGCGCAGGCGGCACCTGAAGCCAAAGCCCGTGTGCGTGCATTCCTTGAGGGCAAGGCCCCAAAAGTACAAAAGAGCTGAGTCGACGTCACAAGAAGAACAACGGAGACAAGCATGAGCACCCCCAAATTTCGCCCCCTGAAGTTCGGCGTCACCCGCGTCACCCTGCGCGATGGCGTGCCCGGCACGCATTACCTGACAGCCGAGCAGCCTCTGCAACCCTTTGCCGAGCGCATGACGGACCGCTTGCAACATTGGGCGAAAACCAAGCCAGACCAAAGCTTCATGGCGCGCCGTGTCAAGCAAGCCAACGGCACGCTGGGTGACTGGAAACACATCACCCATGCGCAAGCCTGGGCCACCGCACGCCATATTGCGCAAGGCCTGATCAACCGAGGCCTGAACGCCGAGCGCCCCGTTGTCATCTTGAGTGAGAACAGCCTCGAACATGCCTTGCTGGCCCTGGGCTGCATGCTGGCGGGCGTGCCCTTTGTGCCCACATCGCCGCCTTATTCGCTGATCAGCGTGGACTACGACAAGCTCAAGCACGTGCTCAAATCCGTCACACCCGGCATGGTGTTCGCATCAGACGCCCGTTACGCCAAAGCCATTGCCGCCACGGTTCAATCGGACATGGAAGTGGTGATGGTCGAAGGCGCCGTGGAAGGCTGGCCCGTCACCCCATTCGAGAGCTTGTGCGCCACGGCCGTCACGCCGGCGGTGGACGCAGCCATTGCCGCCACTGGCCCGAACACCATCGTCAAGTTTTTGTTCACCAGTGGTTCGACCAAGCTGCCCAAAGCCGTCATCAACACCCAGCTCCTCTGGTGTGCCAACCAGCAGCAGATGGCGCAGTCCATGCCTGTGTTGGCCGAAAAAGAACTCGTGTTGGTCGACTGGCTGCCATGGAACCACACCTTTGGTGGCAACCACAACGTGGGCATGGTGATCTACCACGGCGGCACGCTGTACATCGACGACGGCAAGCCCACGCCGGCGCTCATCCACGAAACTTTGCGCAATTTGCGCGAAATCGCCCCCACGGTGTACTTCAACGTGCCCACCGGCTTTGAAGCCATTGCCAACGCGATGAAGACCGACGATGCCCTGCGCAAGACCCTGTTGTCGCGCGTGCAGATGTTCTTTTATGCCGGTGCCGCATTGGCCCAGCCCATCTGGGACAGCCTCTATGAATCGCAAGAGCGCGAGGTGGGCGAGCGCATCGTCATGGGCACGGGCCTGGGCATGACCGAGTCCGGCCCGTTCGGCATCTTCGTGACCAACCCCTTTGTGCATGCCGGTGATTTGGGCGTCCCCACGCCCGGCCTGGAACTCAAACTGGTGGACATGCAGGGCAAAACCGAGGTGCGCTACCGTGGCCCCAACATCACGCCCGGCTACTGGCGCAACGCCGAAGAAACTGCTGGCGCTTTTGACGAAGAAGGCTTCTTCAAAACAGGCGATGCCGTCAAGTGGATCGACGAAACCGATGTGCATTTGGGCCTGAAATTCGATGGCCGCATTGCCGAAGACTTCAAGCTGGCCACCGGCACCTTTGTGAGCGTGGGTCCGCTGCGCAGCAAGATCATTGCAGCAGGCGCACCCTACATTCAGGACGCGGTGCTCACCGGCCTGAACATGAAGGAAGTCGGCGCGATGATTTTCCCGACGCCCGCCGTGCGTGCCTTGAGCGGCCTGGCTGCCGACGTGCCGCTGTCCGAGGTGCTCGCGTCCGCTCCTGTTCTGGCCAAGTTCCAAGAGATCGTCAACGAGTTGGCCAAAAGCGGCACTGGCAGCGCCAACCGCATCGCTCGCCTGTGCCTGCTGTCAGAGCCGCCCACCATCGACAAAGGCGAAATCACCGACAAGGGCTCCATCAACCAGCGCTCGGTGCTGACCCACCGCGCCGACACCGTCGCAGCTTTGCATGGCGAAACGCTGCACTACATCATCAAGCCCCAGGCTTGAATTGAAAGAAAGAACAACATGGCTTCCAAAGGTTTCTTCAACGCTTTTGCCGATGTGTGGATGCACGAAGGCGTGCGAACGCCCATGGTCGATTACTGTGGCGCACTCGGCCACATCTCCCCCACGGACTTGGGTATCAAGGCCGCCCGTGAAGCCTTGAAGCGCGCCGGCATCGCAGCCACAGAGATCGGCTCGGTCATCACAGGCAACATGGCCCCTGGCGACTTTGACCAGTTTGTCTTGCCGCGCCACATCGGCCTGTATGCCGGCGTGCCACAAGAAGTGCCCGCCATCATGGTGCAGCGCATTTGCGGCACCGGCTTTGAACTCTTTCGCCAGGCAGGCGAGCAGATTGAAGCGGGCGTTTGCGAGGCTGCGCTGGTGGTTGGTACCGAAAGCATGACGCGCAATCCGATTGCCGCCTTTGACCACCGCACCGGTTTCAAGCTCGGTGCACCCGTGGGCTTCAAGGACTTCATGTGGGAAGCCCTGAAAGATCCGGCTGCAGGCATCAACATGATCCAGACCGCCGAAAACCTGGCCAAAAAATACAACATCACCCGCGAAGAGGTGGACCAATTCGCCAGCGACTCCTTCGCCAAGGCGGTAGCCGCTCAAGAAGCCGGATTCCATGCGGGCGAGATCGTGCCCGTGGTCACCGAGAAGTTTGAACTCGAAGGCTACAAGTCCCGTGGCATCAAGCTGCAAGGCAAAGTGACCGAAGTCAGTGCCGACACCCACGCCCGCGTTTCCCCTGCCGAGGTTCTGGCCAAACTCAAACCTGTGTACGAAGGCGGCGTGCAAACCGGTGGCAACAGCGCAGCCTTGGTCGATGCGGCAGCGGCTTGCGTGGTCACATCAGGCACTTATGCCAAAGCGCATGGCAAAAAACCACTGGCCCGTGTGGTAGCAGCCGCTGCTGTGGGCGTGCCGCCCGAGATCATGGGCATCGGCCCCGCACCGGCAATCCGCCTGCTGCTCGAGCACACCGGCCTCAAGCTGTCCGACATTGGACGTTTCGAGATCAACGAAGCACAAGGCGCGCAAACCCTGGCGGTGGGCCGCGAGCTGGGCCTCGACCTGTCCAAGCTCAACGTGAACGGTGGGGCCATCGCACTGGGCCACCCGCTGGCGGCCACTGGCGTGCGCCTGACCATCACGCTGGCGCGTGAACTCAAGCGTTCGGGCCTGCGCTATGGCATCTCGAGTGCCTGCGTGGGTGGCGGTCAGGGCATTGCGTTGCTGATCGAAAACCCCGACGCAGCAGCCTGATCACACCTGAAGCATTTGCCCCCTCTTTCGACCAAGGAACCCACATGAACATCCAAGGACAAGCAGCATTGGTCACCGGCGGTGGCTCCGGTTTGGGCGAGGCCACGGCCCGTGAACTGGCCCGGCTGGGCGCCAAGGTTGCGGTGCTCGACCTCAACATGGACAATGCCGAGCGCGTGGCCAAAGACATCGGCGGCATTGCCGTCAAATGCAATGTGAGCGATCCGGACAGCATGGCCCAAGCCATCGAGAGCGCCGCCGCTGCGCAAGGCCCCGCACGCATCTTGATGCAAATTGCAGGGATTGGCAGCGCCAAGCGCGTGGTGGGCAAAGACGGCAACGCCGCGCCGCTGGAAGACTTTGCCAAAGTGATCAACGTCAACCTGATCGGCACCTACAACGCCGCCCGCCTGTTTGCCGCAGCTTGCGCCAAACTCGACCCGATGGAAGATGGTGCCCGCGGCGTGATGGTCTTCACCGCATCGGTCGCTGCTTTTGATGGCCAGGTCGGTCAGCAAGCGTACAGCGCCTCTAAAGCCGGCGTGGTGGGCATGACACTGCCCATGGCGCGCGACTTGGCGCAGCACGGCATCCGGGTGTGCACCATCGCCCCCGGCCTGTTCAAAACACCTTTGATGGAAACCTTGCCCGAGCCCGTGCAACAGTCACTGGCCGCCAGCATTCCCTTTCCATCACGCTTGGGCAAACCCGAAGAGTTTGCCGAACTGGCCGTACACATCGTGCACAACAACCACCTGAACGGCGAAGTCATTCGCCTGGATGGCGCCCTTCGCATGGCCCCGCGCTGAAAGACCCCGTATGAGCAAGACTGTTGTTTACGAAGTGCAAGTGATGTTCGGGGACTGCGACCCCGCAGGCATCGTCTTCTTCCCTAATTTTTCCAAATGGATGGACGCCTCGTCATTGAATTTTTTCGTCAAGTGTGGCGTTCAGCCCTGGCGAGAATTGGTCAAGACGCGCGGCATCATCGGCACCCCGCTGCTGGAGATCAACACCAAATTCATCCGCCCCGCCACCTATGGCGAAACCCTGCAGGTACAAACCAGCGTGCAGGAGTGGCGCGACAAAGTCTTCGTGCACAAGCATGTGGTGATGCGTGGCGACACCGTGCTGTGCGAAGGCACCGAAGTTCGGGCGTTTTGCATCAAGCACCCCGAAGACCCCGACCGCATCAAAGCCATTCCCGTGCCTGAAGACATCAAGATTTTGTGCAGCTGATATTTCGAATTATTAAACCCCAACCCCAGGAGCAACGCATGAGCAATCGTCGACAATTCATTCAAACCACCGTCACTACAGCCCTACTTGGCAGCACTGCTTTCCAGCACGTTTGGGCACAAAGCGGCTTGCCCATCGAGCAAGTCAAAGTGCTCTACGGTTTCCCGCCTGGCAGCTCGGGCGACATTTGCGCACGCCGCGTGGCCGAAAAATTTGGCGGCACCCCTTACAGCAAAAACTCGGGCGTGATCGACAGCCGTCCGGGTGCTGGTGGACAAATCGCCCTGAATTTGCTGAAAAGCGCGCCAGCCGATGGCTCGGTGCTGGCCATGACCCCTTTCTCGGCCATTTCGCTTTACCCCCACATCTTCAAAAATCTGCAATACAAGCCCTTTGAAGACTTCACCCCGGTGGGCACCGCCTCCATGATTCACCACGGCTTTGCCGTGGGCCCCATGGTGCCGGCCAGTGTCAAGAACGTGAAAGACTTTGTCGCCTGGGCCAAAGCCAACCCCGCCCAAGCGAGCTACGGCTCCCCTGCTGCCGGTTCTACACCTCACTTCATTGGCGCCTTGCTGGGCCTGAACCAGAATTTCGAGTTCAAGCATGTGCCCTACCGTGGCTCGGTGCCCGGTGTGACCGACGTGGTCGGAGGCCAGATCGCCTGCATGTTCACACCACACGGTGATTTCATTGCCAACCACAAAGCCGGCAAGATGCGCCTGCTGGCCACGTCCGGCAAGACCCGCTCCCCCTTTGTCCCCGATGTGGCCACCTTTGCCGAGCAAGGCTTTCCTGAATTGACCGTGGAAGAATGGTTTGGCTTTTATGCACCCGCCAAAACCCCGGCCAATGTGGTTCAGATGGCCAACGCTGCCATCAACGCAGCCCTGAAAGACAAGGGCGTGCTAGACGCCTTGACCGTGGTCGGCTTGATTCCCTTTGGCGGCACAACGGCAGACCAGCTGAAAAGCTCACAAGTGGAGCTCGAGCGTTGGGGCCCGCTGATCAAGCGCATCGGCTTCAGCGTCGACTCCTGATCTGCCGCTGGGCTGCCACGGTCCGGAGCACCCAGAAGGCGCTCCGGATTTTTTGATTGACTGAACTCGCCATGAACACCTACCAGCCCCGCACCGAAGACATGCAGTTTGTGCTGTCCCGCGTTTTGAACGCACACGCCCAACTGAAAGCCCTGCCCGCCTTTGCCGAGGTGGACGCGGATTTGATGCAGCAAGTGCTGGACGAGGCGGGCAAGTTCGTGGGAGCAGTCATCGCCCCGCTCAACCGAGATGGCGACGAAATCGGGGCCCAATGGAAAGATGGCGCAGTCACCATGCCGCCAGGCTTCAAGGCGGCTTACCAGTCCTTCTGGCAATCGGGATGGCCCGCGCTGGCCGCGAGCACCGAAGACGGCGGCCAGGGCCTGCCCGCCGTGCTCGAAGCCATGCTCTACGAAATGCTGAGTGGCGCCAACCTCGGCTGGACCATGGCCCCCGGCCTGTTGCACGGCGCGTACGAGTGCATCAAGCACCACGCCAGCGATGAACTCAAAGCGCAATACCTCGACAAAGTGGCCACCGGCGAATGGCTGGCCACCATGTGCCTGACCGAGCCACATGCCGGTTCCGACTTGGGCCTGGCCCGCACCAAGGCTGTGCCCATGCCCGACGGCCGCTATGCGGTCAGTGGCACCAAAATTTTCATCTCTGGCGGCGAACACGACCTGACCGACAACATCGTGCACCTGGTGTTGGCCCGTTTGCCCGATGCGCCACCTGGGCCCAAAGGCTTGTCGCTGTTTCTTTGCCCCAAGTTTTACCCGGACGGCACAAGAAGTCGCGTGCACTGTGACCGGATCGAAGAAAAAATGGGCCTGCACGGCAGCCCCACCTGCGTGATGCGTTTTGACGAAGCCGTGTGTGCCATCGTGGGCGAGCCTGGCAAAGGTCTGGGCGCCATGTTCGTGATGATGAACGCCGCCCGCCTGCATGTGGCCCTGCAAGGCATTGGCCTTTTGGATGCGGCCTGGCAAAAGGCCGACGCCTATGCGCAAGAGCGCCGCCAAATGCGTGCGCCAGGCAAAGGCAAATCGGCAGGTGAAGCCGACCTGATCGGCGAGCACCCGGCCATGCGCCGCATCCTGGACACGCAACGCGCCTGGGTCGATGCGGGTCGCGTGCTGGCCTACCGCACGGCGCTCGAACTCGACTTGATCAAGCACAGTCCCGATGCCGACACACAGGCCGCCGCCCAGCGCTGGTGCGCGCTGGTCACACCGGTGATGAAATCGGTCTTCACCCACCAAGCCTTTCATGGCGGCAGCGATTGCCTGCAGGTCTTCGGTGGCCACGGCTATGTGCGCGAGTGGGGCATTGAGCAAATCGTGCGCGATGCGCGTGTGGCCATGATTTACGAAGGCACCAACGAAATTCAGGCGATCGACCTGCTGGTGCGCAAAGTACTGCCCGATGGCGGTGCAGGCATGTATGCCCTGCTGGACACTGTCCAAGCTGACTTGCCTGAAAGCCACAAAGCCAGCACACAGGCGCGCGCTCGCATTCAAACGCTCCGCGCTGTGACAGCGCAGGTCGTCAAGACCGCACCGCAAGACGCGGCGCTGGCCTTTCGCGTTGCCGACGACTACCTGCGTGCCGTGGCACTCGTACTGCTCGACTGGGCCTGGTTGCGCATCGAAGCCGGTGTCGATGTCGACACACCCAATGCCGACACCCGCTGGCGTGCCCCGGCCAAAGCCCTGCGCGACTGGGTGCTGCCCGAGTTCCAGATGAGGACCTTCATCATCGTGTCGCAGTGCGCTGCTGTGGCCACATAATCACGCTGCCATGCCCAAAACCAAAACCCCGACGCCCGGCACAGGCGAGCTGAAAAAACCCAAAGTGCCGGTCAAAGTGCCCGCCGGTCTGGCCAAGGGTGCGGCCAAGGGCCTGGCTGCTAAAAATACAGTCAAAGTTTCCGCCGGACCATCCACCGACCAACCGTTGACGGCCATCGACAAGGTGGACACCAGCTTCCTGCAAACCCTGATGGGCTACAACGCTCGCCGGGCGGCACTGAGCATCATCGAGTTGTTTCTGGAGCGCCTCGCACCCTACGGGCTCAAGCCAGTGGATTTTTCTGTCATGTCCACCATCCAGCACAACCCCGGCGTGACCTCGCGCCAGCTCTGCGCCACGATCAACCTGCTGCCCCCGAACCTGGTGGGACTGATTCAGTCACTGGAATCCCGAGGACTGATCGAGCGCAAACCCCACCCCCACGACGGGCGGGCGGTCGGTTTGCATGCCTCCCCAAAAGGCCAGGCCTTGATGGTGCAAGCCGAGCAAACTGCCAGCGAACTGGAAATCGAGAAAACCGCCAAGCTCACGCCTGCGCAGCGCAAGACACTGCTGACGCTGCTGCAAAAAATTTACCTTTGACTGCGCTCGGCCAAAAAGATGTCAATGCGGCGGTTGCGTGCACGGCCAGCTTCTGTGGCGTTGTCTGCCATGGGTTCGCGTGACCCCCGCCCATCAATCGCGATGCGGCTGCTGCTCACGCCACGAGAGACCAAATAATCACGCGCACTTTGGGCGCGATTGACCGACAAGGGGTTGTTGATGGCATCGCTGCCGGTGTTGTCTGTGTGGCCCACGATGCGCACTTCCATGCCGGGCTGCTGACCCAGGCCTTGGGCAAACTGGTCCAGGATCGGGCGCAAATTCGGTTTGATGTCATACCGGCCCGTGTCAAAAGAAATGTCGTTCGGGATACTCAGCTTGAGCTGGTTGT
>CAIZSE010000067.1 GCA_903935585.1 uncultured Burkholderiales bacterium | reverse complement strand
TTTTTTTCTGGGTCTTGGCTGCGTGGCTTGCTGCCTGGCATGGTTTTTTTCATGCACGGGGCGATGGCCCAGGTGGGCGACAAAGTGCCTTTGGGCGACTGGGCCATTGACCGGACCGAAGTCACCATTGGCCAGTTCGAGGGTTACGTGCGGGCTACGGGCACCGTGAGTCGGGCAGAAAAAGAGGGCGGCGGCTTTGAGTACGGGGCTGGGTGGGAGCGACGCCCCGGTGGGTCCTGGCGGCATCCCGATGGCCTGGCCGCAGGTGCGGCCACCCGTGCCGATCTGCCTGCGGTGCACTTGGACTTTGCCGAAGCACAAGCCTATTGCCGTTGGGCCGGGGGCCGATTGCCCACGGGCGCCGAGTGGCAAAAGGCCGGGTTTACCGAGCTGCGCGATGCGCCGCCGGCCCCTTGGGTCAAAGGGCGTACCTACCCCTGGACCACCGGAGACAGCCCGCAAGGGGCCAACACCAGCGACACCGACCCCTGGCCACGCGCTGCGCCGGCCGGTGCCACCCGCCAAGGGGTGAACGGCTTGTACGACATGGGCGCCAATGTCTGGGAATGGACCAGCGACGCCCGTGGCCCGGAGCGCCGTACCGTGGGCGGCTCCTGGTGGTACGGCGCGTTCAACATGAAGGCCGATGTGCAGGCCTTCAAACCGGCCGATTTTTATGCGGTGTACATCGGTTTTCGCTGTGCATACGACCTCAAACCGCAAGACCCCCAAGCACAGCAACGTCCGAGTAAAACCCGACCATGATGCATTCCCTGCCTGAGGGCTACCGTGCCCTGGTGATTGGCGCAAGCGGTGCCATTGGCAGCGCCTTGGTGCAACAGTTGCAAAGCGACCCGCGTTGTGCGTCGGTGCTGGGCGTGTCGCGGCAAAGCATGCCGGGGCTGGATCTGCTGAGCGAGCCCAGCATCCAGGCCTGCGCGCAGGCGCTGGCAGCGCAAGGGCCGTTTCATTTGGTGCTGGACGCCACGGGCGCCTTGACCGTGAACGGGCGTGGCCCCGAAAAGCGCCTGGACGAGCTGGATGCCTCGCACCTGCTGGCCGCGTTGCACCTCAATGCCGTGGGGCCGGGCTTGTTGCTCAAACACTTTGCGCCCTTGTTGGCCACGGGCCAGCGCGTCATTTGGGGCAAATTGTCGGCGCGGGTGGGCAGCATCGAAGACAACCGCAAGGGAGGCTGGCATGGCTACCGTGCAGCCAAGGCAGCACTCAACATGCTGCTGCAAACATCGGCCATCGAAATTGCCCGGCGCAGGCCGCTGGCGGTGGTGGTGGCTTTGCAACCGGGCACTGTGCAATCGGGCTTGAGCCAGCCGTTTGTGGGTGACGATGCGATGCATCCTGATGAAGCGGCACGGCGTTTGCTGGCCGCGCTGGATGGCTTGCAGCCCACAGGGCGAGCGCAGTTTGTGGACCACCAGGGGCAGCCTATTCCTTGGTAGACCTGCGCACACCAACGAATGCGGATTCAAGCCACATAAGACAACACGCGCTTGATCAGCAAATTGCGGTTGAATGGCTTGAGCATGGACTCGTTCATGCCGACCTCAAGGCAGCGGGCCAACTCGTCTTTGTCGGCGTTGGCCGTCAGTGCGATGATGGGTGTGGCGCATTGGGGCTCAGGCAGTTCGCTTCGGATTTTTTGGGTCGAGGTCTGCCCGTCCATCTCTGGCATCAACAGATCCATGAGGATCACGTCAAATCCATCGCCATCGCGCACAGCTTCAAATGCCTGCAAGCCGTTGCCCACCTCGGTCACCAAGGCGTTGGGAAGATGGCGGCGCAGTTGCAATACAACGATTTGCCGGTTGAGGGGGTTGTCATCGGCAATCAGAATGCGAACGGCTTGATCGCTGTTGACTTCTTCGGATAAGTTCAGGGTGCTGGCCGGTGCTTGGCTCAAGGTGCATGGCAGTGTCACGTGAAAGGTGCTGCCTTGTCCTACCTGACTCTCAAAGCCGATCGATCCGCCCATGGCCTCCACCAAGCCGCATGTGATGGCCAGCCCCAAGCCGTTCCCCCCAAATCGCCGAGCAATCGAACTGTCGGCCTGGGAGTAGGTTTGGAAAACCCGATGTTGTAATTCTGGTGCGATGCCTATGCCCGTGTCACGTACCGACAGTTCAATGACGCAGGACGTCTTTGGATTTTCTGGCCCAGATAGGGCGTTGCACTGCAATTCAATGCTGCCTTGGTCGGTAAATTTGATGGCGTTACCCAACAAGTTGACCAAAATCTGAGTCAGCCTGTGGCTGTCGCCCACGATCCAGTGGGGCAGGTTCGGTGCGATTTGAATCATGTAACCCAGCGGCTTGGTTTCAGCGCGTCTTTTGAGCAAATGAAAGCTGCTGAGCAGCACATCGTGCAGGTTGAAGGGCTCTTGCACGACCTGCAGGCGACCCGTTTGCATTTGTGCATGGTCCAATAAGTCGTTGATGATGGACAGCATGTGTTCGCCGGATTGCTGAATATCCTCAATTTTTGAGCGCACTCCGTGATCGAGCAGATCGTCGTCGTGGAGCAGATCCGCCAGTCCCAAAATGGCATTCATGGGGGTGCGCAACTCGTGGCTCACAGAGGCTACAAACAAGTCTTTTTGCTGCTGGATGTGTTGCAGATTTTTGGTCAGTTGCCGCAGTTCTCGGCGCTGCTTGTGCACGTGTTGCATGCGTTCTTTGCGCACACTGTTCAAGCGAAACAGCAAAGCCAGTTGAATGCCAAAAATCACAACCACAATCGAAATCATCAAAGACCAATGGGACAGGTCATACGCCCTGATTTGCAAAGGCATATCGCTGCCGAGAATGGCGAAGCCATAAATGCCCAGAATCAGCACCCACCCCAGCGCGAGCCCGAGGATGCGACCACGCTGGCTGTAAGCCAAAACGGAAGGCAGTATGGTCAGTGCCAGCCAACTGATGGTGGCCGAGTAAATGCCGCCGGTCATCCAGGTGGCGCATAAAGCCAACGCCAAGGTCAAAACATGTAAGGTTGCGATGAGGTGACGGAGCCGGGCACCTGCCAACCGCAAGCTTGCCAGCAAGAGCATCCCCATCATGCCCATCACATTGGTCAGCACCCCACCTTCAATGTTCAGTTGCCAAGATATTGCTGCAAAGACCGAGTGCCCCAAGGTCAAGATGAGCACAGACGAAAAAAACAGCCATTCACGCTCGTGAAGTTGGGCGTTGTACAGACCAAGGCGTGCAAGCAAACGCCCAAAAGGGCCAGGGATGAGGGCAGACGTGCTTTTATTTGGCTCGTTCATGTATTTCCCCGAAATGAGTACCAAATGCTACATTAAATATGACTCCTTGGGGGAGGGAAAGGCGATGGCCCACCCGAACAAACGACAGGGCTTGGCTTCTTGGCATGCAGCCACAACCTGGGCCCGTGCACTCAAGAGCGCCCCCCTGATGGGATTCAAATCAGCGCTGTGGCTATTTTTCGGCGAGGGACCAAAGGTTTTGGGCACTGCCCTTTGGGCAGCTCAAACCACTGGCGCACATCGTTTTCAACGCCCACACCGTGCATGAAGTTGTAGATGGCCTTTTTCAGGCCCTGGCCCAGCAGGTCGTGGTCGATGCCCTGGCCCAGCGGAGTGGGGTCCACAAAGCCCACATCGTTGCGCGCAAACTGGCCCTCCGGCAAAGGCAACAGCTTGACGCCATAGGCTTCGGGGTTCAGGCCCACGGGGGAATGCACCGTGCAGACAAAGCGATGAAAAAAGCCACTGTGGATGCAGCCGTTTTCAAACATCTGGCGCACGTATTCCAGCGCATCCACCGTGTCTTGCACGGTCTGGGTCGGAAAGCCGTACATCAGGTAGGCATGCACCAGCACGCCCGCATCGGCAAAGCCTTTGGTCACCCGAGCCACTTGTTCAACCGAGACGCCTTTTTGCATGAGTTGCAGCAAGCGGTCGGACGCGACCTCTAGCCCACCCGACATGGCGATGCAGCCGCTTTGTGCCAGCAACTCGCACAGCTCGGGGGTGAAGGTTTTTTCAAACCGGATGTTGCCCCACCAAGAAATTTGCACACCTCGGCGCAGCAGTTCTTCGGCCAGGGCTTTGAGGGCTTTGGGCGGCGCCGCTTCGTCCACAAAGTGAAACCCTGTTTGACCTGTTTCGGCCACGATCTGTTCGATGCGGTCCACCAGCGTGCTGGCGCTGGCCGTTTCGTAGCGGCTGATGTAGTCCAGGCTCACGTCACAAAAACTGCATTTTTTCCAGTAGCAGCCATGCGCCACCGTCAGCTTGTTCCAGCGGCCGTCGCTCCACAGCCGGTTCATGGGGTTGAGCATGTCCAGAAGCGACAAGTACTTTTGCAAGGGCAAGCCGTCCCAGGTGGGCGTGCCCACATCTTCAAATGCGATGTCGGGCTCTTGCAGATTGATGTATTGCACCTGGCCTGCGTCGTTCTTGATGAAGGTGCGCACCAGGCGCTGGGTGCTGCGTTTGCCTTGCAGGTGTTCGATCAGGTTGAGCAAAGGCCGTTCGCCACCGTCCAGGGTGATGTAGTCGACATGGTCAAACACGCGGGCGTCAGCCAATTCGCGCAGCTCGGTGTTGACAAAGCCGCCGCCCAGCCCGATGCGAATGTCCGGGTGTGCGCGCTTGATGCATTGGGCGATGCGAAACGCGGCATAAACCGAGCCGGGGAAAGGCACCGACAACAGCACCAAATGGGGCTGGTGCCGGTCAATGGCCTGCAGCGCCAGGCGCTCCAGCGTGGTGTCGATCAGGTTGGGGGGCTGTGCCAAGGCCTCGGCCAAGGCGTCAAAGCTGGGTTGGCTGGCGGCCAGGCGTTCGGCGTAGCGCACGAATTCAAAACCCTCGTCGACGGCATCGCGCAACACATCGGCCAAGTCGTTCAAATACAGGGTGGCCAAATGCCGGGCGCGGTCGGTTTGCCCCAAAGCGCCGAAGGCCCAGCCAATCGGGTCGCCTGTGCCGTCGTCTTCGTAGGCATCCAGGGCGACAAAGCGGGGGCCTTCAGGCAAAAAACCCCGCCCCGCGATGCGGTGGCTCAGGGTGCTGTCGCGGCCTTGTAAAAAGGCGATCACCGGGTCAATGGTCTGGGCGTAGTCCGCAAAATGGTCGAGGAAAAAATTGACCGGCCCTGAGCGGTCTTCGAGGGGCAAAGCCAGCGCCGCATCGCGCAAATCGTTCAGGCCCTGTCGGTTGAGCAAAGCCAGCACCGTGGCCAGCGCCAGGTCTTCCTGTACAGCATCAAAACCCCTTGAACGCAAAAAACCCGTCAGGTAAGCCGTGGACGGGTAGGGCGTGTTCAGCTGCGTCATCGGCGGGATGATGCTCAGGATCTTGAACGGGGCGGGGCTTGGCATGGGTTGGATGTGTACTGACAAGCCTTGATTATCCTTGTTGGGGTGTGAGGGCAAGGTTGGGGGGTTTATCGTTTGTCGGTATAAAATGAAAACATGATCGTTTCGTTCATCTGTACGGACACAGCGCGGCTCTTTGAGTCGGGAAAGTCCAGGCGCTTTGCAAATATCCGCGTGGTGGCTGAGCGGAAACTGCAACTGCTTGACAGTGCCGTGACCCTTGATTTTCTCCGCTCGCCACCGGGTAACCGGCTGGAGGCTTTATGGGGTGACAGGGCAGGGCAACACAGTATTCGCATCAACGGTCAATGGCGCATTTGTTTTACCTGGACGGAAGATGGTCCGCAGGGTGTTGAAATAGTGGACTATCACTGAAATTGGGGGGTGTGATCATGAAAAACGGCATGCGTCCGGTTCATCCCGGGGAGATTTTGCGTGAGGATTACCTTGTTCCTTTGGGCATGAGCGTCAATGCGCTGGCCAAAGCCTTGCATGTAACGCCCAGCCGCATGAACGACATCGTTCTGGAACGTCGCAGTTTGACGCTTGATACAGCGTTGCGACTGGCCCGTTTTTTCGGTGGAGATGCTCAGTCTTGGCTCAATTTACAGCAGGCGTATGACCTGAAAATGGCCGAAAAGTCGCTGAAGAAGCAAATCATTCAAACCATCATGCCGTACAACGATCGGCAGATGACGGTCTCTTGACGCTCAGTGACCTCCTCGTTCAGCCTGGTGCACAAGCCAAGCTCACGCCTGCCCAGCAGCGCTTCAACGAACTGCTGGCCCGGATCGAGCTGTTGACGGGGCACATTCAGCGACTTGAGGCTTGGTCTGACCTGCACCGTTACGCGCACATCCAGGCCTTGAGAGAGTCCGTGCAACAGGCTCAGGCACACCGCAAAAACCTGCTGTTTTTTTTGCATGAACGCTTGCAAACGGCAGACTTTACCGTGCAGCAGCAACGCATGGCCCGTGGCAAGTTGCGCAGCCTGCTTGGGGAGTTGGCCGCCACAACCGACCCCCAAGTGCAGGCCTTGGCCAATTTGTACGTGAGCGAAGAAGACACGCAAGAAGCGGCCCAGGAACAGGCTGAAGCAGCGCAGCGCCTGCGAGAAAAAATTGAAGAAGCCCTGGGCCAGCCGATTGACAAGCCCAGCCAATACCAGACCCCCGAAGACATGATGGCCGCCGGCATGCGCCAGTGGCAACGCCAGCAACAGGCCGACGACGACCGCAAGGCCGCCAAGCGCGCGGCCCGCAAAGCGACTAAGAAAAGCGCTGCGGCCGAAAAGGGCGAAATTTCTCCGGCGATGGCGCGCGAGACCGATGCCAAAAGCGCCATCCGCACGATTTTCAGGCAACTGGCCAGCGCCTTGCATCCTGATCGCGAACCCGTTGAATCAGAGCGCTTGCGCAAGACCGGGCTGATGAGCGAGGTCAATGCGGCTTATGAAAAAAATGACCTGACCACTTTGCTGCGCCTGCAAATGCAGGTCACTCAGGTCGACCCCCAAAGCACCGCCCGCATGGCCGATGACAAATTGCAAGCCATGTCCTTGCTGCTCAAGGAACAGGTGGCGGCACTCGAAGACGACCTGGACCAATTGCAAAGCCGCCTGAGCCGTGAGTTGTGCGTGCCGGTGCGGGCCGAAACCAACGAAGCGGCGATGACCCAGTCCTTGCAGCGCATTCAGGCTGACCAGCGCCAGAACATGGACAGTCTGGCGGGCGACTTGCGCCGCATTCAGAACGACGCCGAACTCAAGCGCTGGCTCAAAGAGCAGTGGCAGCAGGCTAAAGCCACTTCTGCATGAAGCTGGCCTGACCCGCTGCGGGGTCAAGGGCATAAGGCGCAAAGCCAAAGCGCAGATAACTTTGAAGGGCGCGGGCATTGCCCGTGAGCACTTCCAGCGTGAGCTTGCAGCAGCCGCGATCGATCGCCAGTTGCTCGGCCGCGGCCAGCAGGGCCTGGCCCACACCTTGTCCACGGCAGTCCGGCAGCACCGCGATGTCGTGGATGTTCAACAAAGGCTTGGCCTTGAAGGTGGAATAACCCGCCATGCAGTTGACCAGGCCCACCGGTGCATCGCCCCGCCAGGCGATGAAACTGGCCGCATCGGGGCGAGCGGCCAGGTCATCGCACAGGCGGTCTTGCACATCCTGCGCCAGCGCTTGCCCGCCGCCCATGGGGTCCATGGCGTAGGCGTTCAGCAGCATCAACAGCGCCGAGCGGTGGGCTGCATTGCTGTAATCGACGGGCAGGATGCGAAGCGTCATGGTGTGAGTCCTGTTCAGGTGGTGGCAATTGTCAGGGCAGGACGCATGGGGCCGCTTGTGCTGCTCATCACATGCCCGGCAAGTTGGTGCGCCGTGATGGCCGACAAGGTCCAGCCCAGGTGACCGTGGCCGGTGTTGTAAAACACATTGGATTTTTTGCCTGCGCCCACACGCGGCAGCATGGTGGGCATCATGGGGCGCAAACCGGCCCAGGGCACCACGCGGCGGGTGTCGATGTCCGGGAAGCACTGGTTGACCCAGGTGATCAAAGGCTGGATGCGGTCAGCGCGAATGTCCAGGTTGATGCCATTGAACTCGGCGGTGCCGGCCACACGGAAACGGTCATCGCCCAGGCGGCTGGTGACCAGCTTGGTTTCGTCGTCCAGCAAGCTGACTTGGGGAGCAGCACCCTGGCTGGCGGCATCGGGCAGATTGACCGTGATGGAGTAGCCCTTGACCGGGTAAATGTTGATGCGGTCACCCAGTTGCGCGGCCAAGCGTCGGCTGTGCACGCCGGCACAGATGACGATGCCGTCAAAGGTGAGCGTGTCGGTTTCACCCGCGTGTTGCACTTGGACAAAAGCACTTTGACCGTTGGCCGCCACGCTCAGGACTTCGTGTTCATTGAGGATCTTCACGCCCATGCGTTCGCAGGCCTTGGCCAGGCCAAAGGTGAACTTGTGGATGTCGCCCGTCGAGTCGCTTTCGGTGAAGTAGCCACCGTAGTAATCGCCATGCAATGTGGGCTCGATGGCCTTCATTTCATCGGGTGTGACGGCGCGCCGTGGCAAGCCGCCTTGCGCCAGCAATTTGGAGACCTGACCTGCATGGTCAAAGCCTTTTTTGTTGCGGTAAAAGTGCAGAATGCCTTCGCGCTTGTGGTCGAACTCAATGCCTTCGGCCTGGGCCCATGCAAAGTGGTGCTCGCGCGAAGCAATGGCCAGTTGCGCGGTGGCGACCGTGTTGTGCTTGTACTTGGGAATGGCGGCGATGAACTCGGCCATCCAGCTGATCTTGTGCCAGGTGGGCGTGGGGTTCATCAACAGGGGGGCATCGCTTTTGAGCATCCACTTCAGACCCTTGATGATCGTGGAAGGGTGTGTCCAGACTTCGGCATTGGAGGCCGACAATTGCCCACCGTTGGCATATGACGTTTCCATGCCGGGGTAGCGGTTTTTTTCGATCAGGGTGACCTGGATGCCTTGTTGTGCCAGGGCATAGGCGCTGGTCACGCCCGTGATGCCACCACCAACGATGACCATGTGTTTTGCTGAATGATTCATGCAAGCTCTCTCAAATCAAGGTCTCAAACAATAAGGCATGCGGCACGCCGAATGCGTGTTGCATGACCCCCTCTGTTTGAAACCTGAGAGATTCACCGAACGAGTTGTTCAGTTTGCTCCTGCGGTGAACCGGGGTGACGAACCTCGGTTGCTCTTCAGAGTGTGTGGCACCTCATTTGAGGATGGGGTGCCTGCCTGCATCGGTCCTTTGGCCTGAGAGTTTCCGGGGTGGTTGCTCCTTCGGCGCTGTCTGGTTTGACAGTCTCTCCCGATGCGGGAGCTCGATCTTAAACGGTATGGCCTTGTGTTGTGAAAATTCGAGAAACATTTATGAAGGAATTCATCGCGGTCAGAGCCCGCGATGTGAACCCCCTCATGCGTAATCGCTCACTGGAATGCAACTGCAAAACAGGTTGCGGTCGCCATAAACGTTGTCGACCCGGCCCACCTGGGGCCAGTACTTCACGCTGCCAGGCACGCGATGGGCTTGCGCTGCGCCGACCTCGCGGCCATAGGGGCGATTCCATTCGCCAACCAGCAGGCTGTCGGCGGTGTGCGGTGCGTTTTTCAACGGGTTGTTGTCTTGCGGCCAGGTGCCGTTTTCGATCAGACGGATTTCTTCGCGGATGGCGATCATGGCCTCGATGAAGCGGTCCAGCTCTTGCAGGGTTTCGCTCTCGGTGGGTTCGACCATCAGGGTGTTGACCACGGGAAAGGACAGGGTGGGCGCGTGGAAGCCGTAATCCATCAGGCGTTTGGCCACGTCCTCGGCCATGACCCCTGAGCTGTCTTTGAGGCCACGCAAGTCGAGAATGCACTCATGGGCCACCAGGTGGCGACCATCGGGTGTTGGGCTGGCGTACAGGGTGGGGTAGTGGTCAGCCAGGCGTTGGCTGATGTAGTTGGCAGCCAAGATGGCCGATTCGGTGGCGTGCTTCAGACCCTCGGCGCCCATCATGCGGCAGTACATCCAGCTGATGGGCAACACGGCGGCATTGCCCAATGGCGCGGCAGAAATGGCCCCTACGCCATTGACCTGAATGCCGCCTGTGGCATGGCCAGGCAAATAGGGCACGAGGTCTTCCACCACGCACACGGGGCCAACGCCGGGGCCGCCACCGCCATGCGGAATGCAGAAAGTCTTGTGCAGGTTCAGGTGGCTCACATCACCGCCAAACTCGCCGGGGGCCGCCACGCCGACCAGCGCGTTCATGTTGGCACCGTCCACATAGACCCGGCCACCGTGCTGGTGCACCAGTTCACAAAGTGCTTTGACCTGCGTCTCGAACACCCCATGGGTGCTGGGGTAGGTGATCATCACCGCAGCAAGCTTGTCGCTGTGCTGCTCGCATTTGGCGCGCAGGTCGTCCATGTCCACGTTGCCATTGGCATCGCACTGGGTCACCACCACCTGCATGCCCACCATCTGTGCGCTGGCGGGGTTGGTGCCGTGCGCACTGCTGGGAATCAGGCAGATGTTGCGGTGCCCTTGACCCTGCGCGCGGTGGTAGGCCTGGATGACCAGCAAACCGGCGTACTCGCCTTGCGAGCCGGCGTTGGGCTGCAGGCTGATGCCCTTGTAGCCGGTGGCCTGGCACAGCCACTCGCGCAGCTGCTGGTCCAGTTGGGCATAGCCTTGCAGCTGGCTTGCCGGGGCGAAGGGGTGCACGTTGGCAAACTCGGGCCAGGTGATGGGGATCATCTCGCTGGTGGCGTTGAGCTTCATGGTGCAAGAGCCCAGGGGGATCATGCTGCGGTCAAGCGCCAGGTCCTTGTCGGACAGCTGGCGGATGTAGCGCAGCATGCCGGTTTCGGAGGCGTAGCGGTTGAACACCGGGTGCGTGAGGAAGGCACTGCTGCGGCGCAGCTCGGTCGGGATCAGGGGCTCTACGCCTTTTTCAAACACATCGAAACTGGGCAGTGATGAGGCCTGGGTGGGTGACTCGATGGCGAAAACTTGCCACAGGGCGGTGATGTCCTCGCGCGTGGTGGTTTCGTCCAGCGAAATCGACACGCTCTTGTCGCAAGCCTTGCGCAGGTTCATGCCCGCTTGCTGGGCTCGCGCGATGAGCGAGGCCGAGGACTCGCCGATGGCGATCCATACGGTGTCAAAGGCGGTCTCTTTGCGCAACTTGTACCCCAGGCTCTGCAGGCCTTGCGCGAAGATCGCGGTGTAAGTCGCCACGCGGCGTGCAATGCGCTTCAATCCCTCGGGGCCGTGGTACACGGCGTACATGCTGGCCACCACGGCGGGCAGCACCTGCGCAGTGCAGATGTTGCTGGTGGCTTTTTCGCGGCGGATGTGCTGCTCGCGGGTTTGCAGTGCCAGGCGGTAGGCGGGTTTGCCATGCACGTCCACGCTCACGCCCACCAAGCGGCCGGGCAGGGAGCGTTTGTAGGCATCGCGGCAAGCCATGAAGGCGGCGTGTGGGCCACCTGCGCCCATGGGCATGCCAAAGCGTTGCGTGGTGCCCACCACGATGTCGGCACCCATTTCGCCAGGGGGCTTGAGCAGGGTGAGTGCCAGCAGGTCAGCGGCCACGATGAACGCGGCCGACTGCGCATGGCTCTGAGCGGCATAGTCGCTGAGGTCTTCCACCAGCCCGGTGCTGCAGGGGTACTGCACCAGCGCGGCAAAGTGTTCGGCTTGGAGCGCAGCACTGAAGGCGTCAGCACTCTGCGGCACCAGCACCTCAATGCCCAGCGGTTGGGCACGCGTCTGGATCACTTCAATGGTTTGCGGGTGGCAGGCGCGCGAGACCACGAAGACCCGGCTCTTGCTTTTGACGGTGCGCATCGCCAGTGTCATGGCCTCGGCTGCAGCGGTGGCCTCGTCGAGCATGGAGGCGTTGGCGATGTCCATGGCCGTCAGGTCGGTCACCATGGTCTGGAAGTTCACCAGCGCTTCCATGCGGCCTTGGCTGATCTCGGCCTGGTAGGGCGTGTAAGCGGTGTACCAAGCGGGGTTTTCCAGGATGTTGCGCAGGATCACGCCCGGCGTGTGCGTGCCGTAGTAGCCTTGCCCGATGAAGCTCTTGAGCAACTGGTTCTTTTGCGCCATGCTTTTGAGCTCGGCCAGCGCGGCAGCCTCGGTCACCGGGGCGGGCAAGTCCATGGCCTGGGCGCGGGCGATGCTGCGCGGCACGATGGATTCGATCAGGGTGCGGCGTGAGGCTTCGCCAATCACGCTGAGCATGTGCTGCTCATCGGCGGCACTGATGCCAATGTGACGAGCGATGAACTCGGATGGATTTTCGAGTTCGCCCAAGGGCTTGAGTGTGGACATCAGCATGTTCGCTCCTGATCAATACGGGTTGCCTGGGGTGAATTTTTCAGCCAGCGGAGAATTGTTTGTAGGCCGTTTCGTCCAACAGGGCGTCGGCTTGCGCGGGGTTGGACAGCTTGACCTTGAAAAACCAGCCCTGGTTCAAAGGGTCCGAGTTGGCCAGCGAGGGGTCGGCGCGCAGGGCCTCGTTGACCTCGATGATCTCGCCGTCCACAGGCATGTAAACATCGGCGGCCGCCTTGACCGACTCGACCACCCCGGCCACTTCTTTGGCCGCAAAGCTTTTGCCCACCTCGGGCAGGTCCACGAACACCACATCGCCCAGCGCGTCCTGCGCGTGGTGTGTGATGCCAACAACGGCGGTGTCGCCGTCAATTTGCAACCATTCGTGGTCTTCGGTGTACTTGATCATGTCAGGGCTCCTGGAGGGTTGGTATTTGAATTGGGGTCAGATCCCGATTGTTTGGGGAAATGAATTGGGTTAATTGGGATCTGACCCCGATTAATTTTTAGCCGCGGTGGTAGCGGTTGGGCACGAAGGGCAGTGGGCTGACGGCCATGGGGACGGCTTTGCCGCGCACCATGGCGTTCAGGCGTGTGCCCAAGGCCGAATGATCTGCCTGCACATAGGCCAGGGCGATGGGTTTGTCGGCAGTGGGGGCGAGCAGTCCGCTGGTGACCTCGCCCACCATTTGGCCTTGCTCGTTGTGCAAGGCCACGTGTTCGCGAACCGGTACGCGCTCCAGGCCCACCAGGCCGACCCGCAGGCGCTGTGGGGGGGCCGTGCCGTCGAGTTGCGCCAATATTTTGGCCGCCCCCGGGAAGCCACCCGCCCGGGCACCGCCCGTGCGACGCACTTTTTGCAGGGCCCAGTTCAGGCCTGCTTCGACCGGGGTGGTGGTGGTGTCAATGTCGTTGCCGTAAAGGCACAGTCCGGCCTCCAGGCGCAGCGAGTTGCGGGCACCCAGGCCCACCGGTTTGACTTCGGGCTGGGCCAGCAGGCGGCGCGCGAAGGCTTCGGCGGCGTGCGCGGGCAGCGAGATTTCAAAACCGTCTTCGCCCGTGTAGCCGCTGCGGGTCACGTACAAGTCAGCACCGTCCACGGCAAAGGCTGCGCCGGTCATGAACACCAGCTTTTCGACGCCGGGCAAGAGGCGCTGCAAGGCGGTCACCGCTTGCGGGCCTTGCAGGGCCAGCAGGGCGCGGTCAAATTGCGGTTCGAGGGTGCAGCGGCTGCCGATGCGCTGCTGGATGTGCACCAGATCGCCGTGCTTGCAGGCACCGTTGACGATCACGAAAAGGTCACCCCCATTCGACACATCCCGGTTGACAAACATCAGGTCGTCGATGATGCCGCCCTCGTCATTGAGCAGCAGGCCGTAGCGCTGTTTGTGCACACCCAGGCCCATCACGTCAACGGGTATCAGGCTCTCCAAAGTGGCCGCTGCCTCAGGCCCAGACAGGCTGAGCTGGCCCATGTGTGAGACATCAAACAGGCCGGCAGCCGTGCGTGTGTGGTGGTGTTCGGCCATCAGGCCGGCCGGGTATTGCACCGGCATGCTGTAACCCGCAAAGGGCACCATGCGCGCGCCCAGTTCGATGTGCAGGGCGTTCAAGGGGGTGGTGAGCAAGTGGTCGGTAGCGGTCACAAAAAACTCCAAGGGCAATGAAAAACCACAGCACATGCTGTGGCTTGCCCTCGCTGTCCGCTTTACCTGAGAGATTCGCCGGGAAGCCTCGTATGCCAAGGCGTTCTGCGGGTTGCTCCTTCGGTGGATGCCGTGGCCCGATGGCCCGGCACCTCTCTCCAGTGAGGTAACGCCTTCAAAAAAGACGTTTTGTCAGTCCTTTTGCCTGAGCGTTCAGCAGCTTTCAACCCGCCTGCGCCTTCGGCGGCCTGACCTGTTTCATGGAAATGAAGCAAGTCAGGCGCTCTCCTGACAGATGCAAATTCTAACTTTATTTGTTGTAGACCCAATCGCGCAGAGCCAGAGAAATTTCAGGCACATAACTGATCAGCATCAGGCACGCCAGGATCACGCAGATGAAGGGGATCAGGTCTTTGATGATCCGGTCGAGCGAAATTTTGGCCACCGTGCAGGCGGCAAACAGGTTCACGCCAAAGGGCGGGGTGATCATGCCCAGGGCCAGATTCACCACCATCACCATGCCGAAGTGGACCGGGTCGATCCCGAAGTGTATGGCCACCGGCACCAGGATGGGGGCCAGCACGATGATGGCCGCACCGGTTTCGATGAACATGCCAACGATGAACAAGGCCGCGTTGATGCCCAGCAGGAAATAGACCGGAGACTTCAACACATCCTCCAGCCACAGGCCAATGGCCGCAGGCACGCCAGCGCGTGTGATCAAGAAGGCGAACAAGCCCGCGTTGGCGATGATGAACATGATCACGGCGCTCGAAATGACCGATTTGCGCAGAATGTTGTACATGTCCCGAAATCCGATCTCCCGGTAGATCAGGGTGCCGACGATGAATGAATAAAACACCGCCACGGCTGCAGCTTCGGTGGGCGTGAAGACCCCGCCGTAAATACCGCCCAACACAACGACGGGCATCAGCAAGGCCCACCCCGCTTGCCAAGTGGCTTTGCCAAAACTCAGACGACCATCGCCATCGTTCTTGCCCCAGCCTCTGAATTTGGCATAAAGCCAGACAAAGAGCATGAGGGCGCAACCAATCAGCAGGCCGGGTCCCACGCCAGCAACAAACAGCTCACCAATCGAGACTTCGGCGCTGACGCCAAACAAGATCATGGGAATGGAGGGGGGAATGATCACCCCCAACTCCGCAGAGGTCGCTTGCAAGGCCGTGGCCCATGGTCTTGGGTAGCCGTGTTTGATGAGGGCCGGAATCAAGATCGCACCGATGGCAAACGTGGTGGCCACCGAAGAGCCTGAGACAGCTGCAAAGATCATGCAGGTCAACACGCAAGTCATGGGCAAGCCACCTTGCACGCCGCCGACGATGCTCTTGGCAAACTCGACCAGTCGGCGCGAGATGCCGCCGGTCTCCATCAGGTTGCCCGCCAGAATGAAAAACGGAATGGCGGCGAGCGGAAATTTGTTGATCGAGTTGAACATTTCCTTCACGGAAATGAGCATGTTGGCGTTGCCCACCTGAATGCCGACCACCGCCGACAAACCAATGGACACGGCCACCGAGATGGTGAGTGCAAAGCACAGCAGCATCGTGAAAAGCATGACGAAGCTCATTGTGCAGTCTCCATTTCCATGCGGATGGGGTCGAGCCAAAAACCGATGATGCCGATGATGCTGAACACAGCGCCCACCGGCATGGACAAGTAAGCCCAGAACATGGACACGCCTTCGAGGCCGATCATCGACTGCACGCTGCCCCGGTTGGCATAGTCCCAGCCCCACCACAAAATGATGCCGCACAACGTCAGGGCCGCGATGGCCACCACGCCGTCCAGAACGCGGCGCATGCGCTCACCACTCATGCGGTACAGCATGTCCACGCTCACCATGGCGCCTTGCCGAAAAGCCGTGGGGATGCCCAGAAACACCATCCAGATCAAACTGAATCGGATGAGCACTTCGGTCCATTCCGCGGGGGATTCGAG
>CAIZSE010000066.1 GCA_903935585.1 uncultured Burkholderiales bacterium | reverse complement strand
TTTTTGGCGATGCAAAACTGCCAATGCAGAAGGCCAAGCCGCCACCATCGCCGTGGGTGAGATTGAAATCCTCGAAGTCCTGAGCGACCGCAAAGCCATGACCCGCGCTGGCTTCCCCGCCAACAAGATTTACAAGGGTCAATCGGGCAGCTGCGGCATCCAGCGGCAAGATGCGCTCAGCGCAAGCAGCCAGCAAACCAGCGAGCCAACCGTCCAAGCGGTCGGCCCTCTCGACCCCACCCGCTCTGCGCAACTTGCCAATGCCTTGCGCCATTTCAGCCACCGCGATGGCAGGCAAAAAAATTGTGCGTGGTGGGCCTGCAGCCATTGGCCAAAGGGACTGGGGACAAAAGCCTCACGGCCAGGAGCCAAGGCGGACACCACGCTGGTGTCCAGCAGGTAAGCCTGACCTGTGGCCTTAGTCAAAGTCGATGCCCGGCAGCGGCGTGGTGTCGCGCTCGGTCTCAAAAGGCTCGGGCAGCGCCAAAAGATAGTTGGCGAGGTTGGGCATCTCCAACGGGTAAAGACGAGCACCGTCTGCGATGGGCACGATCATGGTGCAGGGTTGGCCATGATGACTGATCAAGGTGGGGCGACCTTTCAGCGCATTCCCCACTCAGCGCATCAGCGATGCCTCATCCAGAATTTCATAACGCCGTCCCTGTTTGTCTCGAGGCTTCAGGGCGCCGTCGCGCACCAGTGCGCTGATTTCGCGGCTCACCGTTTCGAGTTGCATGTCGAGCATGGCGCCCATGTCGTCTCGCGCAAAGAAGGTGGTAACGCCGGGTTGGTCGGGGTCGCGCATTTTGAGGGCCAGAGCGGCCACGCGTTGCCGGGCAGAGCCGAAGTTCAGGTCGGCCAGCCAGTCGTCGGCGTCTTTCAGGGCTTGTTGCCACTTTTGCATCAGGCGTTTGTGCAGGCGTGGCGAGTTGGCCGACAAATGGTGCAACACCGACAGGGGGATGCGGCAGACCTGGGCTTCAACCAGGGCAACCGCTTCGCTGTCGTAGCGGGCCGTTGCCAGGGCTTCAAGGCCGATCACGTCGCCCGGGCGCAGCACGCGCACGATGCGTTCGCGTCCATCGGCAGTAGCCCGCACCAGCTTGACCATGCCTTTGCGCAGGGTGAACACACCCACAGCGGTTTCGCCTTCGGTGTAAAGCGCCGCTTCAGCACCAAACACCATGTCGTCGATGGGGGTGTGGATTTCGCCAAAGTCTTGTTCGTTCAGGTCAGCAAACAACACCATGTCGCGTATGCCGCAGCTGCGGCAGTCCGATGTGCCTTTCCAGGCCGAGTCAATCTTGATGGGGATCATGTTTTGAATTTAGCACGTCCACCGTGCCCCGAACTGACGCAGGGACTGGTTTTACAGGGCCTTGCGCCCCTGGGCCAATCGATCTTCCAGATAAGGGCCATAGAAGTCGGGCAGGTAGGCCCCCTCCATGCGCTCGGCCACTTCTTTCCCGCCGGGCCCAAAAAATAGCAGCGTGGGCGTGATGGAGACTTTCCACTGGCGGGTCAGCTGGTCGTGCGTGGTGAGCTTGCCCGCAAAGTCGAGCACGGGTTGGTTGTTGCGCATGTCCACCTGCACGATGGCGGTGCCTGCGCGGTGCATGGGCGAGAGGTGGCTTTGCCGTGCCTGTCGGCAAAAAATGCACCCATCAAGGCTGACCATAACGATCAGGGGCTGCTTGTTTTGAAGGGCGCGGGCCAGTTCGTCGGGCAGCGATTGAGCGGCGGGCAAAGTGGCAGCGCCGCCAGACTGTGCCAGTGCTGGTGTGGCGCAAAGTGATGCCCCCACCCTTAAAAGCCAGTCACGGCGACGCCAAACAGACGAATGAGAGAGGGTTGTGTAAGAAGCCATGGATTGCAGAACGTGGACAATAACGGGTTTTGCGCGGCGGGGTGACGCCCTTCACAACCGCCTTGTTTAAATATAAGAAACCAATGAATTATTGGAGAAATCCATGAATCTCGCAAGCTTGCTCGAAAGCTGGGGCGACTCGAATGTACTGGCCATGGCGGGTGCATTGGTTGGCTTCATCTTTGGCCTGGCGGCCCAGCGCAGCCGGTTTTGCGCCCGTGCGGCCGTGATCGAATGCTGCGAAGGCCAGGCCGGCGACCGCTTCAGTGTGTGGTTGTTGGCTTTTGGTGCAGCCCTGGTGGGTGTGCAGGCGCTGGTGATGGCGGGCTGGCTCAAGCCCGCAGACGCCCGCTACATTGCCCAGCCCGGCAGCATTTCGGGGGCGGTGCTGGGCGGTCTGTTGTTCGGAGCAGGCATGATTTTGACGCGCGGTTGCGCCAGCCGTTTGTTGATTTTGTCGGCCAATGGCAATTTGCGCGCCCTGCTGGCAGGTCTGGTGTTTGCCGTCACGGTTCAAGCCAGCATTGCGGGTTGGCTCGCACCTGCCCGTCAGACCTTGGCCGCTTGGTGGCCTATTGACGGCGGGCCTTCACGTGACTTGCTGCACCTCGCAGGTCTCAGCCCCTCAGGCGGTTTGTTTCTGGCGCTGTTGGCCCTGGCCACAGGCTTTTACTTTTTCTTCAAAACCCACCAACACCGCTGGGGACTGGCACTGGGTGCCATCGTGACCGGTTTGAGCATCGCGCTTGGCTGGGGCCTGACCCAGGCGATTGCCTCGCAGTCCTTTGAGGCGGTGCAAATCCAGAGCCTGAGTTTCAGCAGTGCATCGGCCGAAATGTTGATGCGGGTGCTGTCCAGTGCCACCTCACCCAGCCTGGGTTTCGATGCGGGCTTGCTGCCAGCGACATTTCTGGGCTCTTTGCTGGGGGCGCTGGTCGGGGGGGATTTCAAACTGGAAGGCTTTAAAACAGAAAACAAGCTGGGCCATTACCTGATCGGTGCGGTTCTCATGGGCTTTGGGGCCGTGCTGGCAGGCGGCTGCACCGTGGGTGCCGGCATGACTGGCGGCTCAGTCTTCTCACTCACGGCTTGGCTGACCCTGATCGCCATTTGGCTGGGTGCGGGCATGGCCTGGCGCGTCAACCGCAGCATGGGCTGGCCGATCTGATCCAGCACTGGGCGCGCACCTTGATGTGCATCAATTGCGCGCTACCGGTTAAGGCTTACAGTCCATATCAGTAACCACTGATATGAACGGAGCTGGCCATGTCGATGGCGCAATGGATTGAGACCTACGGGCAAGGCACCGTGCTGGCCGCAGGCGGCGGCTTGATTGGTTTGTCTTTCGGATTTTTGGCTCAGCGCTCTCGCTTTTGCCTGCGTGCAGCGGTCATCGAGTTCTGGCACCGCCGCTTTGGCGACAAGCTCTCTGTCTGGTTGCTGGCCTTTGCGTCGGCGGTCATCGGCGTGCAACTGATGGTGCTGCTGGGCTGGCTGGACACGGGCAGTGCACGCCAAATCTCGGCCAGAGGCAGCCTCTCGGGTGCCTTGATTGGCGGCTTGCTGTTTGGCGTGGGCATGGTCATGACGCGAGGCTGCGCCAGCCGTTTGCTGGTGCTGTCAGCCAATGGCAATTTACGCGCCCTGCTCTCGGGTCTGATCTTTGCAGTCACCGCCCAAGCGGCGTTGGGGGGTGCCTTGTCGCCCTTGCGCGTTCACATCAGCAGCTGGTGGACCGTGGAAGGCGGCGCCCCGCGCGACCTGCTGGCTCTTGCGGGCGTTGACCACTGGGCGGGTTTGGCCATGGGTGGGCTGTGGCTAGCGGCAGCCTTGTTTTTTGCACTGCGCAGCCCACAACGCAACGTCTGGATGTGGCTGGGTGGCATTGGCACAGGCATGTCTGTGGCGGCGGCTTGGGGCTTTAGCCAATGGGTGGCGAACGAATCGTTTGACCCGGTGCAAATTCAGGGCCTGACCTTCAGCGGCCCCTCGGCAGAATGGATGATGCGGGTGATGCACTGGCCTGCCCCGGCCGTAGGCTTTGACTTTGGCCTCATGCCCGGCGTGTTTGTCGGCTCCTTGATCGGTGCGCTGATGAGCAAAGATTGGAAGCTCGAAGGCTTTTCGGATGGCTACAGCATGCGCCGCTACATCGGCGGTGCGATCCTCATGGGCTTTGGCTCCATGCTGGCTGGCGGCTGCGCCGTGGGTGCAGGGGTGACCGGCGGGGCTATTTTTGCCCTGACCGCCTGGCTGAGTCTGGTGGGCATGTGGCTGGGTGCCGGCCTGACCGACCGCTGGCTGGACGGCGGCGTTGTCGGCAAAGCATCCCAGCACGCCGCTGCGGGTTTCAAACAGCCCTGAGCAGCTTCCAAGCAGCGGTTTATTTGCCGCTCAGGTACTCGGCCACAGCGGCCATTTCCAAAGCAGACATTTTGCTCGTTATGGCGTGCATCACGGCGTTGTCGTTAGTGCGCTCGCGCTGGTTGAACTGCTTGAGCTGGGTTTCTGTGTAGCCTGCGTATTGGCCAGCCAGACGCGGCAGCGCCGTGGTGCCCTTGGCTTCTGCACCGTGACAACTGGCGCAAGAGGCCAGGCCGCTGAACTTGTTGCCCTTGTGGTAAATGTATTTTCCCACTGCGGCCAGTTCGGCATCTTTGGCCGTCTCTGTGGGCGTCGCCTGCTTTTCAAAGAACTTGCCCAGCGCCACCATTTCGTCAGGGGTCAGCTTGGCCACCATATCGGCCATGGCCGTGCTCTTGCGTTTGCCGGACTTGAAGTTTTCCAACTGCTTGGCGGTGTACTCCCAGTGCTGGCCCGCCAGGCGCGGAAACACCTCGCTGGACGATTCACCCTCGGCACCATGGCACACAAAGCAGGAGCCACCCACGATTTTCTTGGCACGGGCCTCGTCAGCCTGCGCCATGACAGAAGTTGAAAGCCATGCTGAGCAAAGCACCAGCAAGGCGGGGGCAAAAAGGCCTGACTTAAAGTGTGTATTCATGATCCACCTCGACAACGAACGCGTGAAAATAAAAAAGGGTCTTGCAAAAAATGACCGAAAAAAAACGCCGCGAGTCCAGCGACTGCGGCGTTTTTCGGGACGTCATTACGCCAGCGTATCCGCCCAGATGTTGCGCGCCCAAGCATGGGCATAACGGCCTTCCAGCTCATTGGCTGCACTGGAAACGCCGCCAGAGCCTGGCACCGCGAGCATGGTTTTTTTCTCGGCATCGTAGCGGTGCACGCTGGCCACATGCACCACATCTTCGGAGCTGACAAAGCTGTAGCAGGTGTTGTTGTAAATGGGCATGGGGTTGACCTCTTTGCCCATCAGCAAGGCGATCACTGCAGCAGCGCAGGTCTTGCCGTGCTGGTTGGCCATGTGCCCTGATTTGGGCATGCCTGGGGCGATCTGGATCGAGTCGCCCAACACGTGCACGTTTTTGGCCGCTTTAGACTCAAAGGTGAGGAAGTCCACCTCGCACCAACGCTTGTTGGCCGTAGCCAATCCGGCATTGACTGCGATGTCTCCTGCACGCATGCTGGGTATGACGTTAAGCACGTTGGCTTTGAGGTCATCGTTGAACTCGAACTTCAAGGTGTTCGAGGATGCATCGACATCGGTCACACGGTGCTTACCGCGGTACTCGACGATGCCTTTGTAACGCTCTGCCCATGCTTTTTTGAACAGCGGGCCTTTGGAGGTCACGTCGTCGTTGGCATCCAAAATCAGCACTTTGCTCTTGGGCTTGGCTTTGCTGAAGTATTCAGCTACCTGACAGGCCCGCTCGTAAGGGCCGGGAGGGCAGCGGTAAGGGGCCAAGGGGATCGACATGGCGAAGACACCACCATCGGGCATGGCTTCGAGTTGCTTGCGCAGCGTGACAGTCTGCTCACCCGCTTTCCAGGCGTGCATGATCTTTTCTTTGGCACCCGCCGTGTTCATGCCCGGAAGGGTTTCCCACATGAAGTCGATACCGGCCGACACGATCAGGCGGTCATAGGCCAGCTCGGTGCCACCCGCCAACTTGACGATGCGCTTGTCGGCATCGATGCTGTTGACGCGGTCCTTGACCACTTTGACGCCATGGCGTTTGGTGAGGTTGTCATAGGGCGTGGTGATGTCGGCAATGGTTTTGCTGCCGCCAATCACCAAGTTAGAGATGGGGCAAGAGACGAAGGCATCGTTGGGCTCGACCAGGGTGACCTGGATCTTTTGCTCAGACCACATGCGAAGGTATTTAGCCGCAGTGGCCCCGGAGTAGCCCCCACCGATCACCACCACTTTGGGTCCGGTGCCACCACCCACGGTGGCACAGCCCGATACAAGCCCCATGGCACCCAAAGCGGAGCCGGTCTGCAAAAAATGACGACGTTGCATGGCAGTTCTTCCTTATTTCTTTAGAGCGGCAAAGTAGCCTGCGATGGCGACGATCTGCTCGTCAGAATAGCCCTTGGACAGCTGGTGCATGATGGTGGCGGGCTTGCGTCCAGCCTTGAAATCGAGCATTTTCTTAACCATGTCATCCTTGTTGGCGCCGGCCAATGACTCCATGCCCGGCTGGGCACGGCCATCGGTGCCGTGGCAGGCCGCGCACGATGCAGCCCAGCTGCGCACATGCAAAGGGTCAACCTGGGCTTGCACCAGGCCGGACACAGCGACCAAAGCGGCCGCTGACAAAGCTTGTTGAATCTTCATGGGTTTTCCTCGAAAAAAACAGACTTGACTTTGCTGCAACCCCATGCGATCAGGGGCGCAAATACACAAATTTTTCATTGGCTTGCAGCTTGGCCACTTCGGCCACGCCAGAGGGAACCACTTTGGTTTCCATCAGCAGTTTGTCCTTTGAAATCTTACGCGCTACCAATGTGTTGTTGCACACACGGAACTCCACGCCTTTGCTGACCAGATCGCTGACGCTGCCCGAAAAAGGCTGGTCCATTTGATTGGTGGCGCCTTCCAGCAAAAAGTCGATGCCCAGGCCGTGAGTGACCACCACAATCTTGGCGGTCGGGTCGGCTGACAAGTGGTTTCGGATATTACCTATGGCCCGTGAAGCCTGGGGAACGCCCTCGCTCAAGTGGTAAACCACCTTGATCTCAGCCCATGACAAGGCACAGGTCAGCAACCCGACCCCTAAAAAAAGACTTTGTTTCATTCGTGACTCCTTATGGATGGATATTAGCCTGAGCAAGCTCAATGAGATGTCCGTGAAAACCCGGCTCGAAACTGACGCAAATCTTTCACTCCGCGTCGCTTGCGATCTGCACGCAAACAGCACGACACAACGACACCACACGCTCATTGACGATGCAGTAGTAAATTTGTACGCCATCGCGGCGCTTGCCCAGCACCCCCGCCTGATAGAGGGTGTTCAGATGCTGGGACATGTTGGGCTGCGTGGTGTTGATCTCGGCCAGTAACTCACCCACGTTTTTTTCGCCATTGCACAAGGCACTGATGATGCGAAGGCGCATGGGGGCGGACATGACGCGAAAAATTTCAGCAGCCTTTTCAAAGACTTCCTCGGATTCTGTCAAAGCGTTGTCTTGAACGGGTGATTTTTGGACCATGGCGGGGGTTCCATTGTTTATCGGGTGGCTGGGGGATTGTCCAACAAAAAAGGCCTCCACCGGATACAGGCAAATACTGACCCCGGGTGAGTGACACATGCATGAGCCGACAACACCCTTGGTAGGAATGGTCGCAACAGCCTTCTTCGCCCCCCCTGCAAGGCGGTCTGCAATGAACTCCAGGCTGGCGACCCTCTAATAGAGACACCATCTGCTGAGATCATTCAGAATTTTTCTTTACCGCTGAAACAACCTGCAAACCAGCTGCCTCATCCACTGGTGGCGCGAGTCGTTGTCGGTACTTTTATGCCAGACCATTCGGACTTCATACACAGGCGCATCGGTGATGTCCCAAATTCGAAGATCTTGGCGCCATTTCAGCTCACGCACATACATCTCGGGAATGATGGCCACCAAATCGGTTTGGCGGGCGATGTCGGGCATCGCACTGAAGTGCCTTGATCTCAACACAATGCGGTCTTCCAATTTCATGCGCGACAACATTTTCTCTACGCTGCCATGAAAAGTGGCGGTGGGTGAAGCCACGGCAAAGCCGGATTGACGCAATTGGTCCGCGCTCAAGGTTTTTCCTGCTCGCCCACTGGGCGGCTTCCAGCCAAAGGAAGTCACGGCCATGTAGCGCTCATGAAACAACAGCTCGGATCGAATGCCACGATGCTCGGGCGCCAAGATGCCGATCGCCATGTCAATTTCGCGCGACTCGAGGGCTGCGGTCACCTGGTCGGCGTTGACGGAGATATTGGACAAGCGTGAATGCGGCGCCTCGGCCCGCAAAGTGGACGCCAGCTTGGGCAGAAACATCATCTCGCCCAGATCGGACAAGGATATTTTCCAATGCACTTCACTGTTGGCGGGAACATACTCTTGGCGCCCGACCAGTTGGGTCTCCAGGGCCAACAATTGCTCATGCACATCGGTGGCCAATTGCTCACCCAAGCGGGTGGGCTTGAGGCCTGTGGGCGCCCGGACAAACAACTCGTCCTCAAAATAGTCACGCAAACGCGCCAAGGCATTGCTGGTGGCCGGCTGCGACAAGGCCAGAGACTTCCCCGCCAAGGTGACGGAGCCCGTTCTGTGAATGGCGACCAACACCCGCAAAAGGTTGAGGTCAAGTTGCCGAAAATTCATGCCGATTTCCTTCTCAGGGTTTGACCTTATTATTCACCAAACAGATGTGCTTTATTTAATTTATCCATTTGCCGAATGAAGAAAACTGCCCTAAATTGAATTGGCTTCAACAATTTCAAACAGAGTTCGCTCACGAAGGGCATCGCGAAAATGGCAGAACGTTCATTCCTTGCGGAGGTCGAAAAACTCAAGCTGGGTGCCGGCGAAGAGTTTCACGGCGAAGGCATTTTGGCGGTCACCAAGGCCTTGCTGCAGTCAGGTGTGTCTTATGTGGCGGGCTACCAGGGGGCACCCATTTCGCATTTGATGGATGTGCTGACCGATGCCAACGACATCCTGTCTGAGCTGGGCGTTCATTTTGAACACAGCGCCTCTGAAGCCACCGCCACAGCCACGCTGGCGGCTTCTGTGAACTACCCACTTCGGGGCGCGGTCACCTTCAAATCAACGGTGGGCACCAATGTGGCGTCTGACGCTTTGGCCAATTTGGCCTCAGGCGGTGTGATTGGCGGGGCCATGATCATTGTGGGCGAGGACTACGGCGAGGGCTCCAGCATCATGCAAGAGCGCTCACATGCATTCGCCATGAAATCGCAGGTTTGGCTGCTGGACCCCAGACCCAATTTGCCCAGCATCGTGAAGGCCGTTGAAAAAGGCTTTGAGTTGTCAGAGGCCAGCAACACGCCTGTGATGCTGGAACTGCGCATTCGGGCATGCCATGTGCACGGGCAATTTGCCACCAAAGACAATGTGCGCCCCAAGTTCACATTGAAAGATGCCATCGAGCATCCCAAACGGGATGTCAACCGCATTGTGTTGCCCCCATCGAGCTATTTGCACGAGCAAGAAAAGGTCAAAGAGCGCTGGCCTGCAGCCGTTAAATTCATTCAAGACCATGGCATCAATGAATTCTTTGCGCCAACAGCCCAAGATTTTGGCATCGTCATGCAAGGCGGCTTGTACAACGGCGTGCTTCGCGCCCTGGAGGTATTGGGCTTGGCGAATGCTTTCGGCGAGTCGCAAATTCCGCTGTATGTGTTGAATGTGACCTACCCGCTGGTGGACGAAGAGTTCAAAAGCTTTTGCACCGGCAAGCGCGGGCTGCTCATTGTGGAAGAAGGGCAGCCCGACTTCATCGAACAAAACATCCACGCCATTTTGCGCAAAGCCGATGTGGCCACACGTGTTCATGGCAAAGAGTTTTTACCCATGGCGGGCGAATACACCGGCGGGGTGCTGTTGCAAGGCATCCGGCGTTTCGTTGAACTGTATGCACCTGAGAGCTTGGGCCAAGGAGCCGTGGCAGCGCCAGCGGTGCCAGCGAATGCGCTGGTGACGCAGGCCATTGCAGACGCGACGGCGCAAGTGCTGCCCAGACCGCCCTCCTTTTGCACGGGTTGTCCTGAGCGCCCCATTTTCACGGCGATGAAACTCATTGAACGGGAACTGGGGCCGCGCCACATCAGCTGCGACATTGGTTGCCACCTGTTTTCCATTTTGCCGCCGTTCAACATTGGCGCCACCACCATGGGTTATGGCTTGGGCTGGGCGGGGGCTTCGGCATTCAACACCCCCGAAACAGAACACCGCACCATGGCCATCATGGGCGATGGCGGCTTTTGGCACAACGGACTGACCAGCGGCGTGGGCAATGCGGTTTTCAACCAGACAGACAACGTGTTGCTGGTGGTGGACAACGGCTACTCTGCAGCGACTGGCGGGCAGGATGTTTTGTCATCCAAAGCCATCAACCCGATTCGCAGCACCAACAACCCGATCGAAAAAGCCGTCAAGGGCGTGGGGGTGGACTGGGTGAAAACAGTCACGCACACCTACAGCCTCGATCAAATGAAGGGTGCGCTGCGTGAGGCACTGACCACCCCGATAAAGGGCCCCAAAGTCATCGTGGCGCAAAGCGAATGCATGCTCAATCGCCAGCGTCGCGTCAAACCCCAAATCAAGCAGCGTATCCAGCAAGGCGAACGCGTGGTGCGCGAAAAATTCGGCATTGATCCCGACACATGCACCGGCGATCACTCGTGCATTCGTTTGTCGGGTTGCCCGTCCCTGAGCATCAAAACCAACCCTGACCCCTTGAGAACCGATCCGGTCGCGGCCGTTGACGACAGTTGTGTCGGTTGCGGTTTGTGTGGCGAAGTGGCGCACGCGGCCGTTTTGTGCCCTTCGTTTTACCGCGCTGAAATCATCAACAACCCCAGCGGCTGGGACCAGTTCAAAGAAAAAATCCGCACCTGGGTCATTGGCCGTTTGCAAAATCGCATTGAACGTCGCCTTGCGGGCATCACCGCCTCAGTCTGAGTGACATGCCCATGACAACGACAACAACATCCACAACGACTCAAACCCGCGCCATCACCATCGCCATCCTGGCCATGGGCGGTGAAGGCGGCGGCGTGCTGGCCGACTGGCTGGTGGATTTGGCCGAACACAATGGTTTTCTGGCCCAAACCACCTCGGTGCCCGGTGTGGCCCAACGCACTGGCGCCACCATCTATTACCTTGAAATGTTTGACAAAGCGAGCATTCCCGATGCACGCCAACCGGTCTTTGCACTCAGCCCATTCCCAGGCCATGTCGACATTGTGCTGGCCTCGGAGTTGATGGAGGCGGGCCGTGCACTCCAGCGCGGATTGGTCAACCCCGAGCGCACCACCCTGATTACTTCATCGCACCGCGTCTATGCCATGACCGAGCGCATTGCGATGGGTGATGGCCGAATGGACTCGGACAAATTGATGGCAGGCGCCCAAGCCGCTGCGCACCAGTTCATTGCGGCCGATTTCTCTGCCATTGCCAGCCAGTCCGGCAGCCTGATAGGCCCGGCCTTGTACGGCGCCCTGGCGGCATCTTGCCAGTTGCCCTTCACACGCCAGCAGTTCGAAGACACGATTCGACGCGGTGGCATTGGGGTCGCGTCAAGCCTTCAAGCTTTTGCCGCAGGGCACCAAGCGGCTCAGCAACAACTGCTGCCCCACAACGCAGCGGCAGCAACGCCAGTGCATGAGCCTGGTGCACCGCAGTTGCCGCAGTTGCCGGCAGTGGGCCCTCGGCTCCATGCGATGGCACAAAGAATTCAGCAAGACTTCAGGCCTGCAGCGCAAGCCAATCTCATGGCAGGCATTGCTCGTTTGACGGATTACCAAAGTGAAAAATACGCCACCCTTTATCTGGACCGACTGACCCTGCTGAACCAAAAGGCAGAGGCCAGTGCACTGGGCGACGAGATTGTGGCTGAGGCAGCGAGGCATCTGGCGCTGTGGATGAGTTACGAAGACACGGTGCGTGTGGCAGATCTGAAAATCAGGCGCTCACGCTTTGACCGAGTGCGTGGCGAAGTGAAAAAGAGTTCTGAGCAACTGCTGGACATCAACGAGTTTTTACACCCCCGCCTGGAAGAAATTGCCGACACCTTGCCAGCGCCGGTGGGACGGTGGCTTCTCAAAACCAACTGGGCCCGCAAGTTGTTGGGCCGTTTCACGCAACAGGGCCGGATTGTGAAAACAACCTCCCTCAGAGGCTATTTGTTGCTGTACGCGATTGCAGAACTGCGGGCCACCCGCCCATATTCCTTGCGCTACAGCCATGAACAAGAGCGGATCAGCGATTGGTTGAACACCGTGGAGAATTTGCTTCAGGCCAACAACAGCTTGGCGCTCCAAGTGGTCAAGGCACAACAATTGGTCAAAGGTTATGGCGACACCCACAGCCGAGGCTGGCGCAACTTTCAACGCCTGATGACCGCCTTGCCCAAACTGCAAAACGACGCCGATGCCGCGGGCCAACTTCGCAAGCTTCAAACCATTGCGCTGAGCGACGACTCCGAACAAGAACTGTTGACAAGCCTGAAGGCGCAAGGTTTACTGCAGCACAACTGAACGCCACAGCACTTCAGACTCACCATTTTTTAACTGAACCATCCAAACCCGGAGACACCCCATGAAAACAAGAGTCATCAAATCCGCCCTGCTATGGGTCCTTGCCGCCTCAAGCACGACCACCGTGTTGGCCCAAGAGGTCACACTGCGACTGGTCAGTGCCTTTGCAGAAAACGGCATTTATGTGCAACGCCTGCAACCCTGGATCAACAAAGTCAACGCCGAAGGCAAGGGCGTGCTTCAAATCAATTTCATCGGTGGCCCCAAAGCCATCCCTACCTTCGAGGTGGGCAACGCGGTCAAAACCGGCGTGGTGGACATGGCCTTGAATACCGGGGCTTTTTACACCAACGTGATGCCCGAGGCCGACTTTTTAAAGCTCACCCAAATGACCGTGGCAGAGCAGCGCAAAAACGGCGCCTTTGATGCCATCAACAAGGTGTGGAACGAAAAAGGCAACATGCAATATTTGGCCCGCATCGTTGAAAACCAACCCTTTCACATCTACACCAACAAGAAGGTCGACAAACCCGACTTGAGTGGCCAGAAAATTCGCATCACCCCGGTCTATCGCGATTTCTTCCAATCGCTCAATGCCAATGTGATCACCACGCCGCCTGGCGAGGTCTACACAGCACTGGAGCGTGGCGTGGTGGACGGCTATGGCTGGCCCATTGGCGGCATTTTTGACCTGAACTGGCACGAGAAAACCAAGTTCCGCATTGACCCCGGTTTTTACGATGCCGAAGTGTCTTTGGTCATGAACCTGCCTGCCTTCAAAAAGCTCACCGATGCACAACGCGTTTATTTGCAAAAACAACTGCTGGCTTTAGAGGCAGAGAACACGTTCTGGGTTCGTTATGCCGCAGAAGAAACGGCACGACAAGCCAAATCCGGCATCCAAACCATTGCCTTTGATGCGGCCACCAGCAAGGCATTCAAAGACAAGGCTTACGACATTGCCTGGACATCTGCATTGAAGCAAAGCCCAGAAATCGCGGCCAAATTCAAATCGCTGTTCTCTAAATGATTTCCAAACTTTCTGAGGCCTATGGGCGATTGATTTCCGCCCTGGCGCTGTTTGGATGCCTGATGTTGTTGGTCATGATGCTCATCATCGTGACCGATGTGGCACTGCGCAACTTCGCTTTCAGCGGCGGCCCCCAGGGCATCGGCTGGAGCAACGAGGTCTCAGAATTCATTTTGTATGGCGTCACCTTGTGTGTTTCACCTTGGCTGCTGCGCCAAGGTCAACACATCCGCGTTGACATTGTTCTTCAGGCCATTCCGGCCAAATTGGCCTGGGCGTTTGAATGGGTCGGCGACACGCTGGGATTGGCCTGCTGCCTGATCATGACCTTTTACGGTGTGCAGGCCACCTGGGCCAGCTACACCGCTAATTCGCTCAATATCAAAACATTGGTCACGCCTGAATGGTGGTCGTTGGCCCCCCTGCCCTTTGTGTTTACATTGCTCAGCCTTGAAATGTTGTTTCGCATGCACCGGCTGTGGTTGGCTGAACGAGGCCCACGCAATGACGCAGTGAGCGCCGCATGAGCAGCTGGCAATTTGCAGCCTGCCTCATGCTCGGAGGCTCAACGGTTTTGCTCTTCATTGGGATGCCCGTTGCACTGACCTTCATTGCGGTCAATATTTTGGGGGCGTGGCTCTATATGGGCGGTGAACCTGGCTTGGTGCAACTGGTTCGCAGCAGTGTCAGTTCGGTCATGGCGTTCTCCCTGACGCCCATTCCGCTGTTTGTGCTGATGGGCGAGATTCTGTTTCACACAGGTCTGGCCTTCAAGGTCATTGAAGGCGTTGAGCGGCTCATCATGCGTGTACCAGGTCGCTTGGCCGTGGTGGCTGTGGTGGCGGGCACCGTGTTCTCTGCCATCTCAGGCTCGACCATTGCCACCACCGCCATGCTCGGGGCACTCATGCTGCCCGTCATGCTGGCCAGGGGCTATCACCCCACCATCGCCACGGGTCCCATCATGGCCATTGGCGCGGTGGACATGCTCATCCCACCCTCTGCCTTGACGGTGCTGTTGGGTTCCTTGTCGGGCATTTCCATTTCGAAATTACTGATTGGTGGCGTCTTGCCGGGCGTGTTGCTGTCCATTTCGTTTGTGGCCTGGATCATCATTCGCGTTCGAATCAGCCCACACTTGGCGCCCACTGAATCCGATGTGGTTCATCACACAGGCTGGGCTCGCTGGCAACCTTTCTTTGGCTATGTCTTGCCCACACTGTCCATTTTTGGCGTGGTGGTTGGGGCCTTGGCAGCAGGTTGGGCCACCCCCACCGAATGTGCCGCATTGGGTGCTTTTGCCACCATGGTGTTGGCAGCGTTTTACAGAGCCCTGAAGTGGCAGGCCGTGTTGAAAGCCCTCAAGGGCACAGCTGGCATCTCGGGCATGATTTTGTTCATCATTTTGGGTGCCACCACATTTGCCCAAATACTTTCCTTCTCGGGTGCCAGTACGGGCTTGGTGCAGTTCATCACGGGCCAAGGCTTGTCCACCACCTGGATTGTGGTCGGCATGATGCTGATGCTCATTTTCCTGGGCATCTTTGTCGATCAGGTGAGCATGATGATGATCACCTTGCCGATCTTCATGCCCATTGTGAACACCTTGGGCGTGGACCCCATCTGGTTTGGCGTGATGTTCCTCATTTGCATGCAACTGGGTTTGCTGCTGCCCCCCCATGGCCTGCTGCTGATGACCATGCGCGGTGTCGCCCCCCCCTCTGTCACCATGGGGCACATCTTCCTGGCTGTGGTCCCCTATGTGGTCATGAGTTTGATGATGTTGCTGGCTGTCTTCTTCATACCCGGCATTGCCACATGGCTGCCCGGCTGGATTGGGTGAAAACTTCACCTGTAAAACGGGAAAACACTGATTTCAAAGGGTCAATTTTTGGCCAAGAATGTAGGGTGCCCTAGGGCAAGTGCTTTTTTATCACCGGTCTCACCAGGAGTTCATCATGTCTTTTCCGCTCGTTAAAAGTCTTGTTACCCTCACCGCGGCAGCCAGCTTGTCGATGCAACCCGCGCTGGCAGCCGACAAAGTGAAAGTGGGCTTTGTCAGCACACTGTCTGGCCCCTCGGCGGCTTTGGGGGTGGACATTCGCGATGCCTTCATGCTGGCGGTGAAACTCAATGGCGGGAAACTGGGCGGATTGCCCGCAGATGTGTCCATTTCTGACGACCAATTCAAACCCGATGTGGGCAAACAATTGTTCGAGCGCTATGTCAAACGCGACAAAGTCGACTTTTTAACGGGCGTGGTCTTCTCCAACATCATGTTGGCAGGTCTGCCTGAAGCGGTCGAGGGCAAGACCATTTACCTCAGCCCCAATGCCGCACCTTCGCCCATTGCCGGCGCACAGTGCACACCCTACTTCTTTGCGGTGTCGTGGCCCAACGATGCCTACCATGAGGCTGCAGGCCAACACGCCACCAACCTCAAAGTCAAGTCTGCTTATTTGCTGGCACCCAACTACCAGGCCGGAAAAGATTCCTTGGCGGGTTTCAAACGCTTTTACAAAGGCAACGTCAACGGTGAGGTTTACACCAAGTTGGGGCAACTCGACTACTCCGCAGAACTCGCTGAGATTCGGGCCGCCAAACCCGAAGTGGTCTACACCTTTTTACCGGGTGGCATGGGCATCAACTTCATCAAGCAGTTCATGGCCGCAGGCTTGAACAAGGACATCCGACTGATTCAGCCTGGCTTTGGCGCTGACCAAGACGTGATTCGCGCAGTGGGCAATGACATGCTCGGCATTTTTGACACCGCTCACTGGGGCATGGATTTGCCCAACGAAGCCAACAAGAAATTTGTGGCCGAGTTTGAAAAAGAATACAAGCGCCTGCCGACTTTGTACGCGGCTCAGGGCTATGACACAGCGCTCCTGATCGATGCTGCGGTGCGGGCGGCAAACGGAAAGGTCGAGGACAAAGACCTGATGATCAAAACACTCAAAACAGTAAAGTTCAATTCCGTGCGTGGCGACTTCCGCTTCAACACCAACCAGTATCCGATTCAAAACTACTACCTGCGCGAAATTCAGAAAGACGCACAAGGTCGACTGGTCAACCGCATTGTGGGTCAACCGGTCTTGACCAACCATGGTGACGCTTATGTCAAAGACTGCCCCATGAAATAACGGGGGCTAAGATCTCCTCATGAGCAGTATTTTGATGTTGGAGCAGGCCTTGAACGGCCTGCAGTTTGGTTTGATGTTGTTTTTGCTGGCGTCTGGTTTGACACTGGTGTTCGGCATCATGGACATGATCAACCTGGCCCATGGCGCGCTCTACATGGTGGGGGCCTTCCTGGCCGCCTGGCTGGTTCAGTTGACCCAGTCATTCTTGCTGGGTGTGATCTTGGCCGTCTTGCTCACCGCCGTGGTGGGCATGGTTTTGGAAGCCACGCTGCTGCGAACGCTGTATGCCAGAGACCACTTGTCCCAAGTCCTGGCCACGTTTGCGCTCATCCTCATCATCAACGAATCGGTCCGCATGATTTGGGGATCCGATCTCCCCCTTTCTGCGCCCCAATCCTTGTCAGGCCCCGTAGAACTGTTGCCCGGATTGATGTACTCCAGTTATCGCCTGGTCATCATTGGCGTGGGCTTGACCATTGCCCTGTTGTTGTTTCTTCTGGTCACCAAAACCCGCATGGGGGCCTGGGTTCGTGCAGGCGCCTCCAACCGGGAGATGGCCATGGCCATGGGGATCAACATCAGGACCCTGTTCACCGGCGTCTTTGGCATGGGTGCTGCGCTGTGCGCTGTCGCGGGCGCCATGCTGGGCCCCTTGCTGGCGGTTCAGGTGGGCATGGGTGAAAACATCCTGATTTTGGCCTTTGTGGTCATTGTGATTGGCGGCATCGGTTCGGTCTGGGGCGCCTTTGTGGGGGCCATCCTGGTGGGCTTTGTCGACACGCTGGGACGGACCCTGCTGCCGCATCTGTTTCGAGAAATATTCTCACCCCAATTTGCCAGTGCTGCCGGCCCTGCCGTCGCCTCGATTTCGGTCTATCTCTTGATGGCCCTGGTTCTTTTTGTTCGCCCTCAAGGCTTGTTTTCAGGTCGCTCTTAAGCCAGGTCAAGATGAAACGCGAAACACCTCCCTGGCTCTGGGCCTTGTTGTTGATACTGGCCATTGCATTGCCATTGGCGCTGCATTTCGGAGGCCAGGATTTTTACATCAGCATGCTCAGCCGCATGATGATTTACGGCATTGCGGCTTGCAGCCTCAACCTCATCTTGGGCTTTGGCGGATTGGTCTCGTTTGGACATGCTGCGTTCGTGGGCATTGGCGCCTACACCGTGGGCATCATGATCACAGAGGGTGTGACCAATGGCTGGGTGAACTTTGCTGTGGCCATGGCCGTCTCGGCTTTGGCCGCCGCTGTGATTGGCGCCATCTCCTTGAGAACGCGTGGTGTTTACTTCATCATGATCACGCTGGCTTTTGCGCAAATGATTTACTACCTGGTGAACTCCATCAAGGCCTACGGGGGCGATGAAGGCTTGAACATCAAGTTCAGATCCAACTTTGGCATGGGGCTCAATTTAAAAAACGATCTGACGTTTTACTTTGTTGTCCTGTTTGTACTGGTCATCACCCTGATCCTGATTTCGCGCATGATGAAGTCACGCTTTGGCAGAGTCATTTTGGCCATCCGTGACGACGACACACGCGTGGAAGCCATCGGGTTTCCAGCCTACACCTACAAATGGGTTTTATTCACCGTCGCCGGTACTTTGGGTGGCCTGGCAGGCGCCTTGATGGTCAACCACCAAAACTATGTCAGCCCCAATTTGATGCACTGGACGCAATCAGGCATCTTGATGGTGATGGTCATTTTGGGTGGCGTTGGAACCCTCTCAGGCGGCTTGTGGGGCGCCTTGGTCTTGCTCATTTTGGAAGATTTGATTGCTGAACACACGGTGTATTGGCAGTTCTACATCGGGTGGTTCTTGCTGGCGGTGGTGTTGTTGGCACCCAAGGGGCTGTCGAGCTTTTTTAACCGCCCACCCAAAGTCAAAGCCAAGGGGCATTCATGACCCAGGCACCTTTGCTCGACATTCAAAATTTGGTGAAGAAGTTTGGCGCCGTGTTGGCCACGGACCACGTGAGCCTGCAAGTCCAACCCCATGAAATTCATGCCCTGATTGGGCCCAATGGCGCGGGCAAGACCAGCTTGGTGGCACAGTTGTCTGGCTTGCTGCCCAGTGACAGTGGGCAAATTTTCTTCCAGGGTCAGGACATCACGGGGATGTCAACTCACGAACGCGTTCGCTCAGGTCTGGCGCGCTCATTTCAAATCACCCGCCTCTTCAAATCCTTCACGACCCTGGAAAATGTGGCTTTGTCCGTCCAGGCGCGCATGGGAAATAGTTTTTCATTTTGGAAGCCTGTAAGCCAAGATTCGGCTCTGACAGACCAAGCCATGCACCTGCTCAGCGACCTGGGTCTGGCGCACCGCGCCAACGACCCTGCCAGCGAACTGTCCCATGGTGAGCAGCGCATCCTGGAGCTGGGTCTGGCTGTGGCTACGCAACCCAAGTTATTGCTGCTGGATGAGCCCATGGCAGGCGCAGGCCCGGTGGAGTCTGAGCGCATCTTGAACCTCATCCTGAAATTGCGCGAACAATCGGCCATCTTGCTCATTGAGCACGACATGGACGCTGTGTTCAGGCTCGCCGACAGAATTTCTGTGTTGGTAAGCGGTGCGGTCATTGCCACGGGCACCCCCACCGAAATCAGGCACCACCCACAAGTCATTGCAGCCTACTTGGGCGAGGAGAACGCATGAGCTTGCTGCAAGTACGCAATGTGGAGTCGGCTTACCAAGAGAGTCAGGTCTTGTTTGGCGTTGACTTCAGCCTCAAGGCGGGCGAATCGATGGGCTTGCTTGGCCGCAACGGCATGGGCAAAACCACGCTGATCCGAAGCATTCTGGGTCTCAAATCCGTTCAGGGCGGCCAGGTTATTTTTGATGGCCATGACATCACCAACCAAAGCACCGACAAAATTGCACGGCTTGGCATTGCCGTGGTGCCCGAGGGAAGACAGGTTTTCCCCAATTTAACGGTGGACGAACACCTCACAGCCTTTGTCAGTAACCGACACAAAAGCCCAAGGCTTTGGACACCCGCCCGTGTGTATGAATTGTTCCCCCGGTTGGCTGAACGCAAATCCAACCTGGGCTCTCAGCTGTCGGGGGGGGAACAGCAAATGCTGGCCATTGGCCGTGCTTTGGTCACCAACCCCCGCTTGATCATTCTGGACGAAGCCACCGAAGGCTTGGCGCCGCTCATTCGCGAAGAAATCTGGAAATGCCTGCGACTGCTCAGCGAGGAAGGACAGACCTTGATCGTGGTCGACAAATACGTCAACCGATTGGTGGACATCGCCTCCCACCATCTCATCATGGAGCGCGGTCAAGTGGCCTGGGCAGGCAGCTCGAAGGCGCTGCGGGATGACCGCCAGTTGTGGACGCGCTATTTGGGCGTTTGAGCTTAAAACGACTGCGCCACCGATTTCACGGCTTGCATGAGCAGCTTGCTCGCCGGACTTAATGTGCCTTTGCGGCGCCGCGTGATGCCCACCCTTCTCTCCCATTGGTGGCCTGTGGCTTCCAGCGCCTTGAGTTGTCCTGCGCGCACTTCCCAATAAATCAATTCTTTCGGAATGAAGGTCAGGGCTTCGCTTTGCATGACCATGGATTTCATCAAAACGGTCGAGGTTGTTTCGACTTGGGCGACAGGTGGCTCCAGATCGTGCGCCACAAAATAATCGTCAAATGCCAGTCGCTCCAACTCGCGTTGCCTGGGCAAAATCCAGGGGTATTTCAGCAGCATCTGGGGTGTGACCACTTTGTATTTTGAAAGCGGGTGGTCTGCGCGGGCCACCACGGTGGCATGTTCGGTCGACAAGAAGTCGTGAACCAGTTCAGTGTCCATCGATCTTGCAGGCACTGACGACAGCGCAAAATCAACCTCCCCTTGCTTGACCCAAGGCATCAAAGCTTCGTTCAAACCGTACAACACCGTGACGTGGACTTCCGGGTTTTGATCGGCCAGAACTTTGAGGGCCAATGGCAAAAGCCGTGTGGCTTCGGTGGGGCCACAGCCCACCATCACGTGCCCGCGTTGGGCCCCCCGCATGGATTGAATTTCACCCACGGCATTGCGCATCTCTGCCTCAATGACACGCCCATGCTCCATGAGGGCTTGTCCAAAAGGCGTGAGGCTGACCCCAAAACGGCCCCTTTCGAGCAGCCGCACCCCCAGGGTTTTTTCGAGGGCCTTGATGCTCTTGGAAAGCGCCGGTTGAGAGATTTCCATCGACGCCGCAGCTTCGGTGAGATTGCCGTAACGAGCGGCCGCCAGGAAGAGCTGAACTTTTCTGTAATCCATAACCTATGGTAATGGAAAAAGCATGAATTGTTGTAGATCAATTTTCCGACCTGCGTTAAGTTACGGGTTCGTGTTCATCTCAAGCCCTGAAATGGAGTTTCCATGCAATCGATAGATTTAGATCACCTGGTTCAACCAGACCGCGTTCACAAGAGCGTCTACACGGATCAGAAACTTTTTGATCTTGAGATGGAGCACATTTTTGAAAAGGCTTGGGTCTATTGCGGCCACGAGTCACAAGTCAAAGAGGTCGGCGACTACTTCACCATGCAAATCGGGCGACAGCCCATGGTCATGGTGCGCGACATCGACAACAGCGTCAAAGTGCTTTACAACCGCTGCCCCCATCGCGGCGTGGAGCTGTGTGGCAATCAAAGTGGCAACACAGGCAAAGGCTTTGTCTGCTCTTACCATGCCTGGAGCTTTCATCTGAACGGCAAAGTCAAAGCCATTCCCTTGGTCAAGGGCTACGACGGCACCCGCTTGAACACCAAGGATGCAGATTGCAGCATGGTGGCGGCCGCCCGCGTCGACAGCTACCGTGGTTTCGTGTTTGCCAGCTTGTCCAAAGAAGGCCCCACTTTGGTGGAGTTTTTAGGTGACGCCAAAGTGGCCTTTGATGACATGTGCGACCGGTCACCCTTGGGTGAAGTGGAAGCCGTCCCTGTCTGCCACCGCGTGATTCAGAAGTCCAATTGGAAATTCTTCATGGAGAACCAACTGGATGCCTTGCACCCTTCCGTCACGCACCAGTCGACGGGGGTGTCTGCGCGCAAAGTGGAGCAGCGCCTGAAAAAGGAAAAAGGCGATGCGCCTTTGTTCTTCCATTACCTGTCCACCTTTGCCTCCAGCTTTGACCAGTGGGACTCTGTGCAAACGGTGAACTTCAAATACGGCCACGGCATTTTGAAAGCTTATATGGGCTTGCGCCCTACCGACCCGGACACCGTCGAATATGAGGCCTTGATCAAGAAGGCGTATGGCGAAGAAAAAGGTGAAGAATATTTGGCACGCAGCATTCACCACGTCCTCATTTACCCGTATTTGTCGGTTCAATCGCCTTTGCAACAAGTGCGGGTCTTGCGGCCCATTGCGCCGAACAAAACGCTGTCCGAGATTTGGCACTTCCGACTCAAAGGTGTGTCAGAGGCCATCTACGAACGTGCACTGTGGTATTTCAACTTGGTGAACTCCCCCGCCACCATGATCAATGCCGACGACCTGGAAAACTGGACCAAGGGCCAACTGGGACTGGAATCCAATGGTGGCGAATGGGTGAGCTTGCACCGCAACTACGGTGGAGACACTGAAAAAGATGGTGTTTTGTACTCCAACAACGGCACCAGCGAAGTCGTGATGCGCAATCAGTTCAAGGCCTGGGAATCGTATATCCGTGCCGCCATTCAACCTTCGGCCAAAGCCTGAACAGGAGTCAACACACATGAAAACCAATGAAGTCAAAGATGCACTGGGCACAGGTGTTGTGATTGAAGGCATTCAATCGATGTCTGGGGCGGATTCCATCGAACCCGATCACATGGGCCGTGGCAGAAAGCCGAGCCAGGGTTACATCCCCAAAGCCATCCAAGTCGATGCCGCATTGCAGCGACAAGTTGAAGAACTGCTGTTCCATCAAGCCGCTTTGCTGGACAACAAAGCCTGGGGTGATTGGACCCATCTGTTCAGTGAAGATGGTGTTTACTGGATGCCCTCCACGCCCACGCAAACCGACTGGCGCCGCGAAGCCTCTATCTTTGCTGAAGACCAATTGCTGATGGAAGTTCGCATGAGCCGCCTGCAACACCCCAACGCCTGGTCACAAGCCGCGCAGTGGGGTACCAATCACATGGTGGGCAACATCGTGATTGAAGCCGTCAGTGCCACCACGGTGGAGGTTTATTCACGTTTCCAGATGATGGAAATGCGGCGCGACGACATACGTCATTTCGGCGGGAGCTACCGTCACACCTTGGTCAAACAAGGCGATGACTTGAAAATAAAATTGCAACGCGTGGACATGACCAACGGCCAAGCGGCCTACGACTACGTCCTGCAAGCTTGGGTTTGACTACCTGACGTTCAAGCCCACGCCGTAGAGCCCGAATACGGTGTGAAATCATGGCCTTGCAGTGATGCAAGGCCATTTTTATTGGGGGCGTTGTTGACGCCGCCCCCCCCAGATGGTCAGTTTTCGGTCGGCGTCAACACGCCGGGTCCCAACAAGCGTGCCATAGTATCCAATGCCAGCGCCTTGTGTTTTTCGCTGCCGGCCATAGGACTCTGCTCGAGAAATGGGCGCCGGATCATGCCGAAGCAGGTTTTTAGCAACATCAGCAATTCGTCAGGATCGGTTAGCCGAAAAGTGCCAGTGGTATCGCGTCGCTGAGCAGATAACAAGGGTTCAACCAATGTCTTCAATGCGTCATCGAAGGCCAGTGGATTCTTCGAGAACTTCATGATCATGCGGAACACAAGAAAGAACGACCGGGGATTCATGCGGTTGTACTGATTGAAGCTGGAATCGATGATTTCTCCAAGCAGCGTCTGCAGCGGTTTGTGGACAGCGGGGAAATTCGACTGCGGCCCGTTGGACACATCGCCACTGTGGACGCAAGCGCTGAAAAGGAAGTCGTGGTTGCTAAAGCGCCGAAGGAGTCCAAATGGTGAACCTCGTTACAACCAGACTGCGCGAATGGCCTGCATGTTGCCCAAGGCACGAGAAGGTCAAGCACAGGATTTTTCTCGTGGTGATTTTGTCGCTGGGCATCGCGTGTATGGCGTTCATATAACGGCCAGACGCTGATTGCTACGACAGGGGAAGGCCAGAAGATTTTGCGGCCTTTTCCCTTATATGATGTTGAGCATGACCGAGGACATCGACATCATCCATTCTCCATTGGAGCAGGCCTACAGCGCAGACGGCCACAGCGTGTGCATTCAAATCTACCGCAGCGCTGACAGCCAATGGATTCTTGAAGTGGTGGACGAACATGGAACCTCCACCGTGTGGGATGACCAGTTTGAAACGGACAAGCTGGCGCTAGAAGAAGCCTTCATGACCATTGAGACCGAAGGCATTGGCAGCTTTATCGCCAAGGCCCACAACGAGGCCAAAGCTGCAGAACCGGAATTGCTGAAAGCACTGACACAGGGAAAGATTCAACCCACAGCCCAAGAAGTGCAGGACATGATGGCACCACTGTCCGACGAAGAGCTTGAGGAACTCGATCAGTTTTTGCTCTATGGCGTGGACAACGATGAAGCCATGACGCTGGACACGTTGGACGGCTACTTGCATGCCATCGCCATTGGGCCGCAGACCATCATGCCCAGTCAGTGGTTACCCAAAGTCTGGGGCGAAGACAGCGCCATGATGCCCCCCACGGACAGCATTGACCAACTCAACCACATCATGGGCCTGGTCATGCGTCTCTACAACAGCATCATTCACGGTTTTGAGAACAAACCGCCGTTGGTGGCACCCTACTGGGACACTTACGAATACGACATCGGAGAATTTGAAGAGGCCGATGGCTGGGCCTACGGTTTTACCGAGGGTGTGGCGCTGAACCGTGCGGCGTGGAAGCCCTTGTTCGACAGTCCGCAAGGCCAACGGTGGTACAGGCCCATTGGCTTGCTGGGTGAAGAAAGCTTCTCTGCCGATCAGGACGAACTGACCAAAACCCCCGAGCAACGGGAACAACTGGCCCAGCAGATTGAAGACAGCTTGGCCAACATCCATGCCTTTTGGTTGCCGCTGCGCGAGGCGATACACGAGCGGGAAACGGCCCAACGGTTGCGCACCAAGGTAGGCCGCAACGAACCCTGCCCCTGTGGCAGCGGCAAGAAGTTCAAGAAATGCTGCGGGTCAGCGTCTGAGCTGCACTGAAACCATTTTCCAGATTCGACTTACCCATGAGACTCAGACCTTTTGTCATCACGTTCATTTTGCTGTGGGTGCTGTCAGCAGGCTTGACGCTTTGGCACGGAGACTTCGCCAAAGCGGCCAACTTTGGCGACAGTTTTGGGGCCATCAACGCACTGTTTTCAGGCGTCGCACTTGCACTGGCCATCTATTCGATGATTCTCCAGCAACGGCAGAATGCAGAGTTTGAGCAAAAGACGCTTGCGGCTATGACGCAACAAGCCGAGACGATCCAACTCATCAAGACCAGTTTGGTTCAGCAGGCCAATGTGGCACGTGTGACCGCGCTGACTTATCTGATTGAGCGCGAGGAACAGCGAATTGAAACGCTCAAGGAGTGGGGTGCACAGTCGTACAACGATGAGAACCACTATTCCAAAGGCATCAAAGCGGCCAAGACCCGGATAGACGACTACCAGGCCCAAATCAAAGACGTTGGTACAGCACCGTGTTGATGGTCGAAAATCGCAGTGGGCTGACTATCGATAAGTGCGCGTAATAGTTAGTTTATGCAACTCATAACAATTTCCCCAAGACTGTCTTGCGCATGGCATGTGACCCGTTAGCTTGCAATAAAAGCGATCACGCATTATTTTAGAGGGAAATCTTAATTTTTCAAAGGTAAAAACTCCACTCTGTAGCCTTTGTCTTGTAGCAACTTCGGTAGAGCAGTCCTGCCGGCCATATGCATGGCTCCAACAGCTACAAACACACGTTTCCCTCCTTGGTGCAGTGCATCAATTTTTTCCGCCATGAGTATATTGCGTTGATCCAATAGACGTGCCGAAAAAGCAGGCTGATTCGCAGTCATATCTTGTTCAAGTTTAATGATGCTGACCAATCGTTTTGTCGCCATGCCATGTTCAACTGCAACAACTCTGTTCGCATTTTTCCTGATTCAAAATTCATCAAAGCAGATTCGAAAAATTGATCGAATTCAGCTTGCGATGATGGCGTAAGCGCAGCAATTTGCTGTTCCAGTGTTTCAAGTGAAACAATAGGCTTGCCACGACGTAGAGCGATTTGTGTGAGCCTAGATTCAGGGCTGAAACCAGAGAACAATGCTTGACGTTGAGCCTGCGTAATGAACACAGGATTTATCGCCCCAATTGATGATATGTTGGAGGCATTGAATACCAAGCAATCTTTGGCATAAGCTTTACTCAATTTTTCCAACTGAGTGTCAGATAATTTGATCGAGGTTATCGACACATGGGCAGCAACAGTTTGTCGGTCATGACGATTGATCTCAATTGCTAATACATCGCTATTGTGCACGCCCATCATAATCAGTGGGCCAGGTTTTGCATAGTCAATATGATTTAAATGCATAGTACCATATAGCCACGAAGTTCGTTCATCCTTTTCAATACGCCATAAAAAACCCGCATTCATTGCAGGTGCGTTGGCAACATAGGCCATCTGATGCTCAAGCGGCATTGGTGTGGGTGGGCAACTGCTATCAGGATTTTGAGTTTGTGCACGCACCAGCATGGGCACAATAATGAAGATGCAAGCAAGAGATTTGCACAACCAAAGGAAACTAACATTAATGGTGAATCCGTGACCTCGAAACCCGCCACCCAGTTTTCCGCCTGAGTTACTGCGATATTCTCCCAATAGTCTGTGGATCCAACCGAACCAGCCATCCGCAATTCATCAAAAGTTCACTTTCGTGGATTTTCTGGTG
>CAIZSE010000065.1 GCA_903935585.1 uncultured Burkholderiales bacterium | reverse complement strand
GCCTTGCAAAACGCTGCGTCTGTGGCCTCTTTGATGTTGACCACCGAATGCATGATTTCCGAAGCACCGAAAGAAGAGTCGGGCGCTGGCGGCATGCCTGACATGGGCGGCATGGGCGGTATGGGCGGCATGGGCATGTAAATGCCCCGCTGTCTGGACTGAGGGTTTCGGCCCTCACCCAGCCAAAATAAAAGCCCTGCAAGGTTCACGCCTTGCAGGGCTTTTTGTCGTCTGGCTGGTGTTGGATACGCCTGAACATTTAAGATGCACCCATGCGTTTTTGTTCTTGGTTTCTGATCTTGCTGTGGGTGCTCAAGCTGAGCGTGGGCTCGGTCATGGCCATGCCTTTGCTCAATGTGCCGCATGCAGCAGTCCAGGTGGACGTCTCAGCAGCACCGATAGACCATACGGCCCACAGCGTGCCCTTGCCTGATTGCCACGGGCACTTGGCCGTCCCCAGCGAGCAGGCAGCGTCCGTTGCCCCATCGGCTACAGGGGATACGGACAGAGCCCCTTGTGCGGCCCATGCCGACTGTCACCACTGCTGTGCCGTCGGCTGGGGGACCACCACCGCGATGGCGCTGCACCCTGCGCCTGCTGTGCACCCCACGCGCATTGCGCAAGGCTGGCAAAGCGAGAGCTGGCGGCCTGTTTTGCGCCCACCCATCGTCTGAGCACACCCTCCACTTCACGTTCTGCGTCGGCTTTGGCCTGCGCGGCAGATTGGTATGCAAGCGCAGGCACAAGCCAGCGCACGGATGGACCCATGACTTCTTCTTTTCAACAACACCACGGAGCGATGCTGCTCAAATACTCGGGCATCAGCTTCATTTCAGGGGCCGTGAACCACGGCTTTTTCAGCGGCGAGCGCTCACTGTGGACCGCCGCCATTGGCATTGTCTTGTTTGTGCTGGGGGCTTGGCTTGAGCACCGCCTGCCCTCATCGCAAGCCGACGCAGCGCGTGCGGGCCTGGTTCAAACCTTGGTGCTGGGCACCCTGTTGTCGATCGGGTTGGGCTTTTTCACGGGGGGGCTGCAACACTTTCCCGACTCACCCGCCCGCAGTGCTTGGGTGGTGCCACTGGGCTTTTTCGTCTCGGTGCTGGCCTTGGGGGTGAGCGCACCTCGGAACTGGCAACGCGCCGCCACCATCTATGTGCTGGTCCTGGGCACACTCACATCGGCAGGCAGCTGGGCGGCCTGGCAATGGCTTGAGCGCCACCCCGACTGGGCCGCCACCGGCCACAACCATGGCGACACTGCCGCAGCAAGTGAGCAGCATGAGGCATCAAACAGCCTCAACCCTGTGGCGCAAGTGGTCAGTCGCAGCATCACCGTGCAGATGGACGACCAGATGCGCTTCACACCCAGCCAGATCGCAGTGCAGGCGGGCGAAACCATCCGTTTTGTGGTTCACAACGCCGGCCGCACAGCCCATGAGATGGTGTTGGGCAGCAATGAGGCGATCCGCGAGCACGCCGAAGCCATGAAAAAAGATGCCGCGCAAGGGCATGGTGCAACACACAGCCACGGCACGGGCGTTGCGATCTCAGTGGCCGCCGGGCAAACCGGCGAGTTGGTGGTGACCTTTCCGAAGGCCATGGTCCTGCAAATGGCCTGCTTGATCCCTGGTCACTATGAAGCCGGCATGCGCGGCACGCTGACCGTGGGTGTGTCATCGGCCGCACCCGCTGCAAGCCCTGGTGCAACAGCGCATGACCATGGTGCCCATCGGCATTGATTGTTTTGACCTTGTTGGGCCGTCATTTTTGACCCGACCGACTTGACCAGGGGGCATGGCTTGAAGGATGCCCCTCAAACAAAGGCGTGCAAACGCCCACGTTGGTCATACGTGGTCAAAAAAGGCTGGGCATTTCTGAGCGATGCAATCGATGAGGTGGTGTGGATCAAGGGGGCCACAAACCGGGGGCTCGGGGCACGGCAGCTGACGTCGTAAGCCCTGCGCTCCTCGGGCTGGCTCAACACTTTGTAAGCATGGTTGATGCGAACCATTTTGGCAGTCCACAAAGCTGAGGTGCCCCCTTGCCGGTCAGGATGGTAGTGTTGGGCCAGTGCACGGAAAGCCGCCCGAATCACTTCGGGCTCGGCCTGCGGTGTGACACCGAGTTCTGCGTAAAGGTCCATGAGCTTGTCCATGAACGAATCATAAAATATGAATACATTTAAATTAACCAAAAGTTAAACTTAAACGTATCAAATTGTTAATTGCGCACTTTGAATCACCCCATGCCTCACCTTGCCGCAAATGCCTCAAGTGCGCAGGCGTTGCAACAATGCCGCTGTTGAAGCATCCAGCCCGGCCACATCGCCCGATAGCATGCGCGCATGGACATCCCGGGCCAGCACCTTGCCCAGTTCCACACCCCATTGGTCAAAGCTGTTGATGCCCCACACCGAACCGCTGACAAACACACGGTGTTCTTGCAAAGCAATCAAGGCCCCCAGACTGGTGGGCGTCAATTCGTCCAGCAGCAAAAAGCTGCTGGGCCGGTTGCCTGGAAAATGGCGGTGACCGCCAGCGTCTGACTGGCCCAGCATCAGCGCCTGCGCCTGCGCGATCGCGTTGGACAACAGCCATGCGTGGTGGTCTTTCAAGGTGTGCGTTGGCTTTTTCACGGCAATGAACTCCAGCGGCACCGTGTCGGTGCCCTGGTGCAGCATCTGAAAATAAGCATGCTGGCCGTTGGTGCCCGGCTCGCCCCACAACACCGGCGAGGTGGCATAGGGCAGCGCATGGCCATTGCGGTCCACGCGCTTGCCATTGCTCTCCATTTCCAGCTGCTGCAAATACGCCGGCAGCCTGCGCAAAGCGCTGTGGTACGGCGCAATGCTGCGGCTGGTGTAGTGCATGAAGTTGCGGTACCAGACATCGAGCAAACCCAGCCGAACGGGCAGGTTGTCTGCCAGATCGGCCGTCTGGAAATGCCGGTCCATGGCATGCGCCCCAGCCAGAAAATCCCGAAAGCCTTGTGCCCCGATGGCCATCGCCAACGGCAGGCCAATGGCCGACCACAGCGAATATCGCCCGCCCACCCAATCCCAAAAGCCAAAGGTGGTGGTGATGCCAAAGCCCGCTGCTGCAGTCACGTTGGTGGTCAAAGCTGCGAAGTGGCGCGCCACATCGGTACCGCCTTGCGCCTTGAACCAGGCCAGCGCCGAGTGGGCGTTGGTCATGGTCTCCAGGGTGGTGAAGGTTTTCGAGGCGATCAGGAACAGCGTGCTCTGTGGCTTCAGGTCTTTGAGCACCGCCGCCAGTTCATGGCCGTCCACATTCGAGACAAAGTGAAAGCGTTTGCCCGGCAGCACAAAATCTTGCAGGGCCAGCACCGCCATTTGCGGGCCCAGGTCGGAGCCGCCAATGCCGATGTTCACGACATCGGTGATCTGCGCATCCGCGCGGACCTGCTCGGCATAGGCCAGCATGGGCTTGAGGGTGTCGTGCACCTGCTTCAAGGGTGCGGCCAAATCACCAGACAGAGAACCCTCAGGCTGGCGCAGCAGCCAGTGCATCACGGCGCGGTCTTCGGTGGTGTTGATGTGCTCGCCTCGGAACATGGCGTCGCGGTGCGCGGCCAATCCGGTCTGGCGGGCCAAGGCTTGCAGCAGCGCTTCGGTCGCCGCATCCACATGGTTTTTCGACAAGTCGGCAAACACATGGGGCGCTGACTGGCTCAAGGCTTGGGCGCGGTGGGCATCTTGCGCGAAGGCGGTGCGCAAATCAAAACCTGCAAAGTGGCTGGCATGCGTTTGCAAGGCTTGCCATGCCTCGGTCTGGTCGCAGCGCATCTCAGGCTTTCTGCATCAAGGCTTCAAGCTTGACCGCATCGGCGCAGAAAGCGCGAATGCCTTCGGCCAGTTTTTCGGTGCCCATGGCGTCCTCGTTGAGGGCCAGACGAAACGACGCCTCGTCGCAGTGCACAGCTGGCAAATCCAGGCCCTTGGCGGCTTGCGCGTCCAGCGCCAAGTTCAAAGGCGCCTCGCTGGCGGCCAGTTGCGCGAGCAATTCGGGGCTGATGGTCAGCAAGTCACAGCCGGCCAAGGCCGTGATCTGGCCGACGTTGCGAAACGACGCCCCCATCACTTCAGTCTGAATGCCGTGCTTTTTGTAGTAATTGAAGATGGCCCGCACCGACTGCACGCCGGGATCGTTCGGGCCGGACTTGGCGGCTTCGTCCCAGGAGGCGCCAGCGGTCTTTTTGTACCAGTCGTAAATGCGGCCCACAAAAGGCGAAATGAGTTGCACCCTCGCTTGCCCGCAAGCCACCGCCTGGCAAAACGCGAACAACAGCGTCAGGTTGGTGCGAATGCCTTCGCGCTCAAGCTCAGCCGCAGCCTGAATGCCCTCCCAGGTCGAGGCGATCTTGATCAGTACGCGCTCGCGGGCAATGCCTTGCGCTTCGTACAGACCCATGATGCGGCGCGCACGGGCCACGCTGGCAGCCGTGTCAAAGCTCAAGCGGGCATCGACTTCGGTAGAGACACGACCCGGGATGGTTTTCAGAATCTCGCAGCCAAATCGCACCAGCAGATGGTCCATCACCACGTCCAGCGGCTGCCCCCGGTGCGCGGCCACGGTGTCGGCCAACAAGGGCGCGTATTCGGGTTTTTGCACCGCCTTCAAAATCAGGGAAGGGTTGGTCGTGGCGTCTTGCGGCTGAAACTGGGCCAGCTGCCTGAAGTCACCGGTATCGGCCACCACGGTGGTGAATTGTTTGAGGGCATCAAGTTGGTTCATGGTGTTGGATTCTCATGGATGCCAAGCCATCTTTGGCGACATCAATTGTGTAAGAGGTCTTTGCTGTGGGCGTGGTCAGTGCTGTGGACGCGGTCGTCGCCCAATAGCTTGCGATTTCACAAACTGTCTGAGCGCATAAAAAATGGAAAGATGCTTGAATTATCAGTGAAACAAAGTTACATTACAAATCAATTTTTCATGTAACTCAAGAACAGCATGGCATTTGATTTGGTTTTCTTTGGCGGCACGGGCGATCTGGTTTGGCGCAAACTCATGCCCGCCTTGCTTCAGGCCTTCAGGCACGACACCCTGCCTGAGGAGGGGCGCATCATTGGCGTTGGCCGTGACGACCTGAGCGACGAGCAGTACCGCGCTCAAATCCGCTCACGTTTTGAGCAAGTCGAGGGCGAAAAACGCCCCAAGCCCGAAGAGTTTGCCCGCTTTGCCAGCCTGCTTTGCTATGTGCGCATGGACCTGTCCAAGCCCGAGGCCTACGCCGCCCTCTCGGCCCGTCTGGCTGAGCGCGAAACCGACACCGTGGTGATGTATTTGTCCACCGCCCCCAGCCTGTTCACCACCGTGTGCGAACAACTGGCGGCCAACGGCCTGAACACCCCCAAGACGCGCATCGTGCTCGAAAAACCGCTGGGCCACGACCTGGCCTCCAACCGCGCCATCAACGAGGCGGTGGGGCGTGCTTTCAAAGAGCAGCAGATATTTCGCATCGACCATTACCTGGGCAAGCCTGCGGTGCAAAACCTGTTTGCCATGCGATTTGGCAACGCCTTGTTTGAGCCACTGTGGCGCCGCGAACACATCGCCAACATCCAGATCACCATGTCCGAAGAACTGGGCGTCGAAAAACGCGGCGGCTTCTACGAGACCACCGGCGCGCTGCGCGACATGGTGCAAAACCACGCGCTGCAACTGCTCTGCGCCATCGCGATGGAGCCCCCCATCAATGCCCACGCCGACGCCATTCGCGACGAAAAGCTCAAGGTGCTGCGCGCCTTGAAGCGCTGGACACCTGAAACACTCAGCCAGCATGTCATCCGTGGCCAGTACAGCGCCGGCAACATTGACGGCAAGGCCGTGCCCGCCTACCGGGACGAGCCGGGCGTCAACCCGGCCAGCAGCACCGAAACCTTTGTGGCCTTGCGCACAGAAATCGCCAACTGGCGCTGGGCGGGCGTGCCTTTTTACATCCGCACGGGCAAGCGCATGGCTGCGCGTGAGGCACACATCGAGATCAACTTCCGGCCCACACCGCATGAGATTTTCAAAAGCCCGTCAGGGCAGGTCAACAAACTGGTCATCCACCTGCAGCCCAAAGACGGGCTGGAGCTGCACCTGTTTGCCCAAGGCCAAAGCAAGCGCGGCCAGGGCAGTGGTGGCGTCACCTTAAGCCCGGTGCACCTGGACCTGGACTTTGACAAACGCTTTGGCAGCGAGCGCGTGGGCGCCTACGAACGCCTGTTGCTCGATGTGCTCGAGGGTCGCCTGAACCTGTTTGTGCGCAGTGACGAACAAGAGGAAGCCTGGCGCTGGGTCGAGCCGATCCTGCAACACTGGAAAGACGACACCATCGGCCCGCGCCCCTACGCCGCTGGCACCTGGGGGCCGAGCGCATCCAGCGCCATGATTGCGCGCGACAGCTTTTGCTGGAGCGAAGAAACTTAAACCGGAGACACCACACCATGCTCGACCGCATCAAGGCTTCTTTGCCCTCCCTGGCCCCGGCCGAGCAACGGGTGGGCAAGCTCGTGCTGGCCGACCCGCGCGCCTTTGCCAAGCTGCCTGTGACCGAACTGGCCGACAGATCGCATGTGAGCAAACCCACCGTGGTGCGTTTTTGCCGCAGCATGGGCTACGACGGCCTGTCCGACTTCAAGCTCAAACTGGCGGGCAGCGTGAGCGAGGGTGTGCCCTTCATCCACCGCAGTGTGGATGCAGACGACAAGACCAGCGACATCGCAGTCAAGGTGATCGACAACACCGTGGCGGCATTTTTGAAGTACCGCAACGACGCCAGTTTTTTTGCTTTGGAGCATGCGGCAAAAGCCCTGGCCGACACCCAGAAGACCAACCGCCGCATCGAGTTTTACGGTGTGGGCAACTCCGGCATCGTGGCCCAGGACGCACAGCACAAATTCTTTCGCCTGGGCGTCAACGCCATCGCCTACAGCGACGGCCACATGCAGGTCATGAGCGCGTCCATGCTCCGGCCGGGCGACTGCGCCGTGATCATCTCCAACTCGGGCCGCACCCGCGACCTGATGGACGCCTGCGACATCGCCAAAAAGCAAGGCGCCACCACCATCGTGATCACCGCCAGCGGTTCGCCGCTGGCCGGTGCCAGCAACATCCACCTGACCGCCGACCACCCAGAGGGCTACGACAAATACAGCCCCATGGTGTCGCGCCTGCTGCACCTGCTGATCATCGATATTTTGGCCACCACAGTGGCGCTGCGCATCGGTGAAGAACTGCAACCCGTGCTGCGCGACATGAAAAACAACCTGCGCAGCAAGCGTTACACCTGAAGCCTAGGCGCTCCAGCGCATCCGTATAACTGTCCCGTGGTCGCCGATCACCGGGCTGCGCACGCTCACCTCGGCGCCATGCTGGCTGGCGATTTCTTTCACGATGGCCAGGCCCAAACCACTGCCAGGCAAGCCCGAAGGGGCTGCACGGTAAAAGCGCTCAAACACATGGGCCTGGTGCTCGGGGGCGATGCCCGGGCCATCGTCTTCGACTTCAAACCAGCGCTCGCCCACACGCACTGTGATGTGCGTGCCTGCCGGCCCGTGGTGAATGGCGTTGTCGATCAGGTTGCTCAAGGCCTCGTGCAGCAAAAGGTCAACCGCCTGCACCTCGCAACGCGCCACTTGCGCCTCTAGCCCCAGGTCATCACCCTTTTGATGGGCGCGTAGCAAATGCTCTTGCGTGACCCGTCTGGCCAAATCCACCAGGTCGACGGTTTGCGGGGTGTGCATTTCGCGGGCATGCTCCACACGCGTCATGGCCAGCAACTGCTCCGTCAGGCGCACCGCGTCGTCGGTGGTTTGACGCGCTGCAGACATCAAGGCCTGCGCCTGCTGGGGCTCGGTGTTGCGCTGGGCCAGCGCCAGCTGGGTCTTGAGCGCTGTCAGCGGTGTACGCAACTGGTGCGCGGCATTGTCCAGAAAACGCTTGCGGATCTCGATCAGTCGCCCCAACCGGTCCAGGTAACCGTTGAGCGTCTCCATCAGGGGCCGCAATTCACGCGGCAAGTCAGGGGGCTGAATGGGCAAAAAATCGTCCTCGGCCTTGTTCGCCAGTTGCTGGCGAAAAGCCTCCAGCGGCCGAATGCCGCGCTGCACACCCCAAACGACCAAGCCCGCAGCGGCCAGCAACAACAGGCCCTGGCTGCTCAAGGTGCCCCACAAAATGCGCTGTATCAGCTGCTGACGCGCCTCCATGGTCTCAGCCACCGTGATCTTGATAAGGGGCTCAGTCAGGCCTGCGTCTTCCATGACGTGCGTCAGCTGTGCCAGCCGCACGGGCTGGTTCAGGTATTGCCCATCGTCGAACTGCACCAATGCAAAATATTTCACCGCCGACAGGGTGCGCACAGGGGCATCGGGCAAGGCGGCTACACCCGCCAGCCATTGGCCTGCTGGCGTGGTCACCTTGTAAAACAAACGCGAGCCGGTGTGGTTTTCAAACAGATAGCCTGCAGCCTTCATCACATCCAGCTGAACGCGCCCATCGCGCCATTCCAGTTCTTCGGCCAGGGTGCGGGCAGCCAGGTACAAGGAGCGGTCATACGCCTCATTGGCCGCCTGCACCGCGTTGCCGTAACCCACCCAGGCGTTGATGCCGATCAGCCCCGCCAGTGGCAGCAAGATCCAGCCAAGCAGTCGCGTGCGCAAAGACGCAGCAGCGTGGGCCTGGCGTGGGTGAAATAAAGACATGTCAAGCCTGCCCTGAAGGCAAAGTTAGCATGTAACCCATGCCTCGGAACGTGGTGATCATGACGTTTGAGGGCTGCCCGGACTGGGCCGCCCCCGATTCAAGTTTTTTGCGCAAGCGGTAAATCAGCACCTCCACCGCGTCCAGCCCGGTGGCCTCGTCGGCAAACACCTCGGCATGCAATTGCTCTTTGCTGACGGTGCGCTGGGGTGACTCCAGCAACACCCGCAATGCAGCGGCTTCGCGCTTGGTCAGCGCCAGCATCTGGTCGTGCAGGTGAACGGCACCGGTCTCGGGGTGCAACGCGAGAGGCCCCCATCGCAGCGCGCTGGTTTTGGCACGGCCATGGCGCCGCAGCAAAACCTGCAAACGCGCCTCCAGTTCGCTCAGGTCAAACGGCTTGGACAAATAGTCATCGGCCCCCATGTTCAGCCCCAGCACCCGGTCGGGCACGTTGGCCCGGGCCGTCAGGATCAAGACGGGCACCGCATCGCCCCTTGCACGCAAAGCTTGCAAAACGCTCAGACCATCCTGGCCAGGCAACTGCAAGTCGAGCAAGACGGCGTCAAACCCGTGCCTGGGCTGCAGGCAGCGATCGGCCGCCAGCCCATCGGTCGCAAAGTGAACATCCATACCGCCCTGGCGCAAGGCGGTGCCCAGCCAAAGGGCGATGTCGGGCGTGTCTTCCACCAGCAAAATTTTGGGCGTCATGTGGAAATTGAGGGTTTTTACCGAACGCAATTGACAGGTGTTTGACAGTTTGGCGCCAGCGCCAACACCAAAATCCATGCATCTGCCCAAGGCGCGCGCCCGGCTTTGTGTTTTTCATTTTTACACAGGAGACCCTCATGTCCATTTCCAAACGCGACTTCCTGGCCCTCGGCGCTGCCGCTGGCGCATCGTTGAGCCTGCCCGCCTGGGCTCAAGCCAAGCCCCTCATTGCCAGCATCAACATGTTCGTGCCCGCCGCACCCGGCGGCGGCTGGGACGGCACCGCGCGGTCCATGGAGCGCGCTGCCAAGGCCGCAGGCCTGGTCGGCAACATGCAGTTTGAAAACGTGGGCGGCGCAGGCGGCATGGTCGGCCTGCCCCGCTTTGTCAACCAGCGCAAAGGCCAGGGCAACACCCTGATGATTGGCGGCTCGGTCATGATCGGTGCAGGCATTGCCAACAAAAGCCCCGTCACCATCAAGGACGTGACCCCGATCGCCCGCCTGACCGAAGAAGCCGGTGTGATCGTGGTGCCCGCCAGCGGCAAGATCAAGACCTGGAAAGAGCTCGAAGCCGCCATCAAGGCCAACCCCAAAGCCGTCTCGGTCGCCGGTGGCAGCGCAGGCGGCACCGACCACCTGATTTTGGGCATGCTCATCAAGGCCCTGGGCAAAAACCCCCGCGAAGCTGCTTATGTGGCTTTTGCAGGTGGTGGCCCAGCCAACGCGGCCATTCTGGGCGGCCAGGTGGTGGCAGGCATTTCGGGTTACTCCGAATTTGAAGAGCAAATCAAGGCCGGCCGCATGATCCCGCTGGCCGTGTCGGGCAAGCGCCGCATTCCCGGTGTGAACTTGCCCACCCTGACCGAGCTGGGCATCAACGTCACCGAATCCAACTGGCGCGGCGTGTTTGCGCCACCCGGCATCTCGGCTGCACAGCGAGAAGCCATGATCGACTTCGTCACCAAACTCAACGCCTCAGCCCAGTGGCGCCAAGAACTCGAAACCCGCAAGTGGACCGACGCCTTCATGACTGAGCGCCCGTTTGAACGCGAGCTGGCCAAGGACATCGAAGAAAAAATGGTGCTCATGAAAGAACTGGGTCTGGCATGACCCCCTTCCGTGTTGCACTGTTGCTGGTCGCCCTTTGCGGGGTGGCTGCATGGCAGGTCACGGTCATTCCTGAATCCCTGATGCAGATGACCGTTGGCCCCGTGCTGGCACCCGGTGTGATCGTGGCCGCACTCAGCGTGCTGGCCGTGCTGTACGGCATCAGCGCCTGGCGCGGTCGCCAAACCGACGAAAGCCACGCGCCCGACCATTCGCCTTTGCCAGGCGCCAATGGCCGGGTGCTCAGCCTGCTGGGGGGTGGGGCGGCCTTCATCGCCCTGGTGATTCCGCTGGGTTTCGTCATTCCCGGCATGCTGTGCGGCATGGGCGTGGCCCGTGCTTTTGATGCCCCCCTGAACCTCAAGTCGGCCCTGGTCTGCGGCACCGTCGCCAGCACATTCTGGTTTGTCTTTGCCCAGCTGTTGGGGGTGGGCCTGGGCCCTGCACTGCCTTGGCTGATTTGACTCAGGTCTAGGCCCGCTTAACGCTGAGCTCTGAGCGCTCAGCCTCGACGTTTTCACGCTTTTTCGATCGGATACCCCATGGAAGCTTTTGACGCCCTGATGGGTGGCTTTGCCATTGCCTTGCAACCCGCCACCTTGATGTGGGGTTTTGTCGGCTGCTTCATCGGCACGCTGGTGGGCGTGCTGCCCGGCATTGGCCCGGCGCTCACCATCGCTTTGCTGCTGCCCCTGACCTACCATGTGCCCGCCACCAGCATGTTCGTGATGTTTGCAGGCATTTATTACGGCGCCGCTTATGGTGGCTCCACCACCTCCATCTTGCTCAACACCCCTGGCGAGTCTGCCGCCGTGGTCACCGCGCTCGAGGGCAACAAAATGGCCCGCAACGGCCGCGCAGGCCAGGCACTGGCCACAGCCGCCATTGGCAGTTTTGTGGCGGGCACCATCGGCACCCTGGCATTGACCTTTGTAGCGCCCTGGGTGGTAGATGCAGCGCTGGCGTTCGGCCCGGCCGAATACTTCAGCCTGATGGTGTTGTCGGTGGTGGCTGTGTCGGCCGTGTTGGGCAACTCGATGCTGCGCGGCCTGGTGGCGCTGGGCTTGGGCCTGCTCTTGGGCATGGTGGGTATCGACCTGCAAACCGGGCAAGCCCGCTTTACTTTTGGTCGCCCCGAATTGCTGGATGGCATCGAAGTCACCGTGGCCGCCGTGGGCCTCTTTGCGGTGGGTGAAGCGCTGTACCTGGCCTGGCAAGGCCGCGAAGCCAAAGCTGGCGAGGTCATGAAAATGTCGGGCAGCCTGTGGCTCAGCAAGCAAGACTGGGCGCGCTCCTGGAAAGCCTGGTTGCGGGGCGCCTTCTTCGGCTTTCCGATCGGTGCCATGCCCGCAGGCGGGGCCGAGTTGCCCACCTTGCTGTCTTACTACACTGAGAAAAAACTCTCCAAGTTCCCCGAAGAATTTGGCCATGGCGCCATCGAAGGTGTGGCCGGACCCGAAGCGGCCAACAATGCCGCGGCTGCGGGGGTGTTGATGCCTTTGCTCACACTGGGCATCCCCACTTCAGCGACGGCGGCGATCATGCTGTCGGCATTTGAAGGCTACGGCATCCAGACCGGGCCACAGTTGTTCAGCCAGCAAGGCAGCCTGGTGTGGACGCTGATTGCCAGCCTCTACATCGGCAACGTCATCTTGCTGGTGCTCAACCTGCCGCTGGTCAGCCTGTGGGTCAAACTGCTCAAGATCCCGCCGCCCTGGTTGTACGCCGGCATCATCGTTATTTCGACGGCCGGGGTTTATGGCGCGGGCAACTCGGTGTTCAACGTGGGCTTGCTGTTTGTCTTCGGCTTGCTGGGCTATGTCATGCGCCGCTTTGACTTTCCGGCAGCGCCGTTGATCGTGGGCTTGATCCTGGCCCCATTGGGTGAGCAATCGATGCGCCAGGCCCTGACCATCAGCCAGGGCGAATGGTCCACCTTCTTCACCCGGCCGCTGTCAGGCAGTTTGATGGCCGTGGCTGCACTGCTGCTGATCGTGCCGCCACTCTGGAAGCGCTACCGCGCCACGCGCTGAGCCATCTTGGCAGACTTGTCCCACGGCATGGCCCATCAGGCAGCCAGCCCCATCACACCACCGCGTGACAAGCGATCTTGATGCCTTTGAAGTCGCGCAGTGGTGGGCGCTCGTTGCGGCAGATGTCGGTCACCTGCGGGCAGCGCGGGTGAAAGGTGCAGCCGGTGGGCGGGTTCAGGGGGTTGGGCACTTCGCCTTGCACGGGGGTGCGGGCGCGGCCGGTGTCGTGCATTTTGGGGATCGCGTCCAGCAGCATCCGGGTGTAAGGGTGCTGCGGGTTGCCAAACAGGGTGTGTTTGTCGGTCAACTCCACCAGCCGGCCCAGGTACATCACACCCACCTGGTCGCTCACATGGCGCACCACCGCGAGGTTGTGGCTGATGAAAAGATAGGTCAGGCCGCGCGCACGCTGCAGGTCTTTCATGATGTTGAGCACCTGCGCCTGCACGCTCACATCGAGCGCCGAAGTGGGCTCGTCACACACCAAAAACTCAGGTGCAGTGGCCAGTGCCCGTGCGATCGAGATGCGCTGGCGTTGTCCACCCGAAAACTGGTGCGGGTACTTGACCATGTCGAGCGGCGACAAACCCACCGACTGCAGCAACTCGGCCACGCGGGCTTTGAGCTCGTCGGCGTCTTGAATCAGGCCGTGCTCTTTCAGCGGTTCGCCAACGATGTTGTCCACCGTCCAGCGCGGGTTCAGGCTGGCATAGGGGTCCTGAAAAATCATCTGGATGCGCTGGCGCATCTTTTGGGCATCGGGCGACTTGAAGGCCGCGTGGGCGTCTTGCCCGTCAAACGTCAGGCCGCCGCGTGTGGGCTCGTACAGGCCCACCAGCAAGCGGGCCACGGTGCTTTTGCCGCAGCCGGACTCGCCCACCAGGGCCAGGGTTTTGCCGCGCTCGATCTCGAAGCTCACGCCATCCACGGCGTTCAGCATCTGGCGCGGTTTGCGCTCGATCACGCGGTTCAGCCAGGGGGCCGAGACGTCAAAGGTTTTGGCCAGATCGTGCGCGACGACCAAAGGCTGGGTCTGTGGCTGGGGTTTGGTGTCGCTCATGCGGCACTCCCGTCGTGCAGCCAGCAGGCCGCTCGGTTGGCACCCGCCTGCACCAGCTCGGGCCGCTCAGTCCGGCAGCGGTCAAAGGCCTTGGGGCAGCGCGGGTTGAAGGCGCAGCCAGTGGGAATGGCGTTCAGGCGCGGCATGGCGCCGTCGATTTGGTTCAGGCGTTCGCGGTCACTGTCCATGTCGGGAATCGAGGCCATCAGGCCTGCGGTGTAGGGGTGGGCCGGGTGGTTGATGACCTGGTGCACCGGGCCGATTTCGGCCACGCGCCCAGCATAAAGCACGGCCACGCGGTCACAGGTTTCGGCGATCACGCCCATGTCGTGCGTGATCAGCATCACGGCTGCACCGCGGTCTTTGCAAACCTTTTTGAGCAAGCTGATGATTTGTGCCTGAATGGACACATCGAGCGCCGTGGTGGGTTCGTCGGCCACGATCAGTTGCGGCTCGGCCGCCAGGGCCAGGGCGATCACCACGCGCTGGCGCATGCCGCCCGAGAACTGGTGGGGGTAGTGGTCAATGCGTTCTTCGGCCGCAGAAATGCCGGTGTCCTTCAGCAGGTCAATGGCGCGTTGTCGGGCCTCTTTGGGCGTGACCGGCAGGTGGGCCAATATGGTCTCAGTCAGTTGCCGGCCGATGGTGTACAGCGGGTTCAGTGAGGTCAATGGGTCCTGAAAAATCGCGCCGATCTTGCGGCCCCGGATGTGGCGCATCTGGTCGGCGTTGAGGTGGTCGATGCGCTGGCCTTCCAGCAAAATTTGGCCGCTGGACACTTGGCCTGGTGGCTCCAGCAGGCCGATGATGGCCGCACCAGTGAGCGATTTGCCCGCGCCCGATTCGCCCACCACCCCCAGAATTTCTCCGGGTGCGATGTCAAAGGAAATATCGTCCAACGCACGCAAAGTGCCGTGGCGGCTGGGGAACTCCACCACCAAATTCTTGACTTGTAAAAGACTCATCGCAATCTCGGATTCAGCGCGTCGCGCAACCAGTCACCCAGCAGGTTGACCGACAGGGCGATCAGCACCAGCATCAGCCCCGGGAAAATCGTGATCCACCATTCGCCCGAAAACAAATAGTCGTTGCCCACCCGGATCAGGGTGCCCAGCGAGGGCGATGTGGGCGGTGCACCCACACCCAGAAAAGACAGCGTCGCCTCGGTGATGATGGCCGTGGCCACCTGGATGGTGGCTAGCACCATGACCGGGCCCATCACGTTGGGCAGCACATGCTTGAACATGATGCGCAAGGGGGCCACACCCGTCACGCGGGCGGCTTGCACGTATTCCTTGTTGCGCTCAACCAGGGTGGTGCCGCGCACCGTGCGGGCGTATTGCACCCAGCCGGTGAGCGAGATCGAGATGATCAACACCCCAAAAGCCAGCGACTCGTGCGCATTGGGAAACAGGGCACGCCCCACACCCGCAATCAAAAGGGCCACCAAAATGGCCGGGAAAGACAGCATCACATCGCACAAACGCATGAGCAAGGCATCGAGCCAGCCACCCCGAAAACCGGCCAGCAAGCCCAGGCCCACACCCACTACCACCGACAAGACCACCGAAGCCAGGCCCACCACCAAAGAGATGCGAGAGCCGTAAATCAGGGCCGACAAAATGTCACGGCCCTGGTCATCGGTGCCCAGCAAGAACTTGGTGCTGCCGCCGTCCAGCCACGCGGGTGGCAAGCGGGCATCACTCAACTCCAGCGTGGCCAGGTCAAAGGGGTTGGTGGGGGCCACCCAGCCGGCAAATACCGAACAAAAAAGGCAAACAAAGGCGATCGCAGCCGCCACCATCGCCGTAGGCGACTGGCGGAAGCTGTAACCCACATCGCTGTTCAGCCAGCGCTTCAATGCGTTCATTGTTTATTTGATGCTGATGGACTTGAAGGGCATGTAGTTGTCACCGCGCTGAACCAGCGTGACCTTTTTGCTGGTGCCCCAGGCCAGGGCCTGCTGGTGCAAAGGCAAATGGCCAATGTCGTCGTTGTGCAGCTGGAACACCTCACGGATCATGGCGTTGCGCTTGGTTTGGTCGGTTTCGCTTTGGATCTTGACCGTCAGCTCATCCACCTTGGGGTTGCAATAAGCGCCCAGGTTGAACTGGCCTGTGCCCTTGTCGTCCACGCAACGCATGAGCGCATTGAGTGCGTTGTGTGCGTCGTAGGTGCTGGGTGTCCAGCCCAGCAAATAGAAGCTGGTGTCGCGGCGCAAGATTTTGGGGAAATACGTGCCCTTGGTCTCGGCCTTCAGGTTGATCTTGACCCCGACACGCGCCAGGTTGGCGGCCACGGCTTCGCAGATCTGGCCGTCGTTCACATAGCGGTCGTTGGGGCAGTTCATGTCCACCGTAAAGCCGGTGGGGTAACCGGCTTCGGCCAGCAGTTTTTTGGAGGCTTCCGGGTCAAAAGGCAAGCGCTTGTTCAGGTCGGGGCTGTAACCGTTGATGCCAGGGCCCACCATCAGGGCGCTGGTGTTGGAGGCCCCGCGCATCACGGTGCGCTTGATGCCCTCGATGTCGATGGCTTGGTAGAAGGCCTGGCGCACACGCTTGTCTTTGAAGGGGTTTTTGCCCTTCACGCTGGAGTAGAGCAGCTCATCGCGCTTTTGGTCCATGCCCAAAAAGATGGTGCGCAACTCGGGCGCCACCAGGGCACGCGTGTTGGCGCCGCTGTTGATGCGGGGCACGTCTTGCACGGGCACCGGCTCCATGATGTCGATCTCACCCGACAGCAAGGCGGCCACACGGGTCGGGTCGTTGGCGATCACGGAGAAGATCACATCGTCGACGTTGCCTTCAATCTTGCCCCAGTAATTGCCGTTGCGAACAAAGGTGGTGCGGATGTTGGGCTGGCGCTCGCGCAGGCGGTAAGGGCCTGTGCCGTTGGCGCGGAATGAGGCGGCGTTTTCAATGCCTTTGCGACGGTCTACCGGGCGAATGGCCTGGTTGTCCTCGCACCACTTCTTGCTCATGATGTAGACCGTGGACAAGACGTTGGGCAGGATGGGGAAAGGGGCTTTTGTCTCGATCTCGATGGTGTGGCTGTTGATCTTGCGCACTTCCTTGATGTCGTTGGTGTTGCTGCGCATGTCAGAGCCTTCGCCTGCTGCGCGGTTGATCGAGAACACCACGTCGTCGGCGGTGAAAGGCGTGTCGTCATGAAAGCGCACGTTCTTGCGCAGCTCAAAGCGCCACACGGTGGGCGCTGTTTGCTTCCACGAAGACGCCAGACCGGGTTCAAACTTCAGGTCTTTGCTCACGCCCACCAGGGATTCGTAAATGTTGTTGGTCACGCTCAGTTGCAGCGACTCGTTGAGCGAATGCGGGTCCATTGACAAGGCATCCCCCTGGTTGGCAATGCGCACGGTGGCGGCTTGCGCCACGCCCAGCGACAAGGCCGAGACGATGGCTGCAGCCACCAGGGAACGGGACAGTTTGGAAGTTCGCATGAAAGACTCCTGAGGTTGAAAGTGGTGGGTTGTTAGGGTTTGGCGACAGCGCCCAGGGGCAAAGCCTGCTCGACCAGACTGGCGTGCAAGGCGGCGCCCAGGGGCAGGATGTCGTCGTTGAAGTCGTACCGGCTATTGTGCAATGGGTGCGGGCCAGGACCGTGCGGCAGACCCTGCCCGATGCGGATATAGGCGCCGGGTTTGGCCTGCAGCATGAAAGAAAAGTCTTCTCCGCCCATGCTGGGCAGCATGTTGCGCCAGACTTTGTCTTCGCCCACCAGGGCCGCCGCCACGTCGCAGGCAAATTGCGCCTCGGGCACGGTGTTCACGGTGGCGGGGTAGGTGCGCTCGTAATGGAGTTCTGCCGAGGCGCCAAAGCCCTGGGCGATGCCGGTACACAGGTTACGCAGGCGTTCTTCGATCTGGTCTTGCACACTCTCGCTGTAAGTGCGCACGGTGCCCACCAGGGTCACCTCGCCGGGGATCACGCTCATGGCACCCGGGTGGCCGCCTTGCATCGAGCAAATGCTGACCACCGCCTGGTCAAACGCCGACAGGTTGCGGGCCACCACGCTTTGCGCGGCGGTGATGATGTGGCCAGCCACCAGCACCGGGTCGATGGCCTGGTGCGGGCGCGCACCGTGACCGCCCTTGCCACGAATGAGGATTTCGATCCGGTCCACCGCCGCCTGCATGGGGCCGGGGGTGATGCCGATCACGCCCAAAGGCGTTTCAGGGGAGTTGTGCTGTGCAAAAACTTTTTCGCAGGGAAAGCGCTCAAACAAGCCGTCTTGCATCATGGCGCGGGCGCCGGCGTAGCCTTCTTCGCCCGGCTGAAAAATCAGCACGGCCGTGCCGTCAAAGCGGCGGGTTTCGGCCAGATAACGCGCCGCGCCCATCAGCATGGCGGTGTGGCCGTCGTGGCCACAGCCGTGCATCAGCCCGGGCTTGGACGATTTCCAGGTGCACTCATTGAACTCGGTCAATGGCAGTGCGTCCATGTCGGCGCGCAGGCCGATCATGCGGCCCGGGTTGCTGGCCGAACGGCCTGCGCCGTGCACCAAAGCCACCACGCCGGTTTTGCCGATGTGGGTATGAACGCTGTCCACACCGCACAGCTTCAGGCCCTCGGCCACGCGGCCGGAGGTGTAGACCTCTTCAAAGCCCAATTCAGGGTGCGCATGCAGGTCGCGCCGAAAGGCTGTGAGCTCGGGGTGAAACTGTGCGATGCGCGCAAACGCAGCGCCCCGACCCAGCACCGATTGCAAGGAAGCACCCATGTTCAGTGCCCCCCCGGTTTGCCCACGCGCAGGCGCGGGTCGACCACAAAGTAAAGCAAGTCCACCACCAGGTTGATGACCACAAAAATCAGCGCAATCAGGCACAGGTAAGCGGCCATGACCGGGATGTCGGCAAAGGTCACCGCCTGGATGAACAGCAAGCCCATGCCGGGCCACTGAAACACGGTCTCGGTGATGATGGCAAACGCGATCAGGCCGCCCAGCTGCAAGCCGGTGATGGTCAACACGGGCACCAGGGTGTTTTTGAGCGCGTGGCCAAAGTGGATGGTCCGGTTGGACAGGCCCCGGGCGCGTGCGAACTTGATGTAATCGGTGCGCAGCACCTCGAGCATCTCGGCGCGCACCAGCCGCATGATCAAAGTCAGCTGAAAAATCGCCAGCGTGACCGCGGGCAACACAATGTGGTGCCAGCCCTTAGCCGTCACCAGGCCACTGGACCACCAGCCCATCTGCACCACATCGCCCCGCCCGAAGCTGGGAAACCAGCCCAGCATCACGGCGAACACCAAAATCAGCAAGATGCCAATCAGGAAGGTGGGCAAGGAAACGCCCAGCAGCGAGACCGTCATGATCAGCTGGCTGGCCCAGGTGCCACGGCGCAAAGCCGCATAAACCCCCATGGGGATGCCAATGGCCAGCGCCAGCGTGGCCGCCACCAAAGCCAGCTCGAGTGTGGCGGGCAGGCGCTCTGCGATCAGGCGCGATACCTTGGCGCCCTGGCGCAAGCTCAAGCCAAACTCGCCCTGCACGGCGTTGGACAAAAAGTGGCCGAACTGCACAAAGAAGGGCTGGTCCAGCCCCAAGTCGGACCGGAGCAACTCGATCTGCTCTTTGGTGGCGTCTTGCCCGAGCAAGAACACCACCGGGTCACCCACATACTGAAACAGCAAAAAGGCGATGAAAGCCACCGTGATCATGACGACCACGGCCTGAATCAGGCGCTGCAGGATGAAAGCGAGCATCAGTTGACCTTGATCTGCGACCAGTCGAGCCGGTTGTCAGGCCGATGAATCACCTCGACATTTTTCTTCATGGCCCAGGGGATGACCTGGTTGTGCAGGGGAATGTGCGCCACCGTGTCGTTTTGCAACTGCAGGCCTTCGGTCAGCAAGCGGTTGCGCACCAGCAAGTCGGTCTCGGTTTTGACACGGTCCACGATGTAGTCCATGCGCGGGTTGCTGTAGCGACCCACGTTGTAATTGCCATCACCGCCTGTGCCCACCGTGCGCACCAGAGATTGCAGGCTGTACAGGCCGTCAAAGGTGGGCACGCCCCAACCCAGCATGTAAATGCTGGCTTCGTAGCGCTGGATCATGGGGAAATAAGTCACCAGCGGCATGGTGCGCAGTCTGGCCTTGACACCCACTTTGGCCCACATGGCCGTGATGGCCTGGCAGATTTCTTCGTCGTTGATGTAACGGTTGTTGGGGCAAGCAAAGTCCACCTCAAAACCATTGCCGTAACCGGCTTCGGCCAACAGCTTTTTGGCGGCATCCTGGGAATACGGGAAACGGGTGTCGACCCCTTTGGTCCAGCCATTCACCTGGGGCGCTACCAGCGCGCCGGTGGTTTGAGACAAGCCCCGCATGGTGACGCGCTGGATGGTGTCGATGTCGATGGCTTGGTAAAGTGCTTTGCGCACTTTCACATCTTTGAGGGGGTTTTTGCCCTTCACGCTGGAGCCGGGCAATTCGTCGCGCTGCTGGTCCATGCCCAGAAAGATGGTCCGGTTTTCGATGCCGTCGACCACTTTCAGGTTGGCGTTGTTGCGCATGCGCCCCAGGTCTTGCGGGCTGGGGTCGAGCACGAAGTCCAGCTCGCCCGAGAGCAAAGCTGCAGCGCGGGTGGCTTCGTTCTTGATGGGGGTGTAGATGATCTCGGTCACGTTGCTGGGCACCTCAGACCAACCCCACCAGTTGGGGTTTTTCACCAGCACCAGCTTTTGGTCGGGCTGCCATTCCTTGACCATGAAAGGGCCGCTGCCCATGGCATTGCGGTGGGCAAAGTTTTCTTCTTTGACCTTGGCGTCTTTGGGCTCGACCGACTTGTTCTTTTCGGCCCAGGCCTTGCTCATGATGCGCAGCTCGGTCAACTGGTTCAGCAGCACCGGGTTGGGGCCACTGAGAATGATGTCTACGGTATTGGCATCGACCTTGACGATGCGGCTGAAGCCTTGGGTGTAGACGTTGAAATTGGAGGTTTTGCTGCGCGCACGGTCCAGAGAAAAAACCACATCGTCGGCTGTCAGCGGCGAGCCATCGCTGAACTTCACGCCTTTGCGCAAATTAAAACGGTATTGGGTGCCCGACATTTCCTTCCACGAGGTGGCCAGCTTGCCTTCCACCTTGAAGGTTTTGCTGTTGTAGTAAAGCAGCGAGTCAAAAATGGCGGCGTGCACACCATTGCCCAAGGCATTGTTTTGGGAATGGATGTCGAGCGTGGGGATGTCGCTGGCGCTGGACCATTTAAAAGGCTTGGCCTGCACCGTGGCAGCGCCCATCAGGCCCGCCAAACCCAAAGCGAGCACCAGTGTGGTGGTGCGGACGGACAAATTTGTTGCGTATTTCATCAAAGTTACCTCGGTCTTGGAATGTGATGTACAGAGCTGCATACTATGCAACATTCAGGCCCGCGTAAGGGAGAGGGAATTCCCCCAAATGGTCTGTCGCGCACAGGACTGGTGCATTCAATCGAGGTCAATGTTGCCGTACCAGGCCCGAACCTTGCCCCGCGTGTTGTCGGTGTCGGTCATGATGGCCATGCCCACCAATGCGCCGGGTGGCTCGCCAAACGCCTTCTCAAAATCGGCCCGGATATCGCGCTGGTATCGACGCCACTGCTGAATGTGCACCGGGCCAGACTCCACCACCAGTTTGCGCACACGGTCTGTGCGCGGGTTCATGATGACCGAATCGACCGGACGGCGGTTGCACCAGACGTACATCAGCGTGGCATAAGGCAAGGGCTCGCCCGTGAGCGCTTCGGTGAGTTCGCTCAGCATGGCATTTTTGGCAGAAAACCGGCTTCGGTCCCCCTCAAAGGCCAGGATCAGCCGCACCGGAGAGTCTTCGCTGTCGCGCTCGGCCATGTCGGCTTCAGCGATCAAGCTGTCCACTTGCCACTCAAACCGCAGACGCCCCAATTGATCGGGCGGCACGCTCAGTCGCTGGCGCAACATGCTGGCCGATGCCCCGGCATCTGCCTGAACGGCCACACGCTGTTGGCGCGTTTCCAGCTTGAAGGCGGTGCGCAATTTGCCCGGCAACAGCACCGGGTCCCACTGGGCCGTGTGTTGCGGGCTGAAGTGCAAAGCGCCCCCCGCAGGCTTGCTGAGCACCGATGCCGTCGGCACGGCCTGTGGTTGCAAAGCACAAGCCGTCAGCCCGCCCAGCAACGCGCCCACCAACAAGCCACCCCACACCCACCGCCACAGCCAGCGGCCCAGCACACACCCATTGTTCATGCACACCCTCAACGGTCAATTCAGCCCTTTGCCACACTCCGCGCATCTTACGGCAAGCCGCTTGCCGATTGGCTTGCATGACCCCACCCGCTGAGGGGCTTGCACCCGGAGGTGTGCCCCATGCTGGGCGCAGACGTAAAAAAACCCACCGTGTTGCCACGGTGGGTTTTTTAGCTTTTAACTCTCAACTGGCTTGCGCCAGCGGGGAATTAGAAGTTGTGCTTGACACCAGCTTCGAAGCCTTTGGACTTCACGCCACCAGCGCTGGCCACTGTGGAACCAACGGTGTTGCCGCCGCCTGCTTCGTTCTTCAGAACGGAGTAGGTGGTGTACACGGAAGTGCGCTTGCTCAGGTCATAAATGGCGCCGACAGCGAACTGGTTGCCCACTTTGTCACCATCAACTTTACGAGTGACATAAGAAGCCTTCAGAGTCACGGCACCGACTGGAGCGGTCACACCGTAAATCATTGATTTGAAAGTAGCTGAGTCAGTCGGCTCGCTCAACTTGTCAGTCTTGTAACCCAAGCTCAGTTTAGCAACGCCGAGATCATAAGAACCAGCCAAGAAGTTGGAGGTCCACTTCTGATCTTCAGTAGCCACTGTACCTGCAGTTGCAGCAGCCAAGCATTGCTGAGTTGTTGCTGTGGCGTTAACTGCACCGGTAGCGCATGTTGCGCCCAAAACTTGCAGTGATGCAGCAGCAGCAGTTGCCAAAGCACCAGCGTCGCCGCCTTTGGTGACTTGGTTAGCAAAAGCAACTGAGACAGGACCGTTAGCGTAAGCCAGCTTCAAGCTGGTCATGGTGCCAGCTTTCTTCTGTGTGTTGGTGTTTTCAGTACCGAAGCTGTACATCAGAGCTGCGCTGAAGCCGTTGAATGCAGGGCTGTAGTAGGCAACGCTGTTGTTGGCGCGGACAGCGTTGGGATCAGCAAGGGTGTAAGAAGCTGGCACTGCAGCTGCAGACACTGCTGAAGGAACTACTGTAGCGATGTTGCCACGGTTAGCTGTGACAAAGGTGCCGGCTGCGTTAGCAGCAGTTTGTGCACTGATGGAAGTCTCAACCAATACAGCAGCGTTGGCCATGTTGTAGGAAGAGCCCACACCGTTGGTGCCGAACGGATCAGCAATGCCAGCCACCGTAAAAAATGGGGTGTAGTCACGACCCAAACGAACTTCACCGAAACCGCCAGACACACCAATGGTGGACTTGCGTTGGAAGTCAAATTTGGCAGAAGTGCCGACGTCAGGGTTCATGCCGCCTTCGAAATGGAAGCCAGCCTTCAAGCCGCCACCCAGATCTTCAGTACCCATCACGCCGAAACGGCTGGAGTAGATACCGTCTTGAGCCATGCCAGTGAACTTGTTGGTACCGGAAGTCACGGAACGCACGTTCAAGTCAGCGCCACCGAACAAAGTGACAGTAGATTGAGCCATCGCGCCAGTTGCGGCTGCCAATGTAGCCAGAGCAATCAGAGTTTTTTTCATTGCAAATTTCTCCAAAGATTAAAAAAGAGCTTCGTGTCCACCAGGTGAAGACCACCTGCCTGAACGCTTAGCCAACCTCCAAATTCGGAAGGTTGAGCTATTGCACCAGAGCCGAACGCCTTTTCCAAGAAATTCAAAGAATAAAGGCCATTTTCGTTGCATCGTTGCAACAAACACTGCAAGCCGGGACTATTGCAAACCAATTAACATCCTTTTTCTTTAATAAATTCAACAACTTCGACGCACTGTCAAATGCATTGGGTTAAATGTGGCAGCCATAAAAAAACAGCCAGGATGGTGTTGCAAAGCTTTTTCGTTGCCCTATATAGTCCTTGGAAATACCCAAGAGTTTTCACATGACCCTCAATGCCCTGATCCTCGCCGCTGACAGCGCTTTACGAACCCTGTGCGCGGAACCACGCGCCAGCCGCCCCACGCCAGTTGCCGAAAGCCCGGACCTGGAAATGAGTGAAGCAGAGCGAAAAGAAGCCGCAGCCCTGATGCGCGTGAACCATGTGGGCGAGGTGTGCGCCCAGGCGCTGTACACCGGCCAGGCCCTGGCCTGCAAAGACCCGGCACTGCGGGCGCAGTTGGCCGAGGCCAGCCGCGAAGAAACCGACCACCTGGCCTGGACGTACCAGCGCCTGAACGAGCTGAAAGACCGCCCATCTCTGTTGAACCCGCTCTGGTATGCCGGGTCCTTTGTCATTGGTTACGCAGCAGGCAAGCTCGGGGGCGACAAAGTGAGTCTGGGCTTTGTCGTGGAAACCGAGCGTCAGGTCGAGGCCCACCTGCAAAGCCACATGGACCGCTTGCCCGCTGCCGACAACGCATCGCGGGCCATCGTGGCCCAGATGAAAGCCGATGAGATAGCCCACGCCCAAATGGCCCTCAAGGCCGGGGCGGTGGAACTGCCCACCCCCGTCAAATCACTGATGAAGGTGGCCGCCAAGCTGATGACGAGGGTGGCGCACCGCTGGTGATCTCTGCTGTCTTGCCCAGCATGGTGCTGGCTTAGGCTTTTTGCAGGCGTGTGAACTGTCAGTCCACCAAAGGCAGCGTTCGAACCCGGAATCTTTCGACAGCCTGCGCCAACATGGCCACATGTTCATGCGCCGAATACAGCGCCATGTGCAGGGTCTCGGCACGGTCGATGTACTCGTGCACCATTAAATTGCGCAACTTTCGGACAGCCAGCCAATCGTCGGCACCTTCAATGAGGCCCAACTTTTCAGCACGGTCAAGATTTTCCAGAACCGCCCCAACGCCCTCCTCCATCGCTTTAAGCCAGGCCGGTAAGAACTTATCGCCTAGCAAATCTTGCAAACGACCAAAGCGAGCAACGAAAGCGTCTACGCGCTCAGAAAAATCGATTTCCCGAAGTCTTAACACCAAATCTTCAGGGCTAAACGGGCTGTCAAAGAGCCGTTGATCTGTTTGCTGCAAATGCATCAATTCGGCCTGCGCAGTTTTAAGCAGGCCAGACAAGCGCTCACGGTCACCTGTGGAGAGTTTGTTTTTCAGGCTGTGCGTTCGAGTGGTCATGCCAGCAAGATACCCTGTGAAAGTGCCACCTCATCCACCGGCAACACATCGTGCATTTCGTCCAGCAAACGAATATCGACCTTGCGACCATCCAGCTGTCGCTGCAGTTGCGCCGCCAACAAAGAAGCCTCCCAGATAGGATTGTCTACCTCTCCTTGGACTCTGACATGCAGATCGATATCACCGCCTTTGGCCGAATCGTCCAAGCGTGATCCAAACAAACGCACTTGCGCTCGATCGCCAAAGCGCCGCAAGACGGCTTGGTGGATGATGGTTTGCGACTGCTGTGAAAGTCTCATAGGGGCTCGCGTGGACAGAACCTGTCAAGCGTAACGGATTCAGACCGCTTCCACCACCTCAAAACTGGTGGTGATCTCGGCCGTCTTGCCCAGCATGATGCTGGCCGAGCAGTATTTTTCGTGGCTCATGGTGATGGCGCGCTCGACGGCGCTGGCAGGCACGCCTTTGGCGGTGACGGTGAAGTGCATGTTGATCTTGGTGAAGACTTTGGGGTCGACTTCGGCGCGTTCGCTGGTCAGCTTGACGCTGCAGCCGCGCACATCGTGGCGCCCGCGCTTGAGGATCAGCACCACATCGTAGGCGGTGCAGCCGCCGGTGCCTGCCAACAAGGTTTCCATGGGGCGGGGTGCCAGGTTTTGGCCGCCGTTCTCAGGCTTGACGGCATCGGGCGCGCCGTCCATCGCGATGACATGACCGGAACCGGTTTCGGCCAAAAACCCCATGCCGGAGCGGGTGCCGGCAGCGCCGGTCCAGGTGACTGTGCATTCCATTTCAATTCCTCGTCGGTTGTGTGGCTCAAAGTTTTGAGCGCGCTTGGAGACGCAGATGTTACCCAAGACACTCTAGAACCCACTGCGGCCCTGCTGCTTGCACCCGGCAAACCCCAAAAGGGGGAGGGCTGCAGGAATTTTCAGACAAATTATCGCAATTTGATACACGCAACTTGCTGCAATGCAACAAAACACCCGTAGAATTGCGAACAGGCGTGCTTTTTTACACGCACCGTTTGTCTCCTCCACCCTCTGAAAAGGTGGATTTGCCCCAAGCCGCAAGGCTCGGGGCATTTTTTTTGGCCGTTATCATCAAGGCCACACTTTTTAGGCGTTGCGGCTTGCCCGCGATCGCTCTGGACATGACCACCAAACACCTCCAACCCGCTGATTACCTGATCAAGATCCTGAACGCCAAGGTCTATGACGTCGCCGTTGAGTCGGCCCTGGAAACGGCCAAAATTTTGTCGCGGCGCTTGGGCAATAAAGTGCTGCTCAAGCGCGAAGACCAGCAACCGGTGCACAGCTTCAAGCTGCGCGGGGCTTACAACAAGATGGCCCACCTGACGCCCGAGCAGCTCAAAAAAGGGGTCATCTGCGCCTCGGCGGGCAACCACGCCCAGGGCGTTGCGCTGAGTGCCAGCAAGCTGGGCGCACGCGCCGTGATCGTGATGCCCACCACCACGCCGCAGGTCAAGATCGACGCGGTCAAAGGCCTGGGCGGTGAGGTGGCGCTGTTTGGCGACAGCTACTCAGACGCCTACGACCACGCCCTGAGCCTGCAAAAAAAACAGGGCCTGACTTTTGTCCACCCTTTTGACGACCCCGAGGTGATCGCCGGCCAGGGCACCATTGCCATGGAGATACTGCGTCAGCACCAAGGCCCACTGGATGCGGTGTTTGTGGCCATTGGTGGAGGTGGCTTGATCAGCGGCGTGGCCAACTACATCAAGGCGGTGCGCCCGGGTGTCAAGGTGATCGGCGTGCAGATGAACGACTCTCAGGCCATGATCCAATCGGTCGCGGCCAAAAAACGGGTGAGCTTGCCCGATGTGGGCCTGTTCTCGGATGGCACGGCCGTGAAGCTGGTGGGCGAAGAAACATTCCGTGTCGCCAGCAATCTGGTCGACGAGTTCATGACGGTGGACACCGACGCGGTGTGCGCGGCCATCAAGGACGTGTTTGTGGACACCCGATCCATCGTGGAGCCTGCGGGCGCGCTGGCGGTGGCCGCCATCAAGCAGTACGTGGCCACGCACAAGACCAAGGGCCAGACCTATGCCGCCATTTTGTGCGGCGCCAACATGAACTTTGACCGCCTGCGCTTTGTGGCCGAGCGCGCCGATGTGGGCGAAGAAAAAGAAGCCCTGTTTGCGGTGACCATTCCTGAAGAGCGCGGCAGCTTCAAGCGCTTTCTGGAGCTGATCGGCAGCCTGCCTGGCGGCACGCGCAACGTGACCGAATTCAATTACCGCATGAGCGACTCGGACCAGGCCCATGTGTTTTTGGGCCTGAGCACCCACGGCAAAGGCGAGAGCAGCAAGATCACCGCCAACTTCAACAAGCACAAGTTTTTGGCGCTCGACCTGACGCACGACGAGCTGGCCAAAGAGCACATCCGCCACATGGTGGGCGGGCACTCGGCGCTGTCACAAGACGAGCGCCTGATGCGCTTTGAATTCCCGGAGCGTCCGGGCGCCCTGCTGAAGTTCTTGAGCCTGATGCGCCCAGGCTGGAACATCAGCCTGTTCCACTACCGCAACCAAGGCGCCGACTACGGCCGCATTCTGGTGGGCCTGCAGGTGCCCCCCCAAGACGACAAGGCCTTTGCCAAGTTCTTGCAGGCGCTGGGGTATCCGTATGCGGAAGAGACGGAGAACCCGGTTTATCGGATGTTTTTGCGGGGGTAAAAAAAGCGGTCATCTTGAGATGGCCGCTTTTTTGATTGTTAAAAGTCTTGCGTTGCTGGCACCCATGAAGGAACCAGCAACGCTGCTTTCAAATTACCAAACTTTAGCGACGCACTGGTCAACCTGCTTGGCTTGAACGGCATGCACAAAGCCACGCTCACCCGTGTAGCCGACTTTGCCAACCGAAGTATTGGCCAGGAACAAGGGGTCCGTATCTTGTTTGGGTCGGTCAGACACTGTATTGCCCGTGTAGGGATAGACATCCTTGTTTGGATAATCCCACCAGACTTCACGCATTTCCATCAATTGACGGCCGTTCACATCGCTCAACTGAACGTAAACCTGACGCGACCGGATGAATCCGTTGTAGGCTGAGCAAAAGTTAAGGTTGTTATTTTTCTCTCGGCTGATCAGATCGCTGAATCTCAAGACTTGGGAGGTGTCACTGGTCGCGACGAGACGCCCACGGTCAGACACATACTGCTTACGAAGCCGCTGGTTGCTATAGCGAATTTCCGCACCTGCACCTGCTGCAGCCAAAGCCGCTTCTTTACCCGAACAGGTCGTAGCAGTCCAATTGCCAGCTTTGACAATAAATGGATTTGTAACGACTGAACCACCTCTGTACTTTGCCGTGCTAATCACTCCACAATTTGCGGAATTGGCTGCGGAGTAAGTACCCGATCCATAGTTTCCGCTTAAAGACCGATCATCGTATTCGAACAAAGGGCTAGCAGTACTTTGGTAAGTGCCCCACTGGTCATAGCTGCTCATGTAACGACCCGCGTAAAAACTGCCAAAGACAGAGCCATCCGCCAGAGTTGTTCTGTTGCGGCTCCAAGAAACTGCCAAATCCTGACCCACTTCCAACTGCGCCAAATTGGCTCTCGTGGTGTCGCTGACACCTGGGAAGCCAAAGGTACTGGGATTGAAGTTGGCATCAGGCAATGCAAAAGCATCCGTCGCCAAGGTGTAGTTGAAGCTGAAAGGCAAAACCGACTTGGTCACACCATCGGTATTTTTCTTGTTGACGGCCGTGCCTGCACCAGCAGGTGGCTGCACACTGGTTGTAGGCGCAAATTTTGCAGCATCCAGATACAAGGTCACTGCATAAACATCACCTTTTTTCGGCAATACATAAGCTGGGTCTCGCTGAACGTCATAGCGCAACAAGTCAAACAGTGGGTTGCAAGTTGTCGAGTCAGGTCTCTGGCGATGACCACCATTGGCATCAGGTATGCCATTGGTTGGCCAACGCGAGGTGTTTCTCTCCACATAAACCGATGGGTCTATTGCATAGGCACTGCATCCAAATGTGCGGCGGTCAAAAACCTCCACACCCGATGTCAGACCATTTCGGTTGACGTCAACGCCTGCCGTCAACGAAATGGCTGAAATCAGGCCGCTTGCTTGTCGATTTGAAGGCAACCCTGCACCAGTGACATGTGCACCAAAAATGACGTCGTTTTGTCCCCCAAACCATGGCTTGAGCATGATCGAAACACCTTGCTCGTATTGAGGGTAATAAGGGTACTTGGCGCTCGCATCAACCTTGTGATTAAAACGGGGTGCCAAATAAAATAAATAGTCTTTCTGGTTACCGTAGGCCTTCACGTTGGTCCCGTCATCCGCAACCAAGATTTGACGCATCACCACATCGGTACCCTTGGAAAACTTGAGCAAAATTCGGTAGACGCGCTGGCCATCGTCAGAAACAAATGAGCCAAGAGTCGACGATACGACCGATACAGAAACACCGGTCAAGTCGGTTGTTTCAAAAGCGTCTGACAACCAACCACGAACCCAGCGCCAAGATGTCATGCCCTTGTCCTTGAAGTTGGCGTGAAAGATATTGCTTGCAACGTTTGTAACGCCATCACACTCACCCGCTGTTGGCACTGTGGGCTCAGTCTCAACATCGCACCCAGCTGCCAATTGAGTGGTGAAACGCGCTGCAAATGCCTTGGCCCGATCCAAATTCAAGGGTGTAGCTTTTGCGGAGATTGCACCTGCTGGCATTTCAACTGTGCGGGCACTGGCCAAAATTTCAACGCGTGGACCACTCCCGAAATTAGACTCATCCTGATTTCGATCAGCCAAAACAATTTTGCCGTTTGACACAGAAACAGACAGCTGATCCAAGGTCGCATCATGCTTGCGAGCGTTACCCGCGTTGGCTGCGCCAGGAGTTGCATCCAATGGGTCTGATACGAAATTTGGGTTGGCACTGAAGTCAGCAACGCTGGATAAAGCACCTAATAAACTTGTATTTGCCTCTGCCAATCTGGTAGGTGTGACCGCTTGCAAGGCAGAACTGCTGCCATAGGCCAAAGAAGGCTGTGCGCCCAGCGTCAAAGCTGCATGCGCTTCTGTCAATGGCGTTACGTTGACTGTAGTGGAACCAGAACCTGACGTCACTGCATGAAATACCGCAGGCCCCATGTCGCCAGACTCGGTCAACATCTGTCCTACAACCCGGACCATGAAGGGCCCCGTCAACCCACTGAGCATGGAGGATGTGAGCGTGTATTGCCCGTTGGCATCGGTCGTCACAAGCGCCGTGGAGGTGGACTCATCCTGACCTGCAGGAGCCCGTCCTAAACTGTCTAGAACGTAAACCTTTGCGTTGGCAATGGGGGCTCCCGTAGCTGCCGTGCCGCTCAAAACCGTCAAGGGAGTGCCGCCCCCTCCCCCACAAGCCACCAAAACCGCCGCCGCAGCGGGCAGCAAAAACATTCTTGCTATTTTTTTCAACATGAGAAATCATTCGGTCAAAAAATTACTGATCGGTAATTTTGCGCCTCAAATCTAATTTTTGAAATAGCATAACCATCAGTAGTTACCCCAATACGACAAAACCAACAAAAGCCTGAACTGCTTATGGTTTGTCCGGATTTGGCAACTCCAGCAGCACATCGGCGCTGGATGACTGGAGCCTGGCCTGTCTGGCGGTCAGGGACACCAGGGTCAAACCATCTTGCACGGCTTGGCCTACGCGGTAGGCTTTGGGCGGCTGGCCATCGGTGGCGATCAGGGCGCTGCCCTGGCCAGAGCTTGAGGCAATGACGCCCAGCAGCTTGAACTGGCTGTTGGTTTGGGCCTTTGGCCCTTCCTGGGCGGCCATTTGGCCCAAGGCTCGGGCGATGGCCGGGGCGACTTCTGGCTGCCGTTCAGGCGCCGTGGAAAGGCTGGTGGCCGACTGAACGGTCTGCGGCGACGTCAATTGCAAGCCCCAATACACCGCGCCGGCCGCAGCCAGGGCCCAGGCACAGGCGGCCAGCCCGCTAGACCAGTGGCTTGTTTTCAAGGTGGCTGTGCTTTTCATGTGCAGATTATGATCGACCCCATGCAAACCAAAGCCCATGCCCCAACCCGTCGCCAACGCGGCTTTACCCTGATCGAACTCATGGTGGTGCTGGCCATCATCGGGGTGCTGGCCGCGCTCATCGTGCCCAACGTGCTGGGCCGTGCAGACGACGCCCGCATCACCGCGGCCCGCACCGATGTGGGCAACCTGATGCAGGCACTCAAACTCTACAAACTGGACAACCAGCGCTTTCCCTCGGCAGAACAAGGCCTGAACGCGCTGATCCTCAAGCCCGCCACCGAACCCGTGCCAGGCAACTGGAAGCCCTATCTGGACAAGTTGCCCAATGACCCCTGGGGCCGCGCTTACCAATACATGAACCCCGGCATCAAGGGCGAGGTGGATGTGCTGTCCTTTGGTGCTGACGGTCAAGCCGGCGGCGAGGGCAACAATGCGGACATCGGCAGCTGGCAATAAACG
>CAIZSE010000064.1 GCA_903935585.1 uncultured Burkholderiales bacterium | reverse complement strand
TGCGGCAAAGGTTTTCAGGTCGGCCTGAATGCCGGCACCCCCCCCGCTGTCAGAGCCGGCAATGGTGAGCACGCGTGCGTAACGGTCAGTATTTGTCATCCGCGAAATTATCCGCGAATCACCCAGGAAATCTTTTCATGAGCGCAGAAGTTTCGAGTGTGGTGCTCGGCGCCGGCCTGATGGGCCGCTTGCTCGCCAATGCTTTGGCGCAACTGGGCCACCAGGTCGTGGTGCACGAAGCCCAGGGGCCCGATGCACAAGGTGCGGCCGCGCGCGTGGCCGCCGCCATGCTGGCCCCTTTGGCCGAATCGGCCATCACCGAGTTGCCCGTGGTGCGCATGGGGCAACACGGACTCAAGCGCTGGCCTGAGCTGATTGCGGGGTTGCCGGCGCCCGTTTTTTTCCAGCAAAACGGCACCCTGGTGGTGTGGCACCGACAAGATGCGGCAGAGGCCAGGCGCTTCACCGACATTCTGGCGCAGACCCAGCAGCAATTGCCCAGCCTGCCTGCGGCTCAAATGCTGGACGCCAGCAGCTTGCCTGTGTGCGAGCCGGCGCTGGCGTCGCGTTTCAACCAGGCTTTGTATTTGCCAGACGAGGCCCAGCTCGACAACCGTCAGTTGCTGGCCGCCTTGCTGGCCAGCCTTGAGCAGCAAGCAGTTCAGATGTGCTGGCACAGCCCGCGTGCACCCGAAGATTTTCAGCCGGGACAAAAAGGCCAGCCCGACTGGGTCTTTGACTGCAGGGGCCTGGGTGCGCGCAGCGAATGGCCGCAACTGCGGGGCGTGCGCGGCGAGGTGATCCGCCTGCATGCCCCCGAGGTCACGCTGCAACGCCCCACCCGCTTGATTCACCCGCGCTACCCCATCTACATCGCGCCCAAGCAAGACCATGTGTTTGTGATCGGGGCCACCGAAATTGAAACCGAAGACCTGTCGCCTGCCAGCGTGCGCTCGACACTGGAGCTGTTGAGCGCCGCCTACACCGTGCACAGTGGCTTTGCCGAGGCGCGCATTCTGGAGGTGAGCACACAGGCCCGCCCCACACTGGCCGACAACCTGCCTGCCATCCAGCACCTGGGCGAGCGCTGCTTGCAGATCAACGGCTTGTACCGCCACGGTTTTTTGATATCCCCCGCCTTGCTGGACGTGGTGGTGGAATGGGTGCAACACCAAACCACCACGCTGGCCACACAATTCAACCTGAAACTTGACCATGTCTAAGCACACCATCCAAGTGCGGATCAACCAAGCACTGCACACCTTGGCACAAGGCGCCACCTTGGCCGATGCCGTGGCGCAAGCCGCCATCCAGCCCCCTTTTGCCGCAGCGGTCAATTTGCAGTTTGTGCCGCGCGGACAATACGCCCAGCACACACTGGCGCCAGGCGACCAGATCGAATTGATTGCCCCCATCACCGGAGGTTGAACCCCCATGACCCCAAACACCTTGCTCCCAAACACCTTGCCCCAAGACCCCTTGACCCAAGACCCCTTGACCCTTTATGGCGAAAGCTTTGACAGCCGTTTGATGCTCGGCACCTCGCGCTACCCCTCACCCGCCGTGTTGCTGGAAGCGATCCAGACCTCGACACCCGCCATGCTCACGGCCTCGCTGCGCAGGCAAACCGGCAGCGGCGGCGAGGCTTCACAGAGTTTCTGGAACCTGCTGCGCCAGGCCCATGTGCCGGTGCTGCCCAACACCGCCGGGTGTCACAGCGCGCAAGAGGCCATCACCACGGCAGAAATGGCCCGCGAAGTGTTCGAGACCGACTGGATCAAACTGGAGCTGATTGGGGACGACTACACCTTGCAGCCCGACACCCTGAACCTGCCGGCCGTTGCCAGCACGCTGATCAAGGCGGGCTTCAAGGTGTTGCCCTACACCACCGACGACCTGGTGCTGTGCCAGCGCCTGGTGGACGTGGGTTGCCAGGCCGTGATGCCCTGGGCCGCGCCCATCGGCACGGGCAAAGGGCCCATCAATCCGCATGCGCTGCGCACCCTGCGCGAGCGCCTAGACGTGCCGATGATCGTGGACGCAGGCTTGGGCTTGCCCTCGCACGCATGCCAGGTGATGGAGTGGGGCTACGATGCCGTGCTGCTGAACACCGCCGTGGCACTGGCCAGAGACCCGGTCCGCATGGCCCGTGCGTTTGCAGATGCCGTGAATGCGGGCAGAGCCGCCTTTTTGTCGGGCGCCATGCAAGCGCAAGACAGCGCCCAAGCCAGCACCCCCGTGCTGGGCACACCTTTTTGGCACCAAGCATGAGCACAGCACAAGACATCGCCCAGGCCCTGGCGCAACAACACGCGGCCATGCTGGCAGGCACGGCCATCGGTTTCGAGCAAGCCCAACACGCCAGCGACGCCACTTTGAGCGCCGAGCACGCAGGGGTTTTGCAAGCCTGCCGCATGTTGGGTTTTGTAGAGCACGATGCCCAATGCGTGGCCACGGCCTGGACTGCCCAGACCCAGCGCACAGGCCAGTTCTCGCTGACCGATTGGCCCTGCCAGCCCGAAGACTTCGGCATCTTGCCCGTGCCCAGAGCCAACGCCTTTCCAGCCTGCCCCCAAAACTTGGGCCTGTACGCAGTGCTGCCCGATGCCGCCTGGGTGGCGCGCATGGCCCAAGCGGGCGTGCCCACCTTGCAGCTGCGCTTCAAGTCAGAAGACACCCATGCCATTCGGCAGGAAGTGCGCGCGGCCGTCCAAGCGGTGCGCGGCACCGACGCCCTGCTCTTCATCAACGACCACTGGCAAATCGCCATCGACGAAGGGGCCTATGGCGTGCACCTGGGCCAAGAAGACATGGACGACGCGCCCATAGACACGCTGCGCAGCGCCGGCCTGCGCCTGGGCCTGAGCACGCACGGGTATGCCGAAATGCTGCGCGCCGATGCCGCCAGCCCCAGCTACCTGGCGCTGGGTGCGGTGTTTCCCACCACACTCAAACGCATGCAAACAGCGCCACAAGGCACTGGCCGCTTGAACGCCTACGCCAAGCTCATGCAGCACAACACCTTGGTGGCCATCGGCGGCATTGACGAATCGCGCCTGCCCGTGGTCATGCAAAGCGGTGTGGGCTCGATTGCGGTGGTGCGCGCCATCACGGGCGCCAGCGACCCGGAGGCAGCGGCCCAAGGCTTGCAAGCGATTTTGCGGAAATTCTCTGGCCCCTCTCAAAACAGGCCAAAAACCACTCTATAATTCGAAGCTATTCCTCGATAGCTCAGTCGGTAGAGCGCCGGACTGTTAAGTCCGCGGCATCAGTCAAATCCCCATTTTTACTACAAAAATGTCGTTTTAAATCAACGACTTGCAGCACACTTTTAACCTAAAATATCAATTACACGGTCATTACACGAATAATTAGCCTGCCACTAGCTAATTTTGCTCAGTTACATAATGTAACTCTCACAGCTAGACTGAACACACCTCAGTTGGGCTGACACCGCACATGCTCTCCGCGTGCTCCATTTGGTTTTGACCTCCGTCACACGCAGGGGGCTTTTCTGGCGCACTGATTGACTGCTCGTGCATGCAGTCACCACTGCCGACATCTGCGCTGGTGCAAGCACCCAAGCTTTTACCCGCTCGCCTTTGCAGCACCCACACTCCATGCGCACCATTTGGCATCAAAGTCAGTCAAACGAACGCGTCATTTCTTGCGCCCTTTTTGACGGCTCTTTCACGCAGTCAACACCACTGAAATCACTGCCGCTGCGAGCCGCAATGCAGCCCCAATGCGCGCTTGCAGCCATGTCAAAAAATTTCACTTCGCCTCTAAACAGCCCTATTTTCTTTGCTACAATATGGGTCTAGCAAGTTAGGGCTGACAGTTACATCAGTCCTTCACTTACTGCGCGGAGTAGCACCATACAGGTGACACCCCCGTGGCAAGTTTCTTGCTAGTCAAACCGAATATTTTCCTCGATAGCTCAGTCGGTAGAGCGCCGGACTGTTAATCCGTAGGTCCCTGGTTCGAGCCCAGGTCGAGGAGCCAAAACCCTTTTAAAAACAACGACTTACCTCGTTGTTTTTATTTGGTTTATTAATTACACGGTTATTACACGAATATTAAGCGCGCCACTCATTGCTTTTCCATAAAAGTGACTGTAAAGTGCAGTCATGCGTGTACCTACCAGTGAAACCATCATCGTCAAGCCTGAGCTTATTCGCTTGGTGCGTCGTTTGGACAGCAAAAAGTGGCAAGCCCACTACAAGCTGGAGAAAGTGAAAACTTGGTTCCGTCGGAGCACAGATACCGCTGATCCAAAGGAAGCCGCGCGCATTGCAGAACGCATGTGGATGAAGGCCACCTTTGACCATGAAGAAGGTCGCCCTGTCTTCAGCAAAAAGTTCAAGCCAGTGGCAGAAGTTGTCTTGCACCGCCTGGAGGCTGAAATCACAGCCGGTACAGCCAAGCCCAGTGCCCGCGACTACGTGTCCGCCATCAAGCTGTACTTGATCCCCTTCTATGGCCAGTACAACGTGGATGGCATCAAGCCCGCCGTCATCTCTGAGTTTCATGTGTGGCGGCGCAACAAGGTCGGCAGAGAGTTGTCAGGCAGCGCGCAGAACAACCACAACGCCGCTTTGAACGTCATTTTTGATGAAGCCATTGAGCGTGGCTACATGACGGCCTATGAGCGGCCCATGACCAAGAACACTGGCGTCGAGAGTGACCGCCGTGCTGAGTTCAGCCATGAAGAGCTGGAAAGCATGATGAAGTTCGCCAACAGTTTCGTGGTTGATGGGCGCACAGCACGCACCCGAATGATTCGCGAGCTGCTGGCCATCTATGTGCCCTTCATGGCCGCTACGGGCATGCGCCCTGGCACTGAAGCTGAATTCTTGGAATGGCGGCACATTGATGTGGAAGTTCGCGATGGGCAGCCCGTGCTGCATTTCCGCCTACAGCGCGGCAAACGGGGTGCGCGTAACTTTGTAGCCCACAACAGCTGTTGGCTGCTGCTAGAGCGCCTGCGTCAGCTCAGTCCGGACTTGGCAGACATGACGCTGGAAGAAGTTTTGAAGAAACGCATCCCCAAGCTGCTGTTCCGGCTGAGCGATGGCTCTGTGCCCGACAACTGGAACAAACCATTCCGCCAGTGGCTTGAGGACTCTGAGCTGCTCAACTGCCCTGTCACGGGCAAGGAACGCAGCCTGTACAGCCTGCGCCACTACTACGCCACCCAGCGCTTGCTGGAAGGCATCCCCATTCATGACTTGGCGGAACAGATGGGCACTTCCGTGCTGATGATCACCAAACACTACAGCCACTTGACGCCATTGATGAAGGCCAAACAATTTGCCGGGGTTGTGGACGAAAAATCCAGCACAGAAGCAGCGCAAATCAAAGCCATCATGACCGCGCAGATGGCCAACAACAACATCATGAATTTGGTGCAAATGGGCACAGGTCTTGTGATGCCCTTGATTGCACAGAGCCCCGACTTGACGGATGACTTTGAGAATCGCCTCAAAGCTCAGCGTAAGCAGTCAACCTAAATCTTCCAGAAGAAACATCAACCTTGACCTGCCCTCACGACTAAAAAACCAGCACCCATCATGTCTGCCCTACTCACCCAGTACTTTGAACGCTATGCGGAATCGGCCATCACCAAAATGAAGGCCGCTTTGATTGCGGTGGATTACTACGAGCGCATCAAAGTGCGCTTGGCGAAAAAGGAAGACCTGAGCAGCGAACTCGCCATCATTGCCAAGGTAGGGCCTGCTGGCACCATGGCCGTGGTCAAGGAGGCGATTGCCGACTACAAGAGCCAAGTTGCAGGCGCGTGGGAATTAAACCAGCGCCTGCAAGACATTGGCAAACAAAAAGTGAGTTTGATTGTTAATGAACGCGAGCATCTGCCCAGGGCAGACGTCTCTTACCAATTTAAAAGCAAGGCCGGCATTGTG
>CAIZSE010000063.1 GCA_903935585.1 uncultured Burkholderiales bacterium | reverse complement strand
GACCGCGTGGAAGACGCCAGCCATGTGCTGAAAGTCGGCGACGAAGTGACGGCCGTGGTGGTGAACGTGGATCGCAAGACCCGCAACATCCAGTTGTCCATCAAAGCCAAGGACGCCGTGGACCAACAAGAAGCCATGGCTTCCTTGTCACAGCAGTCTTCGCGTGAAAACGCTGGCACCACCAGCCTGGGCGCTTTGTTGCGTGCCAAGCTGGACAACAACTGATCTGATGGATCTGAAGACGCTTGCTGTCTGAAAAGCCTGCCCCTGTCATGGGGGCAGGCTTTTTTCAGAATGGTGCCAGACACTTTCAAGCCGCAACAACAACGAGGTTGACACATGACCCGCTCCGATCTGGTGGAAGAACTCGCCGCCCGCTTTGCACAGCTGACCCACCGTGACGCCGAACTGGCCGTCAAGACCGTGCTGGACGCCATGAGCGACGCGCTGGTCAAAGGTCACCGCATCGAGATCCGTGGCTTTGGCAGCTTCTCCATCAACCGCCGTCCACCGCGCGTAGGCCGCAACCCGCGATCGGGTGAAAGCGTGCAGATTCCGGAAAAACGGGTGCCCCATTTCAAACCCGGCAAAGCCTTGCGCGAAGCCGTGGATGCCAGCGCAGCCAGCCCAGTCAAGGTCAAGGGCAAGGTGAAAGCCAACGCCTGATTTGTTGCGCCCATCACTCAGCAAAGTGCCCATTGCCCAGATCGGTGCATGAGGTCGTTTCTGACCGGATAAGCCCCCGTTAGAATGAAACCAGATTCCGAGGTCTTTCATGAAACGTCTGCTTCGGTTGCTTCAGTGGCTACTGAAAGCAGCTGTCTTTTTTACTCTGTTCGCTTTTGCGCTGAATAACCAGCAAGAAACGCGTGTCAATTTCTTTTTTGGCACGTTTTGGTCTGCGCCCACCGTCCTGGTCGTGCTCAGTGCATTCAGCCTGGGTGTCGTGGTGGGGGTGCTGGGCATGGTGCCCAGATGGTGGCGGCACCGCCAGACCCTGCGCATGACGCAACCCCTGACGGCCGAAACCACTCCTGCGCCCCAGGCCCCCCATGGAACTTGACCTGACCTGGATTTTGTTGGGCCTTCCCGCTGCTTTCGCGTTGGGCTGGATCGCTTCACGGCTGGACCTGCGCCAGATGCGCATCGCCAACCGACAAGCGCCGCGTGCTTACTTCAAAGGCTTGAACTACCTGCTCAATGAGCAGCAAGACAAGGCCATTGACGCTTTCATTGAAGCCGTTCAAAACGACCCCGACACATCCGAGTTGCACTTTGCACTGGGCAACCTGTTTCGCCGCAGGGGCGAATACGACCGCGCTGTGCGCGTGCACGAACACCTGCTGTCCCGGGCAGATTTGAGCAGCGCCGATCGGCAGCGTGCCCAGCACGGGCTGGCCCTTGACTTCCTGAAAGCCGGCTTGTTGGACCGTGCTGAAGAAGCACTGCGCAAACTCGAAGGCACATCCTACGAAGGCCAGGCGCGTCTGGCCCGACTGGCCATTTATGAGCGCTCGCGCGAATGGCCTGAAGCGGAGCGGGTAGCGCGCCTGCTTGAAAACTCGGGTGAAGCCAAATTTGACATCCGCATGGCCCACTACCAATGCGAACAAGCCCGCGAAGCCATTCAGCAAGGCGATGCGGTCAAGGCGCTGCTCATACTGACCGCTACTGTGCAGACCACGCCAGAAGCGGCCAGGCCGCGCATATTGCTCGGGCAGGTGCAGTTGTCACAAGGACAGGCCCAACAGGCTTTTGAGACACTTTCTGTATTGTTTGAAAAGGCCAATGTGGCGGCTCCGCTGGCCGCGGCCAGTTTGGCCAAGGCCGCGCAATCAGCTTCCTTGGTCAAGCCGGCCATCCAGCTGCTGGAAAGTCACTACGAAAAACAGCCTTGCATTGATGTGCTCGAAGCCATCACTGCACTTGAAGAGAGCACGCCTGAGGGCGCTGCCGCATCGCCGAAACGCTACCTCAGACATTTGGACAAGCAGGCCTCCTTGATGGCTGCTACCCGTTGGCTGACCCAGGAAAGCAGCGATGCGCACCCATTGCCGGCCACGGTTCAAAAAGCACTGGAGCAGGCCATCAGGCCTTTGGCCCGCTACCGCTGTGCAGCTTGCGGGTTTGAAGCCAAAGAGCATTTCTGGCATTGCCCCGGCTGCCAGGCCTGGGACAGCTATCCGCCAAGGCGCATCGAAGAACTTTGACAAGCGCATGAAACAGCTTGTTTCAAGTCAGCGGCTCAAACCCTTGTCCTGATCTGACCACCCGACCCACAATGTGCCCCAATGCAGAGCGCTGCAGGCACAACACCGGGATGGATGAGCATGTTGAAAAAAACCTTGTCGGCCTTGGTCGCCACCTTGTTTGCGGGCATGGCTTGGGGCCAGATTGACCTGAACCAGGCCACAGAAATTGACCTGGATGGACTGAATGGCCTGGGGCCGACGACGACACGGCACATCCTGGCCGAGCGTCAACAGGGTCCTTTTCGCGACTGGCGGGATGTGATGAAACGCGTCAAGGGCATCGGCCCCCAAAAAGCCGCCCATCTTTCAGAGCAGGGTTTGCGGGTTCAAGGCTTGGGCTATGCACAAGCGCCCATCACCTCGCCCGTGGCAAAACCGGTG
>CAIZSE010000062.1 GCA_903935585.1 uncultured Burkholderiales bacterium | reverse complement strand
TTGCCCAATGACCCCTGGGGCCGCGCTTACCAATACATGAACCCCGGCATCAAGGGCGAGGTGGATGTGCTGTCCTTTGGTGCTGACGGTCAAGCCGGCGGCGAGGGCAACAATGCGGACATCGGCAGCTGGCAATAAACGCCACATCGCGCAGGCGAGCGGCTTCACTTTGCTGGAGCTTTTGGTGGTGCTTGCCCTGATCGCGGTGGCCACGGCTGGCGTGAGCATGGCCCTGCGAGACAGCGCCGACAGCGCCCTGGAACGTGATGCCCAACGCCTGGCCGCCCTGCTTGAAACCGGCCGCGCCCAAGCCCGTGCCAGTGGCCTGCCGGTGGTTTGGCGAACACAATCTCTTGAAGGCGCCCAAGGCTTCGTGTTTGAAGGTTTGCCGCCGCCCGGCTTGCCACGCAACTGGCTCGACAAAACGACCCGCGCTACTGCAGGCACAGCCATTGTTTTGGGGCCCGAGCCCTTGATCGAACCCCAGGCACTCGCTTTGTCGAGCAGCACGCGGTCAGCCCGGCAACTGTGGGTGGTCACCGATGGCTTGCGGCCTTTCAAGGTGCAAACCAAGCTCGAAGCAACAGGAGGCAACTGATGCCCCCACGCCAAGCCCGTTGCCCATCCGGCGCCTCAATAAGAGTGCGTGGCTTCACCTTGATTGAAGTCCTTGTTGCACTCGGCATCACGGCGCTTGCGCTGATGGCAGGACTGAAAGCCACCGGATCGCTCAGCCGCAATGCCGAGCGCCAGACGGTGAGCATGCTGGGACAAATTTGCGCCGAAAACGAACTGATTGCCTTGCGACTGCGCAGGCAACTGCCCGACACGGGCAACACCACGGTCCAATGCACGCAGGCCGGGCGACTGCTGCAGGTCGATGTGTCGGTGCGGCCCACCCCCAACCCCAATTTCAGGCGGATCGATGCGCGGGTGCTGGACCAGGGGGACTACGTGCTGCAGCTGTCCACCGTGATGGGACGCAACTGATGCCCGCACGCCCAGCCCTTCAAGCACGAGGCTTCACCCTGATCGAGGTGCTGGTGGCGATCAGCGTGATGGCCTTGATGGCCCTGATGTCCTGGCGCGGCCTGGACGGCATGCTGCGCACACAAAGCAGTTTGCAATCGCGCTCAGACGAGATCCGCACTTTGCAAGCAGGTCTGGCCCAATGGCAAACCGACCTGGACCAACTGGCTGAATTGCAAGGCATCTCCAGCTGGAACTGGGACGGCAAAGTGCTGCGCCTGACACGTCGTAGCGCAGATGCACCGCCCTCCAGTGTCGGTGTTGGTGTCGGTGTCGGTGTCGGTGTTGGTGTTGGTGCCATGGGCGCGCCCAGCTTGCGGGTGGTTGCCTGGACTTGGCGCATCGACTCTGGTCGACCTGGTGGCGGCGACTGGCAACGCTGGCAATCGGCCCCGCTGACGCAGCGCCAGGATTGGCAAACCGCCTGGAACCTGGCGCAGCAATGGAGCCAGACACCCAACGACGCCACCCGCACCGGGCAAGTGCAGATTCACCCCTTGGCGGGTTGGCAATTGTTTGTGCACCGGGGTGGCGCCTGGACCAACCCCTTGTCGAGCGATGTCGTGACAGCAGGCACCAGCAATACCGCAGACAGCAACACGACGCAAAGTGGCGCCACACCCGATGGCGTTCGCCTGGTGTTGACCTTGCCGCCAGGGCCATCAGGCGCTGGCAGCTTGAGCATGGACTGGGTGCGCCCCACTTTGTCAGGCGCGTTGCCATGACGCTTTGCACAGCCCGCCCCATCCAACGGCTTCAGCGCGGCGCCGCCTTGCTCACGGCCATGCTCACCGTGGCGCTGGTCACCACCCTGGCCAGTGCGGCGCTTTGGCAACAATGGCGGCAAGTCGAGGTCGAAACCGCCGAACGCGGCCGCAGCCAGACCAGCTGGATGATGACGGGCGCGCTGGACTGGACTCGACTGATCTTACGCGAGGATGCGGTTTCGGCCCAAGGCGCGGGTGTTGACCATTTGGGTGAGCCCTGGGCCTTGCCCGTGCAAGAGTCCAAGCTGTCCACCTTTTTGTCTCAAGACCAGCAATGGCGTGAAGGCGATTCCGAAGTCTTTTTGTCCGGCCAGATCACCGATGCGCAATCGCGCATGAATGTGATGAACCTGATCGAAGACGGCAAAGTCTCCGCCAAGGCGCTGGCCCGGTTTGCGGCCTTGTTTGAGCGGCTCAACCTGCCATTGAGCGAGCTGCAAAACATGGCCCTGCAACTGCAGGCCACGGCAGAAGCTGCCGCAAAGCCCGCCACAGCAACAGCCAGCGCTGCATTGATGCCACAGCAGACTGCACAACTGCTTTGGTTGGGGCTGAGCCCCCGCACCCTGGCAAGCTTGCAGGAACACATCACCGTGCTGCCCGAGGCCACACCAGTCAACCTGAACACCGCCTCGGCCGAAGTGCTGTCAGCCAGCTTGCCCGGGCTGGACCTGGCCTCGGCTCGCCAGGCGGTTGACCAGCGCCAGCGCGGTCATTGGCCCAGCCTGGACGCAGCCCGTGAAGCGCTTGGCGCTGCGGGTCGGCAACTGGACGAAAAACAGCACAGCGTCCAGAGCCGCTTCTTTGAAGTGCAAGGGCGCATGCGCATTGACAATGTGGTGCAGCAAGAACGCGCATTGGTGCGCCGCGACGGCAATCAGGTGCGCATGGTGTGGCGGTTCAGAAACCCGATGCAGCGCCTGAACTCACCTCTACAATGAGTCGTTCATGCGCACCCTGATCATTCAACTGCCACTTGGCCTGCCCAGCCCCACCCTGTCGTATCCCCACGCGGTGGTTCAGACTGAACCAGATGCCAAACGCCTGCCCATGCAATGGGCTGCGGCCAGTTTGCTGCCCGCTGCAGACCGGCAAACCGAAGTGCTGGCCTTGCTGCCTGCAACGGCCATCTCCTGGCACCGGGTGGACTTGCCGCCCGGGCTGCAAGCGCATTCCGCAAAACTGCAATCGGCCTTGCAAGGCCTGCTGGAAGACCGTTTGCTGGACGACCCCGCGCAATTGCACATGGCCCTGCAACCCGGCTGGAAAGACACGCCAAACCCCTGGGTGGCCGTCTGTGCGCGCAACTGGCTCACCGCTCATATTCAGGCCCTGGAACAGGCGGGGCTCACGGTGCATCGCATCGTGCCCGAATTCAACCCTTCTTCTGCCCTGGCGTTTGCCGCACAACTGCAAGTGACCAGCTTGGGCGAAGCCGACACCGGCTGGCTGTGGGTGACCCACCCAGAACGTGGCGTGTGGGGGCAACCCATGCAGGCGCTGCGTTCGCAAAGCGCAGACAAGGCACTTGGCCTGACGGCCGAAGACCGACTTAGCACCGACATCCAGGCCGAGCCGGGCGTGGTGGCTTTGACCTCGGAATTTATGGGTGAAGCAGCACGCCTGATAGCCCCGGGTCAGCACTGGCTCGCGGCCATGTCCTCTGACTGGGATTTGGCGCAATTTGACTTGCGCGCCAATGCCCGCTCGCGCCAAATCAAAAACGTGCAGCGCGCAGTCAGCACCTTTTGGCACAACCCCGCATGGCGCCCCACACGTTGGGGCCTGTGGCTGTTGCTGGCCAGCCAGTTGGTCGGGCTCAATGCCTGGGCCTGGAAAACACGCGCCGACTGGCAAACCCAGCAACAAAACTGGACCGTCGTGCTGCGCGAATCCTTTCCACAAACCCAGGTGGTGGTCGATGCGCCTTTGCAAATGGCCCGAGAAGTCGAGCGACTGCGCCAAGCCTCGGGCCAACTCACGGCCAGTGATCTGGAGTCCATGCTGGGGAGTCTGGGGCAAGCCCTGCCCCCCGGACTGGCCGCGCCACGCCAATGGACTTATCAACCCGGTCAGTTGCGCGTGCAAGATTTCAAGCCCAGTAGCGCGGAGCAACAAACCCTGCAAAAAACGCTGGGCAACAGCGGCTACCGTTGGCGCGCCGAGGGCAGCGCCTGGCTGATGACGGTTGCGCCCAGCGCACAGGCCAAGCCATGAGCACACCATCCACCTGGCACCAGATGCAGACGGCTTGGCACCAAGCCTGGGGGCAACGCAGCCCACGCGAAAAAGGCCTGTTGGGTGTGGGTGCGCTGGTCTTGCTGCTGGCCGGCTTGTGGGGCCTGGCGTTGGCACCGGCACTGCGCACCTGGCAAGAAGCCCCCGCACAGCAAGCCCGCCTCGACTCGCAAACCCAGACCATGCAAAGGCTGCAGGCGCAAGCCAAAAGCCTGCAAAAATCGACCCTGATCAGCCGCAACGAATCGGTTCAGTGGCTCGAAAAAAGCACCTCCGAGTTGGGCGCGGGCGCCAAAATCAGCGTGCAAGGCGATCGGGCCACCCTGAGCCTGGACGCCGCCCCAGCCGAGGCTGTGGCACGCTGGCTCAGTCTGGCGCGTGAACGCGCTTTGGCCCTGCCCATCCAGGCGCAACTGCAGCACAGCCCGGATGCGGCCGCCGCTCTTCCCAAGGGCAAGAGCAAACCAGACAACAACACGGCCATCAACAACACCGCCCCCAACACAGCCGCCCCAAACGCGGTACTTTTGCGAGGCAGCGTGGTGCTGCGCTTGCCATGAACGCCCTTGAATCCCGGCTGGCTCGTGCCACGCCCAGCCATCACAAGAGCGCCCGCACTGGCGCAGTAAGTGCCCGGCCGGCCTGGGGCCATGCGGCATGGGGCGCCTTGCTGGGCATTGGCGTGGCCCTCCTGATTTGGGCACCCGCCCGCTGGCTGGCCTGGGGCGTGGCACAAGCCAGCCAGGGCCAGGTGCAGTGGCTCGATCCACGTGGCTCGGTATGGGCAGGCTCGGCCCAACTGGCGCTGTCTGGCGGCACGGGCAGCCGCGACCCACAAGCCCTGCCCGGCCGACTGCACTGGACACTGAAACCCGGCTGGACTGGCCTGCAATTGGGCTGGCTGGCCGACTGCTGCATGGCCCAAGCCGCCAATTTGCAGGTGCAAGCGGGTTGGTCCACCTGGCAGCTTCAATCCAGTGACCACAGCTCTCAATGGCCTGCTGCCTTGCTGACCGGTTTGGGGGCGCCCTGGAACACGCTGCAACCCGATGGCCAACTGCAACTACAGACCCGATCCCTGCAACTGCAATGGGCCCAAGGGCGAATGCAAATGAAAGGCCTGGCCGAGTTGCACGTGCAAAACCTGTCCTCGCGTCTGAGCCCCATCAAGCCCATTGGCAGCTACCAACTGCAACTGCGCGGCACACCCGAGGGAACGCCCACCCCCAGCCTGCAACTGAGCACCCAGCAAGGGCCGTTGCTCATCAGCGGGGAAGGCCAATGGGTGGGTGCGCGGCTGCGCTTTACCGGTGAAGCCAGTGCGCAAGAAGGCCACGAACCGGCACTGAACAATTTGCTGAACATCCTGGGCCGCCGCCAAGGCGCGCGCAGCCTGATTTCCCTGGGATGAGCCCCCAACATCTGCCTCACCTGTTTCACGCCATTCACACCATGCACGCCAACACATTCCCCGCCCATCTGTCCGAGCCTTTGTCCAAGCCTGCTCGCTGGCGACTGTTCGCCCTGACCTGCGTGTGTCTGGCTGGCTCAGTCGCGCAAGCCCAGACACCTGCTGCCAAAGACGACCCGGTGGCCAAACCCCCGGCGTTGAACGCACGCCACAAAGAGCCAGTCACGCTCAATTTTGTCAATGCTGAAATCGATGCAGTGGCCCGCACACTGGCCACTTTGTCGGGCTACAACGTGGTGGTGGACCCCCGGGTCAAGGGCACGATGTCGCTGTCCAGCAACTTGCCGGTGCCACCGGCCCAAGCGCTGCGCCTGTTTGCGGCACAGCTGCGCACCCAGGGTTTTGCCTTGGTCGAATCGGCCGGGCTTTACACCGTGCTGCCCGAGGCCGAAGCCAAGCTGCAAAGCAGCGCGGTGTCCGCAGGGCCTGTGCCCGCCAGCAGCGGCCAAATCGTCACGCAAATTTTCAGGCTGAACCACGAGAACGCCAACAACCTGGTGCCGGTGTTGCGCCCACTCATCAGCCCCAACAACACCATCAACGTGAACCCCGGCACCAATGCACTGGTGATCACCGACTACGGCGACAACCTGCAGCGCCTGGGGCGCATCATTGCCGCACTGGATGTGGCCAATGCCACCGGCGTAGAGGTCATTCGGCTGAAACATGGCATTGCCGCTGACCTGGCCCCCATGGTGCAGCGGCTGATCGAATCGGGTGCCGCAGCAGGCACGCCGGCAGCGCAAGGCCAGACCGACAATTTGTTCAAGACCACGGTGCTGGCCGAGACCCGCACCAACTCGCTGATCGTGCGTGCCGCCAACCCGGCGCGCCTGGCACTGACGCGTTCATTGGCCGAACAACTCGACCAACCCAGTGCCACAGGCGCTGGCGCAGCCAGTGGCAACATCCATGTGGTGTATCTGAAAAATGCCGACGCGACCAAACTGGCCACCACGCTGCGCGCCGCCATCACGGCGCAGGGCAGCAACCCGGCGAGTGGGTCGGTCAGTCCGACAACCCCTGGTGCGGGCCAAACCACCCCTGGCGCAAGCAGCCCGGCCGCCCAACCCTCTACGGGGGGTCAGATCCAGGCCGACCCGGCCACCAACGCGCTCGTCATCACGGCACCCGAGCCGCAATACCGCCAACTGCGCGCCGTGATCGACATGCTCGACCAACGCCGGGCACAGGTTTTTGTGGAAAGCCTGATCGCCGAGGTCAGCGCCGACAAAGTCGCCGAGTTTGGTGTGCAGTGGCTGAGCGGCACCGGCACCAACGGCAGCACCGTGGGCATACTGGGCACCAACTTCGGTGTGGGTGGCGCCAACCTGCTGGCGCTGGCCGCCAATGCAGAAAGTGGCAAATACACCCCGTCAACCGGCCTGAATGTGGCGCTGGGACAGCAACGCAACGGCGCGCTGGCTTTGGGCGCACTGGCCCGCTTTCTGCAATCCAACGGCGATGCCAACGTGTTGTCCACGCCCAACTTGCTGACCCTGGACAACGAAGAAGCCAAGATCGTGATCGGTCAAAACGTGCCTTTTGTCACGGGCTCTTACGCGGCAGCGGCAGCTGGAACCACAAACCCATTCACCACCACTGAACGCAAAGATGTGGGCCTGACTCTCAGGGTGCGGCCGCAGATCAGTGAAAACGGCACCATCAAAATGCAGGTCTACCAGGAAGTGAGCAACATCGACGCCAAATCCTTCGGCTCGAAAGACGGGCTGATCACCAACAAGCGCTCCATCGAAACCAACGTGCTGGTCGATGATGGCTCGATCGTTGTGTTGGGTGGCTTGCTGCAAGACGACACCACCAACAGCCTGGAAAAGGTGCCCGGCCTGGGCGACCTGCCCTTTTTTGGCAACCTGTTCAAGTCGGAAGCGCGCAGTCGCAAAAAAACCAACCTGATGGTGTTCTTGCGGCCCGTGGTGGTGCGTGACGGCGCGGCCACTGAGGCCCTGTCCTTGGGCCGCTATGAGCAAATGCGCATGAACCAGCAAGGCTTCCAGCCCGCCGCAACAGGCCCCTTGCCAATGAATGGCTCGGCGGTGTTGCCCCCTGCCACGCCCCTGCCCGCCAAACCCTGACCATTCGGCCTGCCCCATGCTTTATCCCCTGCCCTATGCCTTTGCCCGCACGCACCGCCTGCTGCTGGAAGACGATGGCCAGCGGCTGTGCCTGAGCTTGTGCGAAGACAGCGACCGCTCGGCCTTGTCCGAAGTGACCCGAAAATTCGCTGCGCAGGGCTTGCTCATGCTGCACAGCACCTCCACCGAACTGGCGCAACGCATCAACCAGGCCTACTCGGGCGGGCTGGCCAACAGCTCGTCGACGGCCGCTGCCGTGGTGAACGAGGTCGAGTCCGAAGCCGATCTGTCGCGCATGATGCAGGAACTGCCCGCGGTGGAAGACCTGCTGGAAGCCAGCGACGACGCCCCCATCATCCGCATGCTCAACGCCTTGCTCACGCAGGCTGCCCGTGACGGGGCCAGCGACATCCACATCGAGCCTTATGAGCGCCATTCGAGTGTGCGCTTTCGCATAGATGGCACGCTGCGCGAGGTGGTACAACCCAACCGGGCGCTGCACGCTGCACTCATTTCGCGCCTGAAAATCATGGCCGAACTCGACATTGCCGAAAAACGACTCCCGCAAGACGGACGCATCAGCCTTCGCCTGGGCAGCCGTGCGGTCGATGTACGGGTCTCCACCCTGCCCAGCGCCCACGGCGAACGCGCTGTGCTGCGCCTGCTCGACAAGAGCGAAGCCCGTCTAACGCTTGAGGCCGTGGGCATGCAAGGCCAGGTGCTGCAGCAGGTAGACCAGTTGATCGGCCAGCCGCACGGCATCTTGCTGGTGACGGGCCCTACAGGCTCCGGCAAGACCACCAGCCTGTATGCGGCATTGCAGCGCCTGGACGCCACACGCAACAACATCATGACGGTGGAAGACCCGATCGAATACGAACTCTCAGGCGTGGGCCAGACCCAGGTGAACGCCAAGATCGACCTGAGTTTTGCCAAAGCCTTGCGCGCCATCCTGCGGCAAGACCCCGATGTCATCATGATCGGTGAAATCCGGGATTTTGAAACCGCACAAATTGCCATTCAGGCCTCGCTCACCGGCCACCTGGTGCTGGCCACGCTGCACACCAACGATGCCGCCAGCGCAGTCACCCGGCTGACCGACATGGGGGTCGAGCCATTTTTGCTGAGCTCGTCTTTGCTCGGCGTGTTGGCACAGCGCCTGGTGCGCAAACGCTGCAACACATGCCACGGCGCAGGCTGCGAGGCTTGCGGCCAGACCGGCTACGCAGGGCGCACGGGCATTTTTGAATTGCTGGTGGCCAGTGACGAGATACGTGCCCAAATCCACAACCGCGCCGCAGAATCCGAACTGCGTGCAACGGCCTTGCAGCAAGGCATGGTGCTGATGCGCCAGGATGGGCAACGCCTGGTGGATGCGGGCATCACCAGTGCCGAAGAGCTGTTGCGCGTCACGCGCGACTGAGCGCAAGGCATGCCATGAATGCCACAGCAGTCACGCACAGCGCCTCCCGACCAACTCGCAGGGCGGGAGTGACTGCACCACAAATGCGCCAATATTCTCTGGCCATCTGCTTCGTGCTGGGCAGCAGCACTTTGGGCGCTGGAATGGCTTGGTCGCAAGAAGCCCCTTCTGCTGAAAACACAGAGACAAACAGCAATCCGTCACCCTGGGCCTACAGCCTGGGGGCCAAACTGGACATCGGTGACCTGCGCCGCATCAATGGGTTTGAGTTAACCCCCAGCTTTGGCCTGCGCTACGGTCGCTGGCGCATGGGCGCCGTCGACAGCCAGACCTGGCCTCAATTTGGCCGGGCGCTTCAAGACAACAGCCTGACGTACGACTGGATGAAAGACAGCCGATGGCAAACCGCCTTGTCTGCCAGTTTGCTCAACCTGGACCAAGACGCCACATTCGATGCTTTCCGGTCAGGGCGCAAGACACTGCGCGTCAAGGCATCACTGGATTACAGCCTGAACAGGCGCTGGATTTTGGGCCTGAACATGACACAAGACCTGCTCAAACGTGGTGATGGCACCACCTTGTCGCCCACGCTGACCTATCGCAAACCCCTGGACGACAAGAGTGCCTTGCTGCTGAGCGCCTACACCACCTGGGCCACAGCCCCCCATTGGCAAACCGAAGCTGCCCGCGATGAAGGCTCGGCACTGCGCCAGGGTGCGGGGCTGGGGGTCTGGGGGGCGCAAATCACTTACCGGCAACGCTGGTCGCCCAAGTGGGCCTTTTACAGTCAACTCAGCACCAGCCGCCTGATCTCGCCCACCAGACCTGTGAGAGACCCACAAGGCTTTGGCGGCCAATTGGGCGTTATTTATTTCAGCCACTAATTAGCCAACATGCCTGCCTACCGTTTTGAAGCACTGCAAGCCGATGGCACCACGCGCAAGGGTGTGGTCGAAGCCGACAGCCTGAAGTCGGCCAGGACGCAACTGCGCTCGCAATCCCTGGTGCCCCTGGTGGTGGAAGCCATTGCCTCTGGTACAGGTGAAAAGCTGTTGCCCTGGTGGCAGCGGCCCATCGGCAACAGCCGCGCTTTCAGCAGCAGCCAGCGCGCCGTCTGGACACGCCAATTGGCTGGCCTTGTGAGCAGCGGCTTGCCGATCGAACGCGCACTGACTGCATTGGCAGAAGAATCCGAACACGACAAACAGCGCCAGCTCATGGCGGCCATTCGGGCCGAAGTGAATTCGGGCAGCAGCCTCGGTCGTGCCTTGGGGCTTCACCCAGGCGAGTTTCCAGCCATTGACCGGGCCGTGATCGCTGCTGGCGAAGAAAGCGGCCACTTGGGCGATGTGCTGAACCAATTGGCCAATGACCTGGAAGACCAGCAAGTGCTGCGCTCCAAACTGCTGTCGGCCTCGCTGTACCCGGCCATCGTGAGCCTGGTGGCGCTGGCGATCGTGATTTTTTTGGTGACGTCGGTGGTGCCGCAGGTGGCGGGTGTTTTTGCAGGCTCCAAACGCCAACTGCCCCTTTTGACCGTGGCCATGCTGACCATCAGCGACTTTGTGCGAACGTGGGGTTGGGCCATGCTTTTGCTCGGTGCAGCCGGCGTGATCGGCGGCAGACTGGCCTTGCGGCAAGACGCCCTGCGTCTGCGCTTTGACGCCGCCTGGCTGCAACTGCCCTTGATCGGTCGATTGGCGCGAGGCTACAACAGCGCGCGCTTTGCCTCCACCCTGGCCATGCTCACCGCAGCAGGTGTACCCATCCTCAAAGCCTTGCAGGCGGCGGCAGACACCTTGTCCAACCAGGCGCTTCGGGCCGATGCACTGGAAGCCCTGGTGCGCGTGCGCGAAGGCGCACCGCTGGGCACCGCACTGGCCCAAAACGCGCGCTTTCCGGGTCTGCTGTCGATGTTTGCCCGCCTGGGCGAACAAACGGGGCAGCTGCCCGTCATGCTGCAACGGGCCGCCACGCAACTGTCTTCTGAAGTGCAACGCCGCGCCATGGCTCTGGCCACCGTGCTCGAGCCCTTGCTGATCGTCGCCATGGGCGGCATGGTCATGCTGATCGTGCTGGCGGTGCTGATGCCGATCATGGAACTCAACCAGTGGGTCAAGTGACCCGTCCAGAAGATCCGTGCAGTTGCCAACTTAAGAAAGAGCCCCCCCATGCCCGCATCCCTCGAAGGTCAGTTGGTTGTTGCGATTTCATCGCGGGCTTTGTTCGACTTTGAAGAAGAAAATCGTCTGTTCGAGCAAGGCGATGACCGGGCTTACATGAAGCTCCAACTTGACCGGCTGGAAGCACCCGCCAAACCCGGCGTGGCGTTTTCTCTGGTGCGCAAGTTGTTGGCCTTCAACGATGCGGATGCACAGCGGGTGGAGGTGGTCATCCTCTCGCGCAACGACCCGGTCTCGGGCATGCGGGTGTTTCGTTCGGCGCAGCACTACGGTCTGGCCATCCAGCGCGGCAGCTTCACGCGGGGCCAGCCGCCTTGGCGTTACCTCAAGCCCCTGAATGCCAACCTGTTTTTGTCCGCCCATTTGTCGGATGTGCGGGCTGCACTGGGCGCAGGGGTTCCTGCTGCACAGGTCTACCCGCATTCGGCCCTGGCCTCCGAGGCGCACCCGAACGAAGTGCGCATTGCCTTTGACGGCGATGCCGTGCTGTTTTCAGACGAAGCCGAACGTGTTTTCCAGGCCGAAGGTTTGTCGGCTTTTCAGGCGCACGAGCGTGACAAAGCCGGGCAACCTTTGTTGGCGGGCCCCTTCAAGCCTTTGCTGGCCGCCCTGCAACGGTTGCAGCAAGAAGGCACGCCCGCCATGCGAATTCGCACCGCCCTGGTCACGGCCCGCAGTGCCCCCGCCCACGAGCGCGCCATCCGCACGCTGATGGACTGGAACATCGAAGTGGACGAAGCCATGTTTTTGGGCGGCCTGCCCAAGGGCGAGTTTCTGCGCGAATTCGAGCCCGACTTTTTCTTTGACGACCAGACCGGGCACATCGAGTCGGCAGCGCGCCATGTACCTTCTGGCCATGTCGCATCAGGCGTGTCCAACCCGGATTGACACCTTGCGGGATGAAGCTTCTGCGGGTTGAACCTTCAGCGGGTTGACCGCTTATTTTTTCTCTGTGAACGGCGCCACCAGCTTGGCATCCAGCCGGTAACTGGCCACGCCCATGTGCGAGTCGGTCTTGGTCGCACTCAAGGCGCCTGTCACCCACAGGGTGTCCATGAGGCGAAAGCGCTTGATGGGTTTGTCGAGCACCACATGCACGATCTGGTTGGCCGGGGGCGGCGGTGAATGCACGCAGGCGCCAAAGTAGGGCACCAGCAAAAACTCTTTGGTGCCTTCAGGCAGGTCTTCCAGGGGAACCATGAAGCCCGGCAGGCGCACGCTCTGGCCCAAAATCATCGGGTTGATGGGGGCGTTGTCCCACATCTGGCGCATTTTTTTGAGCGCCTCATCGGCCTTGGGGTCGTTGTCTTTCAAGCCATCCAGGTTCAGCGCCTTGAGGTCTTTGTAAGGGTCCCATCCCGCAGGAATCAGCTGCTCCCAGCCAATGGTACGGGTTGGACCGGGCAGGCCAGCGCCTTGGGGTGCAGGCCCTGCCGACAAGGCCGGCTGCACTTGCGGCACGGTTTCTCGCACGGTGTCACGCAGGCTTTGCGCCGTGGCGTGCCCTGCAATCAGCCCGCTCAAAATGCACAAGCCAACACCGAATCGCTGTGGTTTTCTCATGGCCGACTCCTTTACTTTGAATTCAAACACGCGGCGACAGGCCATCGGCCAAAGACAGGCGGTAAGCCCGCCAGGCAGGCCCCAGGCTGGCCAACATGCCCGCCAGCAACACACACCCCGCCAAAGCCAGTTGCGAGGGCAAAGGCGCCGCCATCTGCAAACGAATGCCCAGGGCGTTTTGCAGCCAGGGCGTGGCCAGCAGCATGCCGCCTTGGGCCAGCAACAGGCCTGCGAACACCCCTGCGCTTGTGACCCACAAACCCTCTAAGGTCAGCAGGCCCAGCACGTGGCGCGGCCCTGCCCCCACCGCGCGCAGCACCGCCAGTTCGCGTCGGCGCTCATTCAAGCCCGCCAGCACCACCGCCATGAGCGAGACCACGCTGACCAAAGCCACCAAAGCAGACACGGCCAGCAAGGCGTTTTCGCCCATGCCCAGCACCGACCACAACTCGCCCAAGGCCACACCCGGCATCACCCCCATCAGGGCTTCGGCCTCGTAAACATTCACAAAGCGCTGCACATTGAACACCGCTGCACGGCTCTTGAGGCCGACCAAAGCGGCTGTGACTTCTTCGGGCTCCAGGTTGAACTTGCGCGCCATGTCGGCGGGAATCTGACCGCCCGGCAAAGGCGTGCCCCCGGCCCAGTCGAGGTGCAGGGCTTCCAGGGCCTGCAGGCTCACATGCACGGTGCGGTCAACGGGCGTGCCGGTGGGCGCCAAAATGCCCACCACCTTGAAAGGCTTGTCGGCATGGTCATCGGCTTTGTCTGCAGCGTTTTCATGAGCCGGGTCGTGGTCATGGTCGTGGTCGTGCAGGCCATGCGCCAAGGTGATGTTTTGCCCCAGGCCGTAGCCCCATTGGCGCGCCACCTCGGCGCCGATCACCGCTTCGTACAAACCATCCAGCGTGCCTGCAAACACCTGGCCTTGCTGCAACTGCAGTGGCTGCTTGTCGCCGTAGGCAAAGTGCTGGAAATAATTGGGTGTGGTGCCCAGCACCGGAAAGCCACGGTGCGAATCGCCCAGGCTCAAGGGCACCACCCACGACACCGAGCGGTGTTGCGACAGGGCGCGCACGCTGTCCATCGACATGGTTTGCGGGACGCTGCCCAGGTGAAACACCGAAAACAGCATCAGCTGCACCGGGCTGCTGCGAGCGCCCACGATCAAATCAACGCCACTGACCGATTGTGAAAAACTGGTGCGAATGTCGTGCCGCAAACGCTCCAGCGTCCAAAGCAAAGCGGTGGCCAGCGCCAGCGACACCACCACCCAAACCAGGGTGCTGCGCCGGTTCCAGGCACTTCGGCGGGCGATGCCCATCAAGCTGTTCATGCGAGGCCCCCTGCGGTTTGCAATGCAGGCAGAGACCATTGCACATCAAAGCGCGCAGCTTGCTGCTCGTCGTGGCTGACGCACACCAGGGTGCTGCCGGCATCGCGTGCAGCCTGCAACAAAAGGTCCATGAAGTCGCGGCGCAAGGCGGCGTCCAGCGCCGAGGTGGGCTCGTCCGCCAAAATCAATTCGGGTTGCCCGATCAGGGCGCGGGCGGCGGCCACGCGCTGCTGCTGACCCACCGACAAAGCATCGGCCCGACGCAGCCACAGATCGGCGGACAAGCCCATGCGTTGCAGCCAGCTTTGCGCCGATGCCTGCGGCCCCCCTGCGGGCTTGCAGCGCTGCAGCCGCAAGGCCGAAAACCGGCAAGGCAGTGTCACGTTGTCCAGCACGCTCATGTAAGGCAGCAGATTGAACTGCTGAAAAATCACCCCCACATGGTCGGCCCGAAAGGCATCGCGCTGACCCGCGCGCAACGCCGCCCAGTCTTGCCCCAGCAAAGACACGCGACCCTGCCGGGGCGACAAAACGCCAGCCAAAAGCCCGAGCAAGGTGCTTTTGCCACAGCCGCTGGGACCATGCAAAAAAACGGTTTGGCCTGGCTCCAGGTGCAAACGCCCGAGCACCAGCACGTCGGCGCCCCCCTGGGTCCATGCAAAGCGCAATGGCTCGATATCGATCACGAAAACTCCCGGTGTTGACGCGGCAATATACCCTGTCAATCGGGCGCGGGGATCTTTCTCCGGCCTTCGCGGCGGGCAATCCACACGGTGGCCCACAAAATCACAAATGCGCCCAACCAGGTCGACTGGCTGGGCACATCGGCAAACACCAGCCAACCCAGCAGGGAAGCCCAGACCAAGTCCAAAAAGCGCAGCGACTGGGTGGCCGAAATATCGGCCATGGCAAAGGCCCGCGTCAGGCAATAGTGGGCCAACGTGCCCAGCACCCCCGTGGCGGCAAAACCGATCCATTGCATGGTGGTGGGCATTTGCCAATTGGGCAAGGCCATGGGCAGGCTGAGCACAGAGACCGTGAGGGCTTGCCACAGCACGATGACGCCGGGTTTTTCGTAACGGGTCAGGGCTTTGGTGATCAGAAACGAGGCGGCAAACACGGGCGACGAGGCCAGCATGACCAGGTTGTACCAGCCCCCATCGCCCGACATCTTGGGCAAAACCACCACCAGCACGCCAGCAAAACCAATCACAGCAGCGATCCAGCGGTCTTTGCGCATGGGCTCACCCAAAAACCAGGCGGCCCCGATCATGATGAAAATCGGGCCAGTGAAGCCGATGGCCGTCATGTCGGCCAAGGGGATTTTTGGCAAGGCGGTGAACCACAAAATCAGGCCCAGGGTGTGCACGCCACCACGCCAGAACTGCCCGGCCATGTTGACGGGCATGTATGTGCGCCAACCGTCCCGAAACACCCAGGGCAGGATCACCAGCAGGCCAAACACATAGCGCAAGAACTGCGACTGGTAAACATCCAGATGCAAAGTCAGTTCGCGGGCCACGGCGTTCAGCAAAGAAAAAAGCAGGCCCCCCAGGACCATCCAGACCATGCCTTGCACGGCTGCAGGCCAGGCGGCAAAGGTGCGCAGATTGCGTCGGTGCGCAAGCGCCCATTGACGCTGCGAAAAGAAAAAGGGCTTGCGCGGTTTCATGCAAGCCCGGATAGGAGGTGATCGGTCACGCGTTCATCTTAAGTGGGGCCACCCTGATCACCAGTCGCTTGGGTTACGCCTTGCCTTAATTTCAGATCAGCGCAGTGAAAGGCCAGCCCTCACGCTGAAATAGGCGGTCCATCAAGGTCCAGCGCAACCAGTAAAAAGGCCCCGTCCAGCGGGGCCTTGGCTTGTCCTGACTTGGCTTGAGGGGCCTGATGGCCTGCTTATTGACTGCTTATTGCGCGCTGGCCTGAAGCGCGGCAATGCGTTCTTCAATGGGGGGGTGGGTGCTGAACAACTGCCCGATGCCACCGGCAATGCCCATGGCGGCCATGCTCTTGGGCAACTCGGCGGTGTGCACGCCACCCAGGCGAGCCAGCGCATTGATCATGGGTTGCTTGCGCCCCATGAGCTTTGCAGCACCTGCGTCGGCACGAAACTCGCGCTGGCGGCTGAACCAGGCCACGATGATGGCGGCCACAAAGCCCAACAAAATGTCCATCACGATGGTGGTCACGTAATAGCCGATGCCAGGGCCTGTGTTTTCGCTGTCGCCCTTGCGCAAAAAGCTGTCCACGGCGTAACCCACCACGCGGGAAATGAACACCACAAAGGTGTTCATCACACCCTGAATCAGGGTCATGGTGATCATGTCGCCGTTGGCAATGTGCGCAATTTCGTGACCAATGACCGCTTCGATTTCCTCGTGGGTCATGTTTTGCAGCAAGCCGGTTGACACCGCCACCAGGGCCGAGTCGCGGAAAGCGCCCGTGGCAAAGGCGTTGGGGTCGCCTGGAAAGATGCCGACCTCGGGCATGCCGATGCCGGACTTGTCGGCGAACTTGCGCACGGTCTCCACGATCCAGGCTTCGTCGGCATTGGCGGGCTGGTTGATGACCTTCACACCCGATGTCCACTTGGCCATGGGC
>CAIZSE010000061.1 GCA_903935585.1 uncultured Burkholderiales bacterium | reverse complement strand
CGAGAGCGAGTTGATCAAGGAAGGCCATTACGCCAACTTTGGTGCAGCAGGTGCCCGCACCGAGATGCCTGGCTGCTCACTGTGCATGGGCAACCAGGCGCAAGTGCGTGAAGGCGCGACCGTGGTCTCCACCAGTACCCGCAACTTCCCCAACCGTTTGGGCAAGAACACCAATGTGTACTTGGCCTCGGCCGAGTTGGCGGCGATTGCGTCTAAGCTGGGGCACATCCCCACAGTCGCCCAGTACCACGAAGCCATGGGCATTGTGAACAAGGACGGCGCAGCCATCTACCAATACCTGAACTTCAACCAGATCGAAGAGTATGTGGAAAAAGCGAAAGGCGTGACCGCCTGATCAGGTCTTGAACCTGTCCAAAGCCCCCGCGCCGAAAGGCCCAGGGGCTTTTTTTGTTCTGCACAGGTGACAGCGTGGGTTTTGCAATTGGCTTAGCCTTGCCAAACCAACACTTTGTCTCAAAGGGCATTCATGAAATACACCATGCTGGGCAAAAGCTCATTGAAGGTTTCCCGCTTGTGCTTGGGCACCATGATGTTTGGTGACCAGACCCCTCTCGAAGATGCGCGCGACATCCTGGCCGATGCGCAGACCCGGGGCTGTAATTTCATCGATACAGCCGACGTCTACACCTTGGGCAAGTCCGAAGAGATTCTTGGGCAATTGATGACCGGACAACGTCACCGATGGGTGCTGGCCAGCAAGGTCGGCAATCCGATGGCAGATTTGCCCAATCACCAGGGTTATTCGCGCAGCTGGATGATTCGCGCCTGCGAGGGCAGCCTGCGCCGCATGGACACTGATTACCTCGATATTTACTACCTGCACCGTGACTACAACGGCATGAATCTGGAAGAGCCTTTGCGTGCCATTGAGGCCTTGTTGCGAGACGGAAAAATCCGCTACTGGGGTGTCTCCAATTTCCGGGGGTGGCGCATTGCCGAGATGGTCAACATGGCCCGCCAGATGAACATGCCTGGGCCTGTGGTGTGCCAGCCGTATTACAACTTGCTTAACCGCATGCCGGAGGTGGAAGTGCTGGAAGCCTGTGCGCATTACGGCTTGGGTGTGGTGCCCTACAGCCCCATTGCACGCGGCGTGCTGACCGGAAAATATGCGCCGGGACAAGCCCCGGCAGCAGGCACACGGGCTGCCAGAGCTGACAAACGCATCATGGAAACCGAGTTCCGGGCAGAGTCATTGCAGATTGCGCAAACCTTGAAACAGCACTGTGAGCGCAAAGGTGTGTCGCTGGCACATTTCGCCACAGCATGGGTGTTGGCCAATCGCCATGTGAGTGCGGTCGTTGCCGGTCCTCGTACGCTGGCGCAGTGGCAAGACTATTCGGCAGCGCTGGAGGTCGAGATCACTGCCGAAGACGAAGCGTTGGTAGACAGTCTGGTGGTGCCTGGGCACCCTTCCACGCCGGGTTACAACGATCCTTCTTACCCTTTGAATGGGCGCTGATCTCGGTTAAGCCCACCCTTGGTGTGGGCGCCGCCTTGGGTTTTGGCGTGGCAGCCAATGGGGACAGCGGACCGTATTCAGTCGCAATGATTGACAACACCCTGGTAATTTCTGTACAGTCTGTACATAAATCAAGGAGTTGGCCATGTCAGACGCCTCGCAATACGGACTCGAACAAGCCCGTGCACAGTTGCCGCTCATCGCCTCAGAGGCGGTGGCGGGCTACACCAGCGTGATCACGCGCCACGGCAAGCCGGTGGCAGTGGTAATACCTGTAGACCAGTGGCGTGACCAACAGGCGCGCTCTTTGCGGCAAAGCGGTGTTTTGGCCTTGCGAGGCACAGGGCGGGGCTTGTGGCCGGATGGCGCAGCGGCCTCGGTGGCGCAACTGCGTGACGAGTGGGCTTGAGGGGTGGTGGCCAAAGCACGTGCCTCGGCTTCCCTTTGGGGCGGATTGAGCGAGGGTGCGACAGTGTTGGTGGACACCGCACCTTGGATTTACCTGCTCGAAGACCATGCCGACTTCGCACCTCGTTTTTTGGGCTTGTTTGAGGCGGCCGAAAGAGGCCAAATTCAACTCGCCTTGAGCACCATCACCTTGGCCGAAGTGCTGACTGGCCCTTTTCGGGCGGGCCAAACCGCTTTGGCCAAACGCTACGAAACGGCTTTGGGTGCTTACCAAGTGCTGCCTTTGTCTGCGACTGTGGCGAGTCTGGCGGCTCAGCTGCGTGTGCAATACCACCTCAAACTGCCCGATGCGGTGCAACTTGCCACGGCGCTTGATACCGGGGTGGCCGCCTTGGTCACGCACGACCGGGATTTTTCTGCGGTGCAGGGTTTGCCGGTGTTGATGGGCGAGTCGCCTTGTTGAAGCTCAAGCGAGTGTCGTGTTTGGCGCTGTGGTCCCGACTAGGCTTGCCGTGCACAATCCCGACATGACAAACATGGCTCGCAAAAGGGTGTTGATCGCAGGCGGCGGCATTGGCGGGCTGGCGGCTGCGTTGGCTTGCACGCGCCAAGGACTGTCCGTGCAACTGCTGGAGCGTGCCGCGCAGTTCAGTGAGGTGGGCGCGGGGATTCAGCTTGGCCCCAACGTCACGCGCATCCTGCAGGCTTGGGGCTTGGGCGATGCGCTGGCGCAGGTGGCGGCTTTCCCCGGGCAATTGCAAACCCGCGATGCGAAAACCGGCCAAGTGCTGGGCACCTTGCGCCTGGGCGAGCGGGCAAAGGCGCTTTATGGGGGGCCTTACGCCACAGTGCACCGCGCCGATTTGCACGGGCTGCTGCACCAGGCTGCGCTTGCTGCGGGTGCCGATTTGCAACTGGGACAGTCCGTTCAGGGGTGGCGCGAAACGGCGCAGGGGCTGGATGTACACACCGCTGAAGGCGACAGCTTGCAAGCCCACGCCCTGATCGGTGCCGATGGCGTGTGGAGCGCGGTGCGCCAGCAAATGTTGGCCGATGAACCGGCGCGCTTTACCGGGCATCTGGCCTACCGGGCCTTGGTGGCGCAGGCCGATTTACCTGCGCATTTGCGCACAGACCAGGTCACCGTCTGGATGGGGCCGCGCCTGCATGTGGTGCATTACCCGGTGTGCAGCGGGCAGTGGCTCAATCTGGTCGCCATCGTGCATGGCCGCAAGCCCGAGCAAGCCCAGAGTTGGGACCAGGCCGGGCACGTCCAGGCTTTGCTGCAGGCCATGGGCGGTGATTCCGGCGCGATTGGCAAAGACCTGCAGGAGCGCCTGGCGGCGGTTCCGGCTTGGCGGCTTTGGGCGCTGCACGACCGTGCGCCCATCGCTGCTGCCGGGCAAATGGCACAAGGCTGTGTGGCACTGTTGGGCGATGCCGCACACCCGATGCGACCCTATCTGGCCCAGGGTGCAGGCATGGCGATCGAGGATGCGCAGGTGCTGGCCCAGTGCCTTGTACAGGAAGGCCAACCCGTGGCTGCGCAGTTACAGGCCTATGCAGCACAGCGTTGGGCGCGCAATGCACGGGTGCAAGCCCGGGCGATCCGCAACGGCCAGATTTTCCATGCCCAGGGCGCTGTAGCCGTGGGGCGCGATTGGTCCATGCGGTTACTGGGTGAGCGCTTGATGGATGTGCCTTGGTTGTATGGCTGGAGCCGTTGAACGCGGTGTACGAAGAAAAAAACGCCACCATTCGCTGTACATTCCCTTGTGGTCAGACAGGCCGATCCACCACCTCAGAGAGCGCTTTTTTGCCCCACATGCCATTCAAAAAGATGACCGCAACAGCCGCGACATGGGCCATCAGTCCACTGGTTCAGGAGTGCGCGCATGAAAAATAGGACCATCACCATTGCTTCAGAGGCTTTGCGGTTTGTCTTCTCATGCACCTTGTTGGGCGCTTGTCTGATGGTCCCAAGCGCCTGGGCGCAAAGCACCGATTTGTCGGCCTGCATGGCCAAGTTGCTTCCCGCAGCGCGCACGGGCAAGGTCACCGATGCAACCTGGGCGCGCCACACGGCGGGACTGCAGGCCGATTTCAGTGTGATCGAAAAGTTAAACTTCCAGCCTGAATTTCGCACCGCCATTTGGGACTACATGTCGGCCTTGGTGGACGATGAGCGAGTGGCCGATGGTGCAGCGCGCCTGTCAGAGCAGCGCCCAGCCCTGGTGCGTGCCGAGCAACGCTTTGGCGTGGACCCGGCCACGGTGGTGGCGGTGTGGGGCGTGGAGAGCAATTTTGGCCAGACCTTTGGCAAGTACCCGCTGGTGCAGGCCTTGGGCACCTTGTCGTGTCATGGGCGGCGGCAAAGTTTTTTTCAGGGCGAATTTTTCGCGGTGCTGCGTATTTTGCAGGCTGGCCACATTGCACCTGAGCGCTTGGTCGGATCATGGGCGGGGGCGTTTGGCCACACCCAATTCATGCCCACCACTTTTGAGCGCCTGGCGGTGGACTTTGACGGCGACGGCCGCGCCGACCTGATGGACAGCAGTGTGGACGCGCTGGGCTCGACCGCCAACTTCTTGGCCCGTGCGGGCTGGCAAAGTGGCTTGCCGTGGGGTATCGAGGTGAAGTTGCCCACTGGCATTTCTTTGGCAGGTGAGGGGCGCCGGACCAAGCGCCCAGTGGCCGATTGGGCAGCCCGGGGCGTACGACGCACCGATGGTTCGGCCCTGCCAGAAAGCTTGGGTTCTGTGGGCTTGCTGATGCTGGCGGGCGCCAATGGCCCTGTGTTTTTGGTGACGCGAAACTTTGACGCGCTCTACAGCTACAACGCGGCCGAAAGCTATGGCCTGGCCATTGCCCACCTGAGCGACCGTCTGCGCGGCGCAAGCCCATTTGCCACACCCTGGCCGACGGATGACGCAGGCCTGTCACGCGCCGAGCGGCGCGAGTTGCAAGGCCTGCTGGTGATGCGCGGCCACGACATCGGCCCGGTGGACGGCATGTTGGGCGACCAATCGCGCGAGGCGATCCGCGCCGAACAAAAGCGTCTGGGCATGGAAGTCAATGCCCGTGGCGGCCAGAAAATCCTCAAGGCTTTGCGTGGGGGGTGATGGCCGTGGGTACCGATCTCAAACCACCAACGGCAAAGCCCGCAGCCGCTTGCCGGTCAGGGCAAACAAGGCGTTGGCCACTGCGGGTGCCAGTGGCGGCACTGCCGGCTCGCCCACGCCAGCGGGGTGCCGGGTGCTGGGCACGATATGGGTTTGTACCTTAGGTGCCTGGCTCAGCATGACCATGGGGTAGCTGGGGAAGTTGCTTTGCTGCACCTCGCCGCCCACGATGTCGATCCGGCCAAACAGGGCCGCACTCAGCCCATAAATCACGCTGCTTTCCATTTGCTGGGCCACCGTGTCGGGGTTGACCACAGTGCCGCAGTCGATGGCGCACACCACGCGGTGCACGCGTATTTGGCCTTGCTCCAAAGACACTTCGGCCACCTGCGCCACGATGGAGCCAAAGGACTTGTGCAGCGCGATGCCTTGCGCACGGCCTGCGGGTAAAGGCTTGCCCCAGCCTGCTTTGCTGGCGGCCAGTTGCAACACGGCCGCATAACGCGGCGCGTCTTTCAACAAATTCAAACGAAAGGCCAATGGGTCTTGCTTCGTGGCCACGGCCAGCTCGTCGATGAAGCTTTCCGAGAAAAACGCGTTGTGCGAATGGCCCACCGAGCGCCAGAAACCCACCGGCACGCCGGACTTCGTGGCCACATGGCTCATGTGCTGGCTGGGAAAGCCATAGGGCAGATCGAACAGGCCTTCGGCGGTGGTTTTGTCGGGCATGTCGATGGGGCCTGACAGATGAGGCGCCGCACGCGCCATCCAGCGCGGTGTGATGGCGTCGCCCGCTGACTTGATGCGCAAACTGGTGATCTCGCCTTTCTCGTCCTGCGAGGCCTGAAACTTGGCCAGGTGCATGGGGCGGTAAAAATCGTGGGTCATGTCTTCTTCGCGCGACCAGAACAACTGCACAGGCAGGCCTGCACAAGCCATGGCCACCTGCACGGCCTGGCCCACAAAGTCCACCTCCAGCCGGCGGCCAAAACCGCCGCCCAGCAAAGTCACATGCACGGTGACCTGGTCTTCCTTCACGCCTGCAACTTTCGCCGCCATGGCGCGCGCCATTTGTGGCACCTGGGTCGGAACCCAGATGTCAACTTGGCCATTTTTGACTTGAGCGGTGCAGTTCATCGGCTCCATCGTGGCGTGGGCCAGATAGGGCGCCTGGTACAGCGCGTCGATGCGCTTGGCGGCGGCTTTTTCAGACTGAGCGGGCACACCCTGCTCATGAAAAGTGAAGCCGTTTTCGGTGTTCAAGCTGTTCAGCAGCGCTGCCTGGATGCGGGTGGTGTCCAAAGCACCAGAGTTGGGGGCTTGCCATTGGGCTTGCACCGCTTGCGCGCCCTGGCGGGCCAGCCAGGTGCTTTTGCCCACCACGGCCAGACCGCCGGTGCCGCCGCCCCAGGCATCGAGCTTCACAACTTGGGTCACACCGGGCAAGGCCAGGGCGGCTTTCGTGTCCATGGCAGACACCGATCCGCCCAGCATGGGGCTCATGCGCACGGCGGCAAACAGCATGCCGGGCAGGCGCACATCCAGCCCGAACTGGGCCTGACCGGTTACTTTTGCGGGGATGTCGGAGCGCTGAGCGGGCTGGCCAATCAGCTTCCAGTCCTGGCGCGATTTCGGCGCGACACCTGACGGCGTGCTGCCTGCCGCCGCTGCACCCATCTGGCCGTAATGTGCTGACTTGCCCGATGCGTGTTGAATCACGCCATCGGCCACGGTGATGTCGCCGGCGGGTACTTGCCAAGTCTTGGCTGCAGCTTGCACCAGGCTGGCCCGTGCAGTGGCGGCGGCCATGCGCAAAGGATCCCACAAGTCGGCGATGGTGGACGAGCCGCCCGTGGCGTTGATGCCCAATTCGCGGGCGATTTTGCCCACCATCCATTCCCCCATCTTGATCTTGACGGGTTTGTGATCGCCCTCACTGTCCAGCGGATGAAAGGGCAAGCTGGCCACCAGCATGGCGACGTTGCCATAAATGCTGTCGGCGCCTGCTTGCTCGAGGCGCACACGCTGCAGGGGCACGTCCAGTTCTTCGGCCACCAGCATGGCCAGCGCGGTGTGCACGCCCTGGCCCATTTCGCTGCGCGGCATGGCCAGCACCACGGAACCGTCCTGGGCGATCTTGATCCAGCCGTTCAGGGCGACATCGCCTTCGGTTTTGAGCATCAACGCGGGTGAGCCCAGACGTGAGCGGGCAGGCATGACGCCCCAGCCCACGACCAAAGCGCCGGTAGCGCCCAGAGCGCTGAGTAGCCAGGTGCGGCGCTTCATGCAGCACCGCCTTTCTGGCGGGTCGTTTCATTGAGGGCCGTTTTCTTCATGCCGGTTGCCATGCCGCTTGCAGCACGGTGGATCGCAGCACGCACGCGCTGGTAAGTGCCGCAGCGGCACAAATTGGTCATGGCCGCGTCAATCTCGGCGTCGCTGGGGTGAGGATTTTTGTCCAGCAGGGCGGCAGCGGCCATCAGCATGCCACTTTGGCAGTAGCCGCATTGGGGAACCTGTTCGGCAATCCAGGCCGCTTGCAAGGGGTGCAGTTGGTCTGGGGTGCCCAGAGATTCGATGGTCCTGATTTTCTGCTTGGCCACCGCAGACACCGGCATCACGCACGAGCGCACGGGTTGGCCATTCACATGCACGGTGCAGGCCCCGCATACGGCCACGCCGCAGCCGAATTTGGTGCCCGTCAGGTTGAGCTCGTCGCGCAGCACCCAAAGCAAGGGTGTGCTGGGATCGGCGTTGGCGGTGCGGCTTTGGCCGTTGATGTTCAGTTCCACGGTGTCTTTCGTATTTTTTTGGGTGCGAGAATTTTAATTCAAATGTATTCATCGATCTGTCGCCCATAGATCGTCTCAACGTGATGTGCTTCACAGTTGCGTGCGCAGCGTCCAGATTTCGGGGAAAAGCACCACATCCAGCATCTTGCGCAGGTAGCTCACGCCACCGGTGCCGCCCGTGCCGCGCTTGAAACCAATCACGCGCTCCACCGTGGTGACGTGCCGGAATCGCCACAAACGAAAAGCGTCTTCCAGGTCGGTCAGCTCTTCGCCCAGTTGGTACAGGTCCCAGTGCTGCTGCGGGTTGCGGTAGACCACGAGCCAGGCGTTCTCTACCGATTCGCTGGCCGGATAGGGCTGGCGCCAATCGCGCTGGGTGTGGCTCTCTGGCACATCCAGGCCACGTCTTTTCAACAGGCGCAGGCACTCGTCGTACAGCGATGGGGCTTCATAGGCTGCTTGAACAATGGCCGACAGATCAGGGCGGTGCGCATGGGGCTGCAGCATGGCGGCATTTTTGTTGCCCATGGCAAATTCGACGCAGCGGTATTGCCAGCTCTGAAAGCCGCTGGACTGTGCCAGATAAGGGCGTATGGCGCTGTACTCGGGCGGCGTCATGGTGGCCAGCACGTCCCAGGCATGGACCAACTGCTCCATGATCCGGCTCACACGGGCCAGCTTCTTGAAGGCATCGGGCAACTGGTCGTTGGCAATGCTGGTGATGGCGGCGTTCAGCTCATGCAGCATGAGCTTCATCCACAGCTCGCTGGTCTGGTGCTGCACGATGAACAGCATCTCGTTGTGGTCTGGCGAGAGCGGTTTTTGGGCGTTCAGGATGGCATCGAGCTGCAGGTAATCGCCGTAACTCATGCGCCCGTCAAAATCGAGTTGGGCGTGCTCTTCTTGCACGATGCGTTCGCCGGTTGCCGTGGCTGAAGTTTCGCTTTCGCTCGGGCCTTGGCCCGGCGCAGCAGCATGAAATGGACAGGAGCTCATGGTTGGCCTTTCAGGTGACGGCATTCTTTTGCGCAAAGCGGGCGTCTTGCCATTCGCCGCTGGCCATGACCTGGTGCAGGTGTTCTACCGCTTGCCAGACCTCGGCGTAACCCATGTAAAGCGGCGTGAAGCCAAAGCGCAGGATGTCGCTGTGCTGGCTGCCATCGCCGGCCCTGAAGTCGCCAATGACCCCGCGCGCAATCAAGGCCTGCACGATCGCGTAGGCGCCTGTTGTTCGGGTCAGGCTGACTTGCGAGCCGCGCAGGTTTTCGGGTTCAGGCGTGGCGATGCCAAAGCCCTGACCGTGCAAACGCGTGCGCACCAGCTGCATGAACAGACCGGTGAGGGCCAGCGATTTTTGGCGCAAGGCCGCCATGCCCCCGAGTTGTTCGGCGGCCAGCATCGTGTCCAGGCCGCAGTCAAGCGCTGTGAGGCTCAGGATGGGTTGCGTGCCGCATTGGTAGCGCGTGATGCCCTGGGCGGGTTGGTAGTCGGGCGTGAAGGCAAACGGTGCGGCATGGCCCCACCAGCCTGCCAGCGGTTGCCAAAACCGGTCTGTGTGCTCGGGGTGAACCCACACGAAGGCGGGTGCGCCGGGGCCACCGTTCAGGTATTTGTAGCCGCAGCCCACGGCAAAGTCGGCACCCGAGGCGTGAAGATGAACCGGCACGGCGCCCGCGCTGTGCGCCAGATCCCACACTGTGAGGATGCCGTGGGCATGGGCCTGTGCGGTCACGGCCTGCATGTCGTGCATGGCACCCGTGCGGTAGTTGACGTGTGTGAGCATCAGCACGGCCACATCGGCTTGCAAGGCCGCAGGAATGTCGGCGGCAGCTACCAGTTGCAAAGTGAAGCCGCGCTCTTTGCACAAAGCCTCGGCGATGTACAGGTCCGTGGGGAAGTTGCTGCGCTCGCTGACGATTTTGGTTTTGTGCGGGTGGTCAGCGGCAGCGATCTGCAGCGCGGCAGCCAGCACTTTGAAGAGGTTGATCGAGGTGCTGTCGGCGGCCACCACTTCACCGGGCTGCGCGCCAATGAGCCGTGCAATCTTGTCGCCCACACGCTGGGGCAGGTTGAACCAGCCTGCGGTGTTCCAGCTCTTGATGAGGTCTTGCCCCCATTCGTGGGTGACGGCATGGGCCACGCGGGCCGGCGCAGTTTTGGGCATGACACCCAGCGAATTGCCGTCTAGGTAAATCACGCCTTGCGGCAAGTCGAATTGGTCGCGCAGGCTGCGCAGCGGGTCTTGTTGGTCCAGCAGTTCGCAGTCTTGCAAAGAGGGGGTGAGGTTCATCATCGGTTTGTCTTTCAAAAGGCGTTCAAAGTTCGCGCAAGACTGCTCGCACGGGGCTGGCGTCAGCGGTCATCAGTTTCAGGGGCAGGGCGATCAATTCGTAATCGCCCTCGGGAACGTCGTCCAGCAGCAGGTTTTCCAGCACGCGCAGGCCGCGCTGGCGGATCGCCTGGTGGCTGGGCAAGGTCTTGCTGTCCGCCGGGTCGATGCTGGCGCTGTCGATGCCTATCAGTTTCACACCCAGGTCGGCCAGGTGCTGCACGGTGTCGGGGTGCAAGGCGGTCAGTTGCCGGTCGAACTGCGCCAGAGGAAATTGCCGGTACGTGCGCACCAGCAGGCGTTCGGGCACATGGGCCAATGCGTGTTCCAGATGCCGGGTCAAGACCAAGGGGCCTGCATCCAGCGCGTGAATGACCCGGCAATGACCGAGAAAAGGCGTCAGGTCCAAAGCCCCCACGGCCGCGCCTTGCGGGTCGTAATGCAGCGGCGCATCGGCATGTGCCCCCACATGCGGCGACAAGGTGATGGCGCTCACGTTGACCGGGCAGTCGGCCGACAGCGTGGCCGCCCATTGCTGGCGGTAGGGTGTATCACCCGCAAAGACCGGGCTGGCCGAATTCACAGGTGGGGAAATGTCCCAAAGTTTTTTCATGGTGTGCGAAGGTAGCACCCGCTAAAAAACCGTGGTGTCGGTTATTTCCAACACCTGCAAAAAAGACTTCAGAGGTTCAGCGCGGCCAGGCCGTGTTTGCGCCGGGCGTGTTCGCAGGCGGGACTGCCTTCTTCAAACTCCCGGCAGGGCGATGGACGCCATTCGTAAATGCCGCAAATGGCCTGTTCGCCGGTTTTGCCATACAGCGCGGCGCACCGGGGTGGGCTGTGGTCGGTGCCGCGCATGCGGCAGGTGTGTTCGGTGATGTTGTCGGCCAAACCTGCCGGAACCGAGCCCCCGCCGTCTTCGGATTCGAAGGCTGAAAAGTCCACCCGAAAACTCACGCAGCAAGCGCCGCAGGTGGTGCAAGCGGTCATGGTCGGAAAGGTCAGGTCAGTGCTTCACGCGGCCCAACAGCAGGAACTCCATGAGTGCCTTTTGCACGTGCATGCGGTTCTCGGCTTCGTCCCAGACGACCGATTGGGGGCCATCGATGACTTCGGCACTGACTTCTTCGCCCCGGTGGGCGGGCAGGCAATGCATGAACAGCGCATCGGGCTTGGCCGCTTTCATCATGGCTTCGTCTACACACCAGTCGGCAAAGGCTTTCTTGCGCGCTTCGTTTTCGGCCTCAAAGCCCATGCTGGTCCACACATCGGTGGTCACCAGGTCGGCACCCCTGCAGGCGTCTTGCGGGTCTTTGAACACCTTGTAGCTGTCGCTGCTGCGCAGGCCCGCCACCGCCTGATCGACTTCGTAGCCGCTGGGTGTGCTCAGGTGCACCGTGAAGCCCAGCAACTCGGCCGCTTGCAGCCAGGTGTTGGCCATGTTGTTGCCGTCGCCCACCCAGGCCACCACTTTGCCCTTCAGGAAAGACGGGTCAGGTTGGCCCTGGGCGTCCAGGCCCCGGTGCTCCAGCAGGGTGAACAGGTCGGCCAGGATTTGGCAGGGGTGAAATTCGTTGGTCAGACCGTTGATGACGGGCACACGCGAGTGCGATGCAAAGCGCTCGATCTTGTCCTGCCCAAAGGTGCGGATCATGACAATGTCGGTCATGCGGCTGATGACGCGGGCGCTGTCTTCGATGGGCTCAGAGCGGCCCAACTGGCTGTCGCCAGTGGTCAGGTGCACCACCGAGCCGCCGAGTTGGTACATGCCCGCTTCAAAGCTGACACGGGTGCGCGTGGAGGCTTTCTCGAAAATCATGGCCAGGGTGCGGTCAGCGAGCGGGTGGAATTTTTCGTAGGCCTTGAATTTGCGTTTGATCTCTGCGGCGCGGGCAAACACATGCGCGTATTCGTCGGCGCTCAGGTCGGTGAATTGCAGGTAGTGCCGCACGGGCGCAGGGGTGTTGGCACTCATGCTTGTTCTGCCAAAAAATGCTTGATCAAGGGCACCAAAATGGCCACCACCTCGTCGGCTTCGGCCTCGGTCATGATCAGCGGGGGCACCAGGCGGATCACGCTGTCGGCCGTGACGCTCAAGAGCAGGCCGGCTTCGGCGGCGCGGCTCCAGATGGCACCGCAGGGCCGGTCCAGCTCAATGCCGAGCATCAGGCCCTGGCCGCGCACTTCTTTCACGCCTTGCACGCCCGCCAGAGCCTTGTCGAGTGCACCGCGCAAATGTGCGCCTACCTTGGCCGCGTTGGCCATCAGGCCGTCTTTTTCCATGATCCGGATGGTTTCCACACCAGCGCGCATGGCCAGCGGGTTGCCGCCAAAGGTGGTGCCGTGGTTGCCGGGCTGGAAAATGTGGGCAGCTTTCGGTCCCGCCACCACCGCGCCAATCGGCACGCCAGAGCCCAAGCCCTTGGCCAGGGGCATCACATCGGGCACGATGCCTGCCCACTGGTGGGCAAACCACTTGCCTGTGCGGCCCATGCCGCACTGCACTTCGTCGATCATCAACAGCCAGTCTTTCTGATCGCACAGGGCGCGTACTTGTTGGAGGTATTCGATGCGCATCGGGTTGATGCCGCCTTCGCCCTGGATGGTTTCCATGAACACCGCCACCACATTCGGGTTGCCTTCGGTGGCTTTTTTCAGGGCTTCGATGTCGTTGACTGGCACGCGCACAAAGCCTTCGAGCATGGGGCCAAAGCCTTTTTTCAGCTTTTCGTTGGCGGTGGCGCTCAGGGTGGCGATGCTGCGGCCGTGAAAAGCTTTTTCGTAGACCACGATCTCGGGCTTGTCGATGCCCTTGTCGTGGCCAAATTTTCGCGCCAGCTTGATGGCCGCTTCGTTGGCTTCCACGCCGGTACAGCAAAAAAACACGTTGGTCATGCCCGACAGTTCCACCAGTTTGGCCGCCAGCACTTCGGCGTTGGGCACATGGAAGTAGTTGCAGCTGTGAATCATCTTGCTGACCTGGTCTTGCAGGGCCGGCACCAGTTCGGGGTGGTTGTGTCCCAGGGTGTTCACGGCAATGCCTGCCAGCGCATCCAGATAAGACTTGCCATTGATGTCCCAGACTCGGCAACCCTGACCATGGCTG
>CAIZSE010000060.1 GCA_903935585.1 uncultured Burkholderiales bacterium | reverse complement strand
TGCCGGAAGGCGTCGATCATGGCCGGTGGGCAAGCCGAGCCGCCGATCACGGTGCGGTTGAGTCGGCTGAACTTCAGGCCTGCGGGCTTCATGTGGCTCAGCAGCATTTGCCAGACGGTGGGCACGCCTGCTGCAAAGGTCACGCCTTCGGACTCAATCAGTTCATAGACCGATTTGCCATCGAGCGCCGGACCGGGAAACACCAGCTTGGCACCCGCCATGGCCGCGCTGTAGGGAATGCCCCAGGCGTTGACGTGAAACATGGGCACCACCGGCAAGATCGCATCGCGCGCTGAAATGCACATCGAGTCGGGCAACGCCGCTGCATAGGCATGCAACACGGTCGAACGGTGGCTGTACAAAGCGCCCTTGGGGTTGCCTGTGGTGCCGCTGGTGTAACAAAGGCTGCAGGCCGTGTTTTCGTCCAGTTCGGGCCAGTTGTAGGCGTCTGGCTGCTGGCCCATCCAGGCCTCGTAGCTGACCAGGTTCGGGATGCCGGTGTCGGCCGGCAATTTGTCGGCATCGCACAACGCCACGTAATGGGTGATGGTGGTGCACTTGGCATGAACCGCTTGCACCAGCGGCAGAAAGGTCATGTCGAAACACAGCACCTGGTCTTCGGCATGGTTGGCGATCCAGGCCAGTTGATCGGGGTGCAGACGCGGGTTCATGGTGTGCAGCACCCGACCCGAACCACTCACGCCAAAGTAGAGCTCCAGGTGTCGGTAGCCGTTCCAGGCCAGGGTGGCGATGCGGGCACCCTGCGGCAGTTTTTGCGCGTTCAGCGCGTTGGCCACTTGCCGCGCCCGACGCGCCACGTCGGCCCAGGCGTAGCGGTGAATGTCCCCCTCCACCCTGCGCGAAACAACTTCACCGTCACCATGGTGCTTTTCGGCAAATTCGATCAAGGAAGAAATCAGCAATGATTGCTGTTGCATCAGTCCCAGCATGGGGGGTCTCCTGTCAGGTGGGTGAAATTCAAGCGTTTCATTGTGCACTGGAGTCTTAGTGCTCTTGGCCTTAAAACCCGCCAAACCCCGGGTACTTGTCAAGGGCGTGACAATCGGCGCATGGATTTTTCCCTCTTGAACACTTCTGGACCCGAAGTCGATGTGCCGCCAGCTCTGGTTTGGACACACCGGCTGAAGCAACTGGGCCCCCGGTTTTTCACGCCCCTGCAACCCACACCCTTGGCGGCACCCCGGTGGGCCGCCTGCAACGAGGGCTTGCGATCCGAATTGGGCTGGCCTTCAGACATCTTTGACAGCGACCACCTGCAAGCCCTTGCAGGCAACGCCACCCTGGTCGGGTCAGAGCCCCTGGCAACGGTGTACAGCGGCCACCAGTTCGGGCAGTGGGCCGGGCAATTGGGCGATGGCCGCGCCATCTGGCTGGGCGAGGCGGCGTCTAAGCAAGGCCCGCAAGAAATCCAGCTCAAAGGCGCTGGACGCACCCCTTATTCAAGGGGCGGCGATGGCCGTGCGGTGCTGCGCTCCAGCATCCGCGAGTACTTGTGCAGTGAAGCCATGCACGGTCTGGGCATTGCGACCACCCGGGCCTTGAGCCTGGTGGCTTCCACTGAACGGGTGCTTCGCGAAGAGTTGGAAACTGCCGCCGTGGTGGCGCGTGTGGCCCCGAGCTTTTTGCGTTTTGGTCACTTTGAGCATTTTTCAGCCCAGGGCGACACCGACAGCTTGCGGGCGCTGGCCGACCATGCCATCGCCCACCACCTGCCCGAATGCCAAGCGCGTGCAGCGCTTTGGCAAGGCAATGTGTACGCCGCCTTGCTAGACGAGGTTCAGGAGCGCACAGCCAGGTTGCTGGCCCAGTGGCAGGCGGTGGGTTTTTGCCACGGCGTGATGAACACCGACAACATGAGCCTGCTCGGCCTGACGATCGACTACGGGCCATTCCAGTTCATGGACGGGTTTGACCCGGGCCACATCTGCAACCACTCGGACCACCAGGGCCGTTATGCCTACGGCAAGCAGCCCAACGTGGCCTACTGGAACCTGTTTTGCTTGGCCCAGGCCATCGCCCCCCTGATCGACGACCAGGACATGACCTTGCAAGTGCTGGAGGGCTACAAGACCCTGTTCCCCCGCTTTCTGGGCGACGCCATGCGCGCCAAGCTGGGCCTGGTGGGTTCACTGGCACCCGAGTCCGAGCGCGAAGCAGACTGGTCACTGGTGGAAGACCTGATGCAACTCATGGCCTCTGAAAAGGTGGATTTCACCCTGTTTTGGCGGCAACTGAGCCAGGCCGTAGTGCAGCAATCACAAGCCCTGGCTCTGCAGTCACCTGCCGGACAGGCTTTGCAACCTGCAGACTGGAGCCCTGTGACCGACCAGGTGCTCGACCGCCCTCGCCTGTTGGCTTGGCTGGCGCGTTACACCGCCCGGGCGGGCACGCAAAACCTGGCGACCATGGGCCAGCAGATGCTGCGCAGCAACCCCAAATTTGTGCTGCGAAACCACTTGGCCGAAACCGCCATTCGCCAAGCCAAAGCCGGCGACTTCACAGAAATCGAGACCCTGCACAACTTGTTAAAGTCTCCCTTCGACGAGCATCCGGGCTTTGAAACCTATGCCGACTTGCCGCCCGATTGGGCGGACCAACTGGAAATCAGCTGTTCATCATGACCTCCATCCAAAAAACCGAAAAAGAGTGGCGCGAGCTGCTGGCCAGCAAAGGCGCTGAGCCTGTGGCCTATGCCGTGACCCGGCAAGCGGCCACCGAGCGACCCTTCACCGGCAAATACGAAGGCCATTGGGCCAGCGGTACTTACCGGTGCATCTGCTGCGGCGCCGAACTGTTCAAGTCGGACACCAAATTTGACGCAGGCTGCGGCTGGCCCAGCTTTTACCAGGCATCAACCGACGGCGCCATCGCAGAGCACGTGGACGTGAGCCTCGGCATGCGGCGGGTTGAAACCGTGTGTGCCCAATGCGGCGCCCATCTGGGCCATGTGTTCGAAGACGGCCCCGCCCCCACCGGCTTGCGCTACTGCATGAACTCGGCTTCGTTAGACTTCGAGGCTTCCTGACCGACAACGGCTGCGCCCCAGGGGGTTCAGTCTTTCAACACACTTCATGAAATTCATCCTCGACTTTTTCCCCATCCTGCTGTTTTTTGGCGCTTACAAGATGGCCGACATCTACACCGCCACCGCGGTGCTGATGGGCGCAACCGTGCTGCAGACCGCGATCATTTACAAAATGGACGGCAAGCTGCAAACCATGCACAAGATCACCCTGGTGCTGGTGCTTGGCTTTGGCGCACTCACTTTGGGCCTGCACGATGAGCGCTTCATCAAGTGGAAACCCACCTTGCTGTATTCGGGGCTGGCCATTGCATTGGCCGTGTCGCATGGGTTCTTGAAAAAGAACTTTTTGCACATGCTGCTGGGCCAGCAGTTGCAACTGCCGCATGCCGTGTGGCACCGCCTGAACCTGTCGTGGATGCTGTACTGCGTTTTCATGGCGGCCATCAACGCCTATGTGGCCACTTATTTCAGCACCGAAGACTGGGTCAACTTCAAGCTGTGGGGCTATGTCTTCCCGGTGGTGTTCATCCTTGCCCAAGGCTTGTACATTTCGCGCTATCTGCCCAAAGAAGGCCCGGATAAAGAATGAACACTGCAACCCAGCCCATGACCAACCCATTGAGTGCCCGAATCCACGCCCGCTTGACCGAGCGCCTGCAGCCGACCGAGTTGCGGGTGACCGATGAAAGCGCGGCGCATGCTGGCCACGTCGGGGCCAACGACACAGGCCAGGGCACGCACATGCGTGTGTGCATTGCCTCACCTTTGTTTGCACAACTCAGCCGCGTTCAGCGCCATCGCCTTGTGTATGATGCGCTGCAAGATTTCATTGACCAAGGCCTGCACGCTTTGGCCATCGAGCTGATCTGAACCCGGGCCGTCACCCCTTGGTGGCTGCCCCATTTTTTTGAACCCTTGATTCACACCTGACTGAACGTCATGGAGAAAAACACAATGAAAAAGCAAATGCTCAGCGCCGCCCTGGTGGCCTTGCTCGCCATGCCCGCCTTGGCGCAAAACCTGGCCGTGGTCAACGGCAAGCCAGTCCCCTCCTCGCGCGTGAAAGCGCTGCAGCAGCAAATCGAAGCCTCTGGCCGCCCCGTGACACCTGAAGTGTTGGCCCAGATCAAAGAAGAACTGATTGCCCGTGAAGTCTTCATGCAAGAAGCCAGAAAACGAGGCCTGGACGCCAGCGACGAGTACAAAGCGCAAATTGAACTGGCCCGTCAAACCATCCTGATCCGTCAGCTGTTTGCCGATTTCCAAAAGAAGAACCCGGTGACCGACGCTGACATCAAGGCCGAGTACGACAAGTTTGTGGCCGCCAATGGTGGCAAGGAATACCGTGCCCGCCACATCCTGGTGGAAAAAGAAGACGAAGCCAAATCCCTGATCGCCGACATCAAGAAAGGTGCCAAGTTTGAAGACCTGGCCAAGAAAGCCTCCAAAGACCCAGGCTCCGGTGCCAATGGCGGCGACCTGGACTGGGCGGCTGCTGGCAGCTACGTGCCCGAGTTCTCTGGCGCCATGGTCAAACTGGAAAAAGGCCAAATGACCGAAACACCGGTGAAAAGCCAGTTCGGCTTTCACATCATCCGTGTGGACGATGTGCGTGACGCCCAGTTGCCCAAGTTGGAAGAAGTCAAACCCCAGATTTCACAGCAACTGCAGCAGCAAAAGCTCAGCACCTACCAAGAAGGCCTGCGCAGCAAAGCCAAGATCCAGTGATCTGAGCCTTGTGCCCAAGCCCCAACGCGACTTCGGTCGCGTTTTTTTTGGTTCTCAAAGCACCCAGGGTGCATTGACATCGACGCGGGTCAGCCCAGCGGCTTGAACAACTCGGTCAGGTCGGACTCGCCAAACAAGGGTTCTTTGCGCTGCACAGCACCTGAATACATGTCTTGGGCGAGTTGGGCTTTGCGCGCTTGCAAGGCCAGCATGCGTTCTTCAATGGTGCCTTGGGCCACCAGCTTGACGACCCAGACACTCTGGGTTTGCCCGATGCGGTGGGCGCGATCGGTGGCCTGGTTTTCCACGGCGGGGTTCCACCAGGGGTCGTAGTGGATGACGGTGTCGGCCTGCGGCAGGTTCAGGCCCACACCGCCCGCCTTCAGGCTGATGAGGAAGAGCGGCACCTGGCCGCTGGTGAACTGGTCGATGAGGGCATCACGGTTCTTGCTCTGGCCCGTGAGTTTGACCCAAGGAATACCCAGACGGGGCAACTCTTGCTCGATCAGGCTGAGCATTTGTGTGAATTGCGAGAACAGCAAAATCTTGCGGCCCTCGGCCACCATTTCAGGCAGCATGTCCAGCAGCTGCGCCAGCTTGGCCGATTGCTGCACCTGGCTGGCCGCACCCAACTTGAGCAGGCGCGGGTCGCAGCAGACCTGGCGCAGCTTGAGCAGGGCATCCAGAATGGTGATTTGCGATTTGGCCAAACCCTGCGCATTCAGCGCGTCGCGCACGGTTTTTTCCATGCCCAGCCGAATGGTTTCGTAGAGATCGGCCTGCTTGCCTTGCAGCGGCACAGGCAGCAGGGTCTCGACCTTGGGCGGCAGTTCGCTGGCCACCACGTTCTTGGTGCGACGCAGCATGAAGGGCGTGATGCGCTTGCGCAGTTGGTCCATTTTTTCGCTGTTGCCCTGGCGCTCAATGGGGTTGCGAAAGAGCTCACCAAAACGTTTTTGACTGCCCAGGAAGCCGGGCATCAAAAAATGGAACAGGCTCCACAGTTCGCCCAAATGGTTCTCCATGGGCGTGCCTGACAGACACAGGCGGTGTTTGGCCGGAATGTCGCCCACCACCTGCGCGGCATGGGTATTGGCATTTTTGATGTTTTGGGCCTCGTCCAACACCAGAATGTGCCAATCGTTGGCCATCCACAAGTCGCGGTCACGGTGCAACAGGGAATACGGCGTGAACACGATGTCGGTCTCGCTCAGGGCTTGCATGGCGCCATGCCGGCTCAGGCCATGGTGAATGTGCGTGCACAGCCCGGGGCAAAAGCGTGCCGTTTCGCGCTGCCAGTTGCCCAGCAAGCTCACGGGGGCCACGATCAAGGCCGGGTGTGTCAGGCGTCCCGCGTCTTTTTCGGTCTGGATATGGGCGAGTGTTTGCAGGGTTTTGCCCAGGCCCATGTCGTCGGCCAGAATGCCGGCCAATTGGTGTTGCCGCAAAAACTGCAGCCAGTTCAGGCCTTGTTGCTGGTAAGGCCGCAAGGTGGCTTGCAGACTGGGGGGGACAGGCACTTCGGGCAGGCTGTCGTGGCCGCGCATTTGCTGCACCAAGGCCAGCAAATGATGCGCTCCTGCCCACGCCACACCGTCACCCAGCGAAGCTGCTGCGCGCAAGGCATCCAGGCGCGACAGGCGCAGTTCGTCGCCCTTCCAGTCACGGTCGCGCTCCGACACCAACTCCATCAGCGTGCTCAGCCAGGGTTGGATTTTGGCCGTGGGCAGTTTGACAAAGCCTTCACCTTGCAGGTCGGGCAAATACAGATATGCCGGGAGTTGAGCTGTTTCGCCTTCAGTGGCCGAAGCACTGATCTCGGCCAGGGCCGACAAAATGGTGGGCACCCAGGGCAGGATATTGACGCGCTGGCCATCGATGTCCATGCCCAAAGAAAGATCAAACCAGGGTGAAGTTTCGGGGGCGTCTTCGTCACCGGACAAGTTGATGTGCACATCATCGGCCAGGCGCAACCACTGGTGGCCTTCGGGCTCAAAACGCACATCAAACCCTGCTTCGCGCAAGGGCGCAAAGTCGCACTCAAGCCACACCAGCCAGTGTTGCTGCGACAGGTGCGGTGGCAAACCCAGCAGGTTTGGCGCCCGGGTCAAAAAGCCCAAATTTTCCAAGGCTCGCCAGGCCAGCGACTCGGCCCCAAGGTCACGCACGAGCATGCGGGCCTGATCGCCCTGCCCGACCATCACGCGGCTTTGGGTGCCAGGCCAAAAACCGCAATGCCCGGCGTAGTCAAAGCTCAACTCGGCTTGAAACAGCCCCATTTCTTTGCGCTCACTGAGATGCACGGCGCCAATTTCCAGCACGGCCCGAGGCTTGACGCCCTGGATTTCAGGCGTTTTTTCAATCACCGGTGGCAAGGGGACTGGCCCCAGCCGAGCCATCAACTGAGGCTGGAACTTCAAGGCCACGCTGTCGGGCAACACAGGCGAGCTCGACAAGACTTGTAATTCATTGGCGCTCAAGCCCTGAGTTTCAAGTGGGCCGCACGTGCCTTGCAACGTGTCCATGTAATAAGGTGGCTCGTTCAAGCTGTACACCACACCCGCCCGCAAGGGGTGCATTTGCAGCTGCCAGCCATCGGGCAAGTGGTCCTGGCCTTTGACTTCGTGCCAGGAGCCGACCAGCACCTCGCTTTGATCACTCCAGCGCAACGGCACCGCGCCATCTTCGGACAGCAGCCGACCGGTCTGACTGCACAGTTGCAGCAGCAAATTGCCAGGCATGCCATGCAACTTGACCGCGCTTTGGAAGCCGTAATAGCTGAAGCTGTTGGTTGAGGGGCAAGCCTTCATCAGGTCGAGGATGTCACGGTCCACAGGACCCGAGGTTTGCCAGATGGGGTCGTGCGCAGAGGGTTCGCTGGTCAGTTTTTTAGGCTTTCCCCATTCGCCATTGCGCTTTTGCGTGGCCCGGTTGACGGTCAGGTGAAACACCGGCTTGCGGCCGATGTGCGCCCGGGACAGCACGTAGATGAACTGGTCTTGCGTGGCGCCCGGCAATGCAAACACAGCAGGTCTGTTGGCGTTTTCAAGGCGCGTTAGCCATTCGCGAACCTGGTATTCAGAATGGCTCAAGGCCCGCTCTTTTTCCATCAGGACCCTGCGCTCCAGCACGTCGGGCGAGGGGCCATCGGCGCCCCATTCGTCCAGCAGGGCCAGCCCTTGCATCGACGCCAGGATGCCCAATGCAGCCCCATGCTTGCAATACCGACCCACGGGACACGTGCAGCCACTGCGCCAGTCGCTCAAATTGCCCCCGGCACTCACCCGCAACTCGGCGCTGACCGAATAAGGCGCGACATCACTGCCCTGCACCAGGCCTTGCAGCCGCCAGCCATCACCATCAGGTGTCAGCTGCGAGGACAGCACCTTGTTTTGCAGGTAAAGCGTGGTGCCTTTGGCCCACGCGCCTTGGTCAAAGTAAAAAGCCAGTTGCGAGGGTGGAAACCACTGGGCCGGTGTGGTGGGCTTCATGCGGTCAATGGGTCAAGCCACCCACTTGCGGGCGTTTTGCCAGACACGCAGCCAGGGGCTGGTGGCATTGATGCCGCCTGATTTACCGAGGTCGGTCCAGCTCATCTGCACGTTGCGAAACACCCGCTCTGGGTGCGGCATCATGGCCGTGAAACGTCCGTCGGCAGTGGTCACGGCCGTGAGGCCACCCGCGCTGCCATTGGGGTTAAACGGGTACTGTTCGGTGGCTGCGCCCAGGTTGTCAACAAACCGCATCGCGCCAATGGCTTGCGCGGGATTGCCACGGTGCTTGAAGTTGGCAAAGCCCTCGCCGTGTGCGACTGCGATGGGCAGGCGGCTCCCCGACATGCCTTGCAGAAACAAGCTGGGTGATTCGATCACCTCGACCATCGACAGGCGGGCTTCAAATCGCTCGCTCTGGTTGGTGGTGAAGCGTGGCCATGCATCAGCCCCGGGGATGATGTCGGCGAGTTCTGCAAACATCTGGCAGCCGTTGCAAACGCCCAAACCGAAGGTGTCGCTGCGGCCAAAAAAGCCCTTGAACTGATCGGAAAGCAGCGGATTGAAGGTGATGCTGCGCGCCCAGCCAATGCCCGCGCCCAGCGTGTCGCCGTAACTGAAGCCACCGCAAGCCACCAAGCCCTTGAAGTCGGCCAAATGGGCACGGCCCGATTGCAAGTCGGTCATGTGCACGTCGTGCGACTCGAAACCGGCTTTGTGAAAGGCGTAGGCCATTTCCACATGCGAGTTGACGCCCTGCTCGCGCAGGATCGCCACTTTGGGACGGGACAGGTTCAGGAACGGTGCGGCCACATTTTCGGCGGGGTCAAAGCTCAGCGCCACATGCATGCCGGGGTCGTCGGCCCGCCCGGCAGCGCTGTGTTCGGCATCGGCGCAAGCCGGGTTGTCGCGCTGCTGGCAGATCTTCCAGCTGACGCTGTCCCAGACCTGGTGCAGGTCTTCCAGCTTGGCAGCAAAAACCTCTTTGGTGTCGCGCCAGACGCTCAACTCGCCCACACCTTTGGTGATGGTGGACTGGCTGGGTCGGGTCTTGCCGATCACATGCGTGTGCTTTGACAAGCCATGCTCGCGCAGGGTTTGAAACACGGCCGTTCGGTCGGCGGTGCGAACCTGGATCACCACGCCCAACTCTTCGTTGAACAAGGCCTTGAGCGTGAGTTCTTCGCGGCGGGCGCTGACCTGGCCGGCCCAGTTCTTGGCGTCGCCATGGTCGGCGCGGCTGTCTGTGATGCCATCGCCTTCGGTGACCAGCATGTCCACATTGAGGGACACGCCCACGTGACCTGCAAAGGCCATCTCGGCCACGGCGGCCAGCAAGCCGCCATCGCTGCGGTCGTGGTAAGCCAGAATTTGGCCTTGTGCGCGCAAGGCGTTGATGGCGTTCACCAGATTGATCAGGTGTTGCGGCTCATCCAGATCGGGCACCTGGTCACCAAACTGGCCCAGCACCTGGCCGAGCACGCTGCCGCCCATGCGGTTTTTGCCCTGGCCCAGATCGATCAGCAGCAAGCTGGTGTCGTCTGTTTGCGCATCCAGCTGAGGGGTCAGGGTGCCGCGCACATCCGGCAGGCTGGCAAAGGCCGTGATGACCAGGCTGACGGGCGATGTCACCTTGCGGGTTTCGACCTCAGACCCTGAAGCACCCACCGGGACGGTCCACTGCGTGCGCATCGACAGGCTGTCTTTGCCCACCGGAATCGAGATGTCCAGCGCCGGGCACAGCGCCATGCCCACGGCCTTGACGGTTTCGTACAGCGCAGCGTCTTCGCCCGGCTCGCCACAAGCGGCCATCCAGTTGGCAGACAACTTGACGCGGGGCAATTCGATGGGCGCGGCCAGCAAATTGGTGATGGCTTCGGCCACAGCCATTCGGCCTGAAGCGGCGGCGTTGAGGCAAGCCAACGGGGTGCGCTCGCCCATGCTCATGGCTTCACCGGCAAAACCGGCGTAGTCGGCCAGGGTCACAGCCACGTCGGCCACAGGCACCTGCCAGGGGCCCACCATCTGGTCGCGGTGCGTGAGGCCGCCCACAGCGCGGTCACCGATGGTGATGAGAAAGCGCTTGGACGCCACGGTCGGGTGACTCAGAACATCCAGCACGGCTTGCTGCAAGCTCACGCCGGTCAGTTCAATGGCCGGCGATTGACGCACCACAGTTTGCACATCACGGTGCATCTTGGGCGGTTTGCCCAGCAGCACATCCATGGGCATGTTGACCGGAGACTCCTGGCTCTTGTCTTCGAGCACCAGTTGGCGTGCTTCGGTGGCGACTCCCACCACGGCAAACGGGCAACGCTCACGTTCGCAAAAGGCTTTGAACTGTGCCAGCGATTCGGGCGCGATGGCCATCACGTAGCGCTCCTGGCTCTCGTTGGACCAGATCTCTTTGGGCGACAAGCCCGACTCTTCCAGTGGCACGGCACGCAGGTCAAAGCGTGCGCCTCGGCCAGCGTCGTTGGTCAACTCGGGAAACGCATTGGACAAGCCCCCCGCACCCACATCGTGGATGGCCAGGATCGGGTTGGCCGCGCCTTGTGCCCAGCAGTGGTTGATGACTTCTTGCGCACGGCGCTCGATTTCGGGGTTGCCGCGTTGTACCGAGTCGAAGTCCAGTTCGGCCGCGTTGGTGCCGGTGGCCATGGAGCTGGCGGCACTGCCACCCATGCCAATGCGCATGCCGGGGCCACCCAGTTGAACCAGCAAGCTGCCGGCAGGAAATTCGATTTTTTTCGTCTGGCTGGCGTCGATCTGCCCCAGACCGCCCGCGATCATGATGGGCTTGTGGTAACCGCGCTGCACACCGTCCACGGTCTGCTCGTACTCACGGAAATAGCCCAGCAAATTGGGCCGGCCAAATTCGTTGTTGAAGGCTGCGCCGCCCAGTGGGCCTTCGGTCATGATCTGCAAAGGGCTGGCAATGTGGCCAGGCTTGCCGCCCGGCTGATCGCTCAGGCCGCCCCAGAGTTTGGACACAGTAAAGCCCGACAAACCCGCCTTGGGTTTGGAGCCTCGCCCTGTAGCGCCTTCGTCGCGAATTTCACCGCCTGCACCTGTTGATGCGCCGGGAAATGGCGAAATGGCTGTCGGGTGGTTGTGCGTTTCGACCTTCATCAGCACATGGTGCAAGGCCGTTTCGGCTTGATAAGAAGCGCCCTGCTGCCCGGTCCTGGCGACAAAACGTTCCAAGGTGTGACCTTCCATCACCGAAGCGTTGTCTGAATAGGCCACCACCGTGTGCTGGGGGCTCAACTGGTGCGTGTTGCGGATCATGCCGAACAGACTTTGGGGTTGGGCCACGCCGTCGATGGTGAACTCGGCGTTGAAAATTTTGTGC
>CAIZSE010000059.1 GCA_903935585.1 uncultured Burkholderiales bacterium | reverse complement strand
TGCGCGACATCGAGATCAATTTGCGCGTGCAGCGCCAACATTTCTATCACTTGGGCTTTCGCTGCAAGACCATCTCGCGCAACACACTGGCCAACGCCAACCGAGTTCGACCATGGGAAGTCTTTGCCGATTTGGCCCATCTGTTGAATGGCATCCAATTGATCGCCGAGGCGGTCGCTTGTGGCGCACGCATCCACAAAGCGTGTGGTGTGCTGGGTATCAGCTGCCGCACCTTGCGCCGCTGGAGCGAGCCAAGCCACGAGCTCAGTGACCGACGCGGCCAAGCCGCCCGTGTGCGCATTCAACCGCAAGCTCTCACACCAGAAGAAAAGCAGGCGATTGTGCAGGCCTGCAACACGCCCGAGCACGCCAGTTTGCCGCCTTCGCAGATCGTGCCCCGCTTGGCAGACAAGGGGCAGTACCTGGCCTCTGAGTCGAGCTTTTACAGGGTGCTCAAAGAGCACGGCCAAGTTAACCGCAGAGGCAAGCACAGTTGCCCAAAAAGGTGGCTGTGCCCCAAGCGTGGGTGGCCTATGGGGCCAACCAAGTTTGGAGCTGGGACATCACGTACTTGCCGAGCACGGTGCGGGGGCAGTTCATGCGCCTGTACATGGTGTTGGACGTGTTCAGCCGGATGATTGTGGGCTGGGAGGTGCATTGGGAAGAGTCAGCTGAAAACGCTTCGACGTTGATTGGCAAAGCCTGCCTGAGCCAAGGTGTCAGGCAAGATCAATTGGCTCTGCACTCGGACAACGGCAGCCCGATGAAGGGGGCGACGATGCTCGCGACGCTGCAAAAGCTGGGTGTGGTGCCCTCGTTCAGCAGGCCCAGTGTGAGCGATGACAACCCGTACTCGGAGGCTTTGTTTCGCACGCTCAAGTTCACGCCAGCATATCCGCGCAAGCGGTTTGAAGATTTGGAACAAGCCAGGGCGTGGGTGCATGAGTTCGTGACTTGGTACAACAGGCAGCACCGGCACAGCGGGATTCAGTTTGTGACGCCTGAGCAAAGACATGCGGGCCATGACAAAGGGATTTTGCACAAGCGCAAAGAAGTTTATGTGGCATTCCCCCAAATCAGTAGACAAATAATGATGTCAAAACTGAAGAGGAACCATGCAAATGCAACGAACCAAATATGCCGCCGAGTTCAAGTCCAAGGCGGTCAAGCAAGTTATCGATAAAGGGCACGCCGTCGTCGATGTTGCCAAGCGACTTGGTATCCCCGAGGGGGTTCTGTACGGCTGGGTCAATAAGTTCAAAAAGTTAGAACAACCTCTGTCAAGTGACCTTAAGACGCTGCAAGCCGAGATGGTCAAGCACAAGTCCGAGCTCAGGCGAACCACAGAGGAGCGCGATATTCTAAAAAAGGCCGCCTTGAGTTCAACCGGTCGGCGCACCACATCGGCTCGGGCCAGAGACTCACGCCCACAAATGCCTGAGCACTCTGCCCAACGTCAAGGGCCTGGTTGAGACTTCCTCCTGCAGATGCTGGCTCAGGCGCTGCCGCAGTGATGCGCTTTTGGTCGCTTTGCGGATGACAAGTTCAACCAGCCAGGGGTAGCTGTTGGCCATGTTGGCTTTTTCATAAAAAGCGTATTTGGGTTTGAGCTGCTCAAGAGACTGGGTGTAAAAGGCATGCAGGGCGTCGTCTGCAGCACCTTGTCGGTGAGCCATGATCAAGGCCTCGGCCGCGTGCATTCCGGTTTCCATGGCTTTGCCTATGCCTTCGCCTGTTAAGGCGTAAGTGCTGCCAGCGGCTTCGCCCGTGACGAGCAGGCCGGGCGCCGTCCAGCGGCTACCGCGCAAAGAGGCGCGTAGCGGTGCGCCTTTGAAGGGCTGCTCCAGGATGCCATTTTTGATCAGCTCACCCGCGCCGGAATGAACCGCAGCAAAGTCCTCGAGCATGGCATGAAGATTTTTCTTGTTTTTGATTTGCCCGTTTCGAAGGCTCTTGGTCCCGTAGCCCACGCCGACGTTGAAGACGCCATTGCCGCAGGGGAAAATCCAGCCGTAGCCGTCCTTGAGCCGAGGGTGCCAGACGACTTCCAGGTGTGGAATTTTGTCGACCATCCCGGTATGCTGGATATAGCCGCGCAGTGCAAAGGCCGATGGTGCGGATTCATCGCCCATCTGCGACACCGCCAGCGCTTGTGCAGAAGCGCCCGTGGCAAGCACGGTGTGGCGGGCTTGTACATCGCGCACTTCGCCCGCCCGCTTAAAGCGGCCCCCGCTGACACGACCCGCAGCGTCTTTGAGCAACGCCTGCAGGCGCCACGGCGTGACCAGCTGGGCGCCAGCGCGTTGGGCAGAACGCACTAGTATGTGGTCCAGCTTCAAGCGGGGCAAGACGGCCAGGGTGCCCGCAATATCCACGTGTCGCCCTGTTGGGCCCACGCAGCGCACAAATTCTATGACATGCGCCTGGGCCATGACTTGCGCATGTACACCCAAGCGTTCAAAGGCGGCGTGGGCGTCGGAAATCAAGCCGTCGCCGCAGGTTTTGTCTCGGGGAAAGTTGGCGGCATCGACCAGCAGGGTCTGTACGCCCGCTTGGGCCAGCACCTGGGCGCAGGCGCTGCCAGCTGGCCCGGCGCCCACCACCAGCACCTCGCAGTGGGCGGGAAGATCAACCGTGCCTTTGCTGGCGGCGGCGGTGTCTAGGGTCATGCGGTGCTCATTCATAGGTGGATATTATCTGTTCTTAATTTTGGGGCCATTTCAAGCAACATGATTTCGCTGATTATTTTTCTCACATTAATCCTCTTGGGTTCTGGAAAGCTTCACTACATTCGTTTTATGAACGCCAGTTAAGGCCTTTTTGACGAGTTTGTAAATATCTGGATCAAAGTCCAAGTCTTCGTATTGGGCAAGGTTGTCCAGCTCATCATGGTCGTTGGCGGTACCCAAATAACACCATTTGTTGATCACAAGCATGCTGCGCCCATTTTTGATCGCCACCGCACCAGAAAATGGCCAGACTGGAACTTTGTACAGCTGAAGGGTTGTTTGCAGCTTGAGGTTGTGCACCGCCAAAGGCACTTTGCCAACGCATCTGCCTTGTAAAAAAGACCGTAGAGATTTTCTTTTACGCCAGGTTGCAAGTGCTTTTGGGTAATGAGTGTGGGTCTGACACAGCCTGATGTGTCTCGGCTCAGTTGCCATGCGCACAAGTCCTTTGAATGGCGAAGCTTGATGTTCATGCTCGGCATGCACTCTTTGATGAGCTTGGCCTCCAAAATCAAAGCACTCAACTCACCAGGGGTCTCGATCCATTCGATGTTATGAACTTGTTAGGGACAGTTTCATTTCTTTGCGGGCGGTGAGAGCACTTTGGAAATGGCTCATCACGCGGCTGCGTATTGAAATGCCTTTGCCAATGTACAAAGGGGCGTGGTGCTCACCGTAAAAAAGATAACAACCGGGCGTGTCTGGAATGGCATCGATGACGGATTGGCTAATATTGGGCGGCAGGCTCACGCTGTCCAGCAATTGATTCACCGCTTCAAGCAGGCGCGCTTGGCCGAAAGTCTTTTCACACACACGCCAAAACTGGACCAACAAATCGGCGTCGCCCAAGGCGGTCGACTGCTGCCGGCCTGGTTGAGGCTCCACAGAATCGGTACGGGCCTGTCGAATTCGCATAATCGACTGGCGGCTGATGCCATAGTCTCGCGCCAAAGCAGCAACGCCCTCACCTTGAGCCAAACGCGCCATCACAGCCTTGGCGTCCGCTTCACCAAGGCCTTTGGGTCGACCGAGCGTTTTGCCCTGCGATTTGGCCCTTGCAAGACCCGACTGGGTACGTTCAATGAGCAGGTCTCGTTCAAACTCTGCAACGGTTGCAATGACCCCCATGGCGGCGAGGCGCTCAACGGTTGACCGAACGTCCATTGCGTTGCGTCCCAAGCGGACAACTATCGTGACAGAGGGGGGGGCTAAATGTTGATTCCGAAATGCGTCAAACCGCGCTCAGTCCAATGCACGCCATGGCGCTCTTCAACCTTAAACCAATGTGCAGCATTTGAGTCCGAAGGTTCAGAGGCAATGGTGGTGATGACGTTTTGTCTGGTGTCAGTGGCGCGGGTGTTTGGAGATCCATAGTACATGCTGGGTGACTGGTCATCGCTGGAATATCTGAAGGCCCACATGTCTTGGCCATTGGTGAGAGCACAGGAAATTCGCATGGGTTCATCAGCTTGGTGTCGATCCATAATTTTGGTCACATCGCGAAGGGTCGATTGAATGGCCGAGATGGGATCGTGAATCAAACCTTTGCTGAGTGCCACCAAAAACAAGGCCTCGCTGTCTGTGGTGCCCTCTCTGTGCGGATAGTGCACGTGGTCGATGAGATCTTCCACATCTTTTCTGCAGTCCTGCCAATTGCCGATTTTGCCGTTGTGCATGAAGGTCCAGTTCTGCCACGTAAATGGGTGGCAGTTGCTGCGGTTTACAGCTGTGCCAGTGGTGGCGCGGACATGGGCAAAAAACAGCTTGGTCTGAATGTGCGCTGCAAGGGAGCGAAGATTGGCATCATTCCATGCAGGCAACACGTCTTTGAACAAACCCGGCGCAGTGCGTTTGGTGTACCAAGCCACGCCGAACCCATCGCCATTGGTCACCCAAGCTGACTGGGTGGCAGCCAAGCTTTGGTTCACAATGGAGTGCTCTTGGTGAAAGATCAAATCCTCAAGGTAAATTTCTGGACCCGCGTAAGCAACCCATCTGCACATGATGACCCCTGCTAAAAATCCTTGATGCGATGAAGTCTAAGGGGCAACTGCTTTTCTGTCTTGATAAAAAATAACTGAATTTGAACTATTTCAATAAAAAGCACTGAAAAATTTAATCATATAAATTCGCATCAATATTTTTCGCATAATTTATTTGGCTTGATATTGTTATTTTCGGCATCCTTGTTGCATGCGCAAGACCAACTGTTAATTGAAAAATCGCAGCAAGGTGGATTCAATATTTTTATCCGACATGCAATTAGTCGTCCCTGAAAAATTCATTTTCAAGTCAGCGCCCCCGACTTCGACACCAAATGACGTAAGTCCTTGATTCATATAGGGCCAGCTCGAAACTTGCCACTACAAGAGGGTCATCTGGGCGTCTTGTGTCGGTTTTTTGATCTTCAAACTCTCCAGCACCTGCGCTTGCAGGTCG
>CAIZSE010000058.1 GCA_903935585.1 uncultured Burkholderiales bacterium | reverse complement strand
GACGCCACCGGCCACATACACCCGGCCTTCTCCGGCAATGATGCGTTGCGCGGCCATCGCGATGGTCTGCAGACCGGATGAGCAAAACCGGTTGACGGTCATGCCCGACACTGAGATCGGCAGACCTGCCTTGAGAGCGATCTGGCGGGCGATGTTGGCACCAGTGGCACCCTCGGGTGTGGCGCACCCCATGATCACGTCTTCGACTTCAGCGCCGTCGATGCCCGCACGGGCCACAGCGTGTTGCACGGCATGGCCACCCAGCGTGGCGCCGTGGGTCATGTTGAAGGCGCCCTTCCAGCTCTTGGCCAAAGGGGTGCGAGCAGTAGATACGATGACAGCATTCGTCATGATGGAAACCTTTCATGTTGGAGATGGCAACAGAGCCTGTCTCCGAAAAAAATAAATCAGTTGAATGTCTTGCCTTCGGCCACCAGGCGTGCCAACAAAGGCGCGGGTTGCCAGAACTGGGCGTCGTCATGCGGATTCTTGGCAAAGCGCTTCATGGCTTCGGCCACGTTGAACAGACCCATGGTGTCGGCATAAATCATGGGGCCACCGCGCCACAGCGGGAAGCCGTAACCTGTCAGGTAGACCATGTCGATGTCACTGGCTTTGCTGGCAATGCCTTCTTCCAGAATGTGCGCGGCTTCATTGACCAAGGAAAACACCAGACGCTGAACAATTTCTTCGTCGGTAATTTTGCGCGTCGTGATGCCCAGTGCGGCACGGTGCTTCTCGATCATCTCGACCACGACAGGGCTCGGGATTGCGTCGCGCTTGCCCACCTGGTAGTCGTACCAACCGGCGCCGGTTTTCTGGCCGTAACGGCCCATCTCACAAAGCAAGTCAGCGGTTTTGCTGTATTTGAGGCCAGGCTTTTCCTGGTAGCGGCGCTTGCGAATCGCCCAGCCAATGTCGTTGCCTGCCAGATCACCCATGCGAAACGGGCCCATGGCAAAGCCGAATTTCTCAACGGCTTTGTCCACCTGTGCGGGGGTGCAACCCTCTTCGATCAAAAAGCCCGCTTGGCGGCTGTACTGCTCGATCATGCGGTTGCCAATGAAACCATCGCACACGCCAGACACCACCGAGGTCTTCTTGATCTTCTTGCCCAAAGCCATCACGGTGGCCAAAACGTCTTTGCCGGTCTTGGCGCCACGCACCACTTCGAGCAGCTTCATCACGTTGGCAGGGCTGAAGAAGTGCATGCCGATCACGTCTTGCGGGCGCTTGGTGAACGAGGCGATTTGGTTCACGTCCAGGGTTGACGTGTTGGACGCCAAAATGGCACCGGGCTTCATGACTTCATCGAGTTTCTTGAAGACGGCTTCTTTCACACCCATTTCTTCAAACACGGCCTCGATCACCAAATCGGCCTGCCCGATGTCATCGTAGCTCAGAGTGGTGCTCAGCAACGCCATCCGCTCTTCATATTTTTCTGGTTTGAGCTTGCCTTTTTTGACCTGAGATTCGTAATTTTTGCGAATGGTGGCCAGGCCACGGTCGAGTGCGTCCTGTTTCATTTCCAGCATCTTGACTGGTATGCCCGCGTTCAGAAAGTTCATCGCAATGCCGCCACCCATGGTGCCTGCACCAATGACAGCGACCGACTTGATCTCGCGCTTGGGTGTGTCCTCGGGCACATCTGGAATTTTGGACGCCGCACGGTCAGCCATGAAGATGTGGCGCAGCGCACGGGACTCGGGCGTGAGCATCAGGTTCATGAAAATGTCACGTTCAAAGACCATGCCGTCTTCAAATTTCTTCTTGGTAGCGGCTTCAACAGCATCTACGCACTTGGCTGGTGCTGGCAGGTTTTTGGCCATGCCCTTGACCATGTTTCGCGCAAACTGAAAGTACGCATCACCTTGTGGGTGCTTGCAAGGCAGATTGCGCACCAACGGCAATGGTGTGCCATCGGCATGGGTTGCTGCCACTTTGCCAGCCAGGGCCAGGGCTTCTTCAGCCAAGCTTTCGGCAGATTTCGCCATCGCGTCAAACAGCTTTTGGCCAGGCAACATGGCGAGCATTTCGCTCTTGATGGCTTCACCGCTGACGATCATGTTCAAAGCGGGCTCGACACCGATCACACGGGGCAGACGCTGGGTGCCGCCTGCTCCGGGGATCAAGCCCAGCTTGACTTCGGGCAAGGCCACACTGGTGCCGGGTGCGGCGATGCGGTAGTGGCAGCCCAGTGCGAGTTCCAGACCGCCGCCCATGACCACAGAGTGGATGGCCGCCACAACAGGTTTGGCTGAATTTTCGCAAGAACGAATCACACTGAGCAAATTGGGTTCCTGGATCGCCTTGGGCGAGCCAAATTCGCGAATGTCTGCACCGCCCGAAAAGGCCTTGCCAGCGCCAGTGATGACAATGGCTTTGACGTTGGCGTCGTTGTTGGCTTTTTCCAGACCATCGGTGATGCCGATGCGGGTGGACAGGCCCAATCCGTTGACTGGCGGGTTCATCATGGTGATGACCGCGACCTCACCGTGGACTTTGTATTCAGCTGTCATGCTGGACTTCCTTTGCGTGAAAAATTAAAAAAGAACGACCGTTCGTTTTTTTGCATTGTAGACAAAAAACCATGGCTCAAAAAAAAATTTATCGCACCTGTGACCTGATTGAAAATGCCCGACCCACGACAAAAGGGGCGACGAATCAGACTTCTAACCACTCCTTGCGGATGTAAATGTTGTCGCGCAACTCATCGGGAGAGCCCTGGAAGACGATGCTGCCGTGGCCCATGACCAGTGCGCGGTCTGAAATTCGCATGGCAATGGTTAGTTTTTGCTCGATCAACAAGACCGAAATGCCACGCGACTTGAGGTTTTGCAGGTACTGCCCCACCAATTCCACAATTTTGGGCGCCAGGCCTTCTGTGGGCTCATCAATGATGATCAGGTCAGGGTCGCCCATCAGGGTGCGGCACAGCGTGAGCATTTGCTGCTCACCGCCGGACAAAACCCCGGCTTCGGTGTGTTCGCGCTCCTTGAGGCGCGGGAACATGGCAAACATGTCTTCAAACGACCAGCGGCCATTTTGGCCACTTTTCTTTTGACCCAGTTGCAGGTTTTGGTGCACCGTGAGCTTGGGGAAAATGTCGCGGTTTTCCGGCACATAGCCGATGCCCAGGTGCGCGATCTCGTAGGCTTTCTTGCCTTGAATCGGTTGGCCTTTCCAGTCGATTCGCCCTTGGCATTCGACCAGGCCCATGATGGCTTTGGCCGTGGTGGATCGGCCCGAGCCGTTGCGCCCCAGCAGGGCCACGATCTCGCCTTGACCCACTTCAAAATTCACACCATGCAGCACATGGCTTTTGCCGTAATAGGCGTGCAGATTTTCGACTCGCAACATCAGTGGCCTCCTGCTTGGCTGTCTGCAACGGATGAGCCCAGGTAGGCTTCTTGCACCTGGGCATTGGCGCGCACAGCCTCTGGCGTGTCGAAGGCGATCACTTCGCCGTAAACCACCACCGCGATCTTGTCGGCCAGACCGAACACCACGCCCATGTCGTGCTCCACCGTGAGCAGGGTTTTGCCCACCGTGACCTCCTTGATGAGCTGGATGAAACGCGAAGTCTCGCTTTTGCTCATGCCCGCCGTGGGTTCATCGAGCAAAATCACATCGGCCCCGCCCGCAATCGTGACCCCAATCTCCAGTGCGCGCTGCTCGGCGTAGGTCAGGTTCACTGCAAGCACATCGCGTTTTTTGTCCAGTCGAATCATCTGAAGCAACTGGTCGGTGCGCTCGTTGGCGTCTTTCAAACCCGAGAGAAACTTGAAAAAAGTGTATTTGTAGCCCAGGCTCCAGAGCACTGCACAGCGCAGATTTTCAAACACGCTGAGCTTGGGAAAGATGTTGGTGATCTGGAAGCTGCGCGACAAACCCATGCGGTTGATTTCATAGGGTGTCTTGTTCTGGATGCGTTGCCCATTGAGCAAAATATCGCCGCTGGTCGGGCCAAAGCGGCCGCTGATCAGATTGAACAAGGTGGACTTGCCCGCTCCGTTGGGGCCAATCACGGCCACGCGCTCCCCGGTCTGTACCGAAAGACTCACACCCCGGATGATTTCGGTCTTGCCGAAATTCTTGCGAACATCTTTGAGTTCAAGGGCGTAACTCATAAAGCAGTTTCCCTTCGCTTGATTTCTTTTTCGATCTCGGTCTGGATGTCACCCCAGTCGTGCACAAATTGACGCCTGGCCAGCTCGAACAGGCCAAGGCCTGTGAGCATGACAAAGGCCGATCCAAACCAGCTGTCCAGGCCTTTGGCATTGAGTGTGGCGCCCATGAATTGAACGTTGTCACCCAGGGCCGAGTTGAGTTGCAGGTGATACACCATCTCGATCATGGCCCCCGCGCCGGCCAGCATAACGACGGCGGTCAGGCCCAAGCCCAGGTAGCTGGTCCAGATCTGCCGCAGTTTGCCGAACTTGGCCACCCGCAGGTTCATCATGATCAAGCTGGCAATGCCGCCCGGTGCATACATGACCATGAACAAGAAAACCAGCCCCATGTAAAGAAGCCAGGCCTTGGTCAGCTCAGACAGCAGCACGAAGGCAATGATCATCAGGATCGCGCCAATGATGGGCCCAAAAAAGAAAGTGGCGCCCCCCAAGAAGGTGAACAGCAAATAAGCGCCCGAGCGCCCTGCGCCCACCACTTCAGCGGTCACGATCTCAAAGTTCAGCGCGCCCAAGCCGCCAGCAATGCCTGCAAAAAAGCCTGCAATCACAAAGGCAAAGTAGCGCACGCGCTGGGTGTTGTAGCCAATGAATTCAACGCGCTCGGGGTTGTCGCGCACCGCATTGAGGATGCGCCCCAGCGGCGTTTGGGTGAAGGCATACATCAGGGCCACGCACACAAAGGTGTAGGCGGCAATCAGGTAATAAACCTCAATTTGAGGCCCGTAGCTGATGCCAAAGAATGGCCGGCCAGCGACCCGGTTGCCCGACACACCTGCCTCGCCCCCGAAAAACTCCGAGAACATGAGCGACATGGCAAACACCAACTCGGCCACGCCCAGCGTGATCATGGCAAAGGGTGTGCCCGACTTGCGGGTCGTCACCCAGCCCAGCAGGATGGCAAAGCCCATGCCCGCAACGCCCCCCACGATGGGCAGCAGGCTGACCGGGATGTTCAGCGTACCGCCACTGACGGCATTGAGCGCATGGATGGCCATGTAAGAGCCCAGACCCGTGTAGACCGCATGACCAAAGCTGAGCATGCCGCCCTGCCCCAGCAAGATGTTGTAGGACAGGCAGGCGATGATGGCAATGCCCATTTGGGCCAGCATGGTGGTCGACAGGTTGCTGGTGAAAACCAGCGGCGCCAGCAGCAGCACCAACCCGAACAGGCTCCAAATGACCCAGCGGCCCACGTTGTAAGGTTTGAATTTGTAAACAGCAGCCATGTCTTAACCCTCGCGTGTGCCCAAAAGACCCTTGGGCCGGAAGATCAGGATCAGCACCAGAAACAGGTACGGCAAGATGGGTGCCACTTGAGACAGCGTGAGTTTGGCAAACGAGTTCTCTTGCGTTGCAGCCGACAAGGCCCAGCCCATGTCCTTGGCCAAAGTGAGAAACGAATAGTCGACGGCCACGGCAAAGGTCTGGATCACGCCGATCAGCACCGAGGCCAGAAAAGCCCCCGACAAGGAGCCCATGCCGCCCACCACCACCACCACAAAAATGACCGATCCCACAGTCGCGGCCATGGCGGGCTCGGTCACAAAAGTGCTGCCCCCGATCACGCCGGCCAAACCGGCCAGGCCCGTGCCCGCACCAAACACCAGCATGAAGACACGCGGCACGTTGTGGCCCAGTGACTCCACCATTTCGGGGTGGGTCAAGGCGGCCTGAATGACCAAGCCAATTCGGGTGCGTGTCAGCAAGAGCCACAAGGCCACCAGCATCAACAAGGCCACCAACATCATGAAGCCCCGTGTCGCAGGAAAGGGCGAACACACCAAACGTATGGCGGCGTCTGCCGCCACACAAGCCTCTGCAGGTGCCGAACCCCAGACAAAACTCAGACCGTTGACCGAATGGTTGATCAGGGTGAAGGCTGAGCTGCGCAAAATTTCGGGCGGCGCAAATTCCACCGCCGTGCGGCCCCAGACCAGTTGCACCAGTTCCAGCGCCACATAAGACAGACCAAAAGTCACCAGCAATTCAGGCACATGCCCAAATGGGTGAACCTTGCGCAGCGTGACGCGCTCGAACAAGGCACCACAGGCCCCTACCAAGAGGGGCGCAATCACCAGGGCAGGCCAAAATCCGATCCAACCTGTCAGGGTGTAGCCGAAATAGGCGCCGATCATGTAGAAACTGGCATGCGCGAAGTTGAGCACACCCATCATGCTGAAAATCAAGGTCAGCCCGGAGCTGAGCATGAAGAGCAACAGTCCATAACTCAAACCGTTGAGCATGGAGATGATGAAAAACTCCATAAATACTTTCCAGACCCTTCAGGGTCTAACGGCGATATTGAAAGCAGGCCTTAAGCCACACACCCACAACAAGGTGGAATCGAAGCCCAAAAAAAAGCCCGATGAACGAACAGTTGATCGGGCCTTGACCCCACCGGCTTGACGGCAACAGGCCCAGGGCCTGTGCTGTGCAAGACGGGATGTGCCGCAAACGTACCGGAATTAACCAGGACGCTTCATCTGGCAGCTGGTGGGCGTGCTGGACACATAAGAAGGGAATTCCTTGACTGGCGCCAAAGTCATGCCGGTATTTTCGGGGCTGTAAGGGTACTTCTTGTCGGCTTTTTGCCAAACAGTCATGTACAGCGGTTGCTGCAGCTGATGGTCTGTTTTACGCATCTCGACTTCGCCGTTGTAGTTTTGGTACTTGATCCCTTCCAGTGCCGCCGCCACTTTCACAGGGTCGGTAGACTTGGCTTTGGCCATGGCAGCACCCAGGGCGTTGAAGATGGTGACGACTGAGCCGGTGTAGAAATCGTCATTGAACTTCTGCTTGAACTCGCCCATCCACTTGCCCATGTCGCCTCCCATGTTGTAGTGGCTGTAGGCGATCTGGTAAACCCGGCCTGCGCCGCTTTGACCCAGCGCTGTGGGCGTGCCCGTCACACCGGTGTAATAGGTGTAGAACTTGCCGGTGTAGCCGCCTTCGTTGGCCGCCTTGACCAACAAGGCCAGGTCAGAACCCCAGTTACCGGTGATCACGGTGTCAGCACCTGAGGCCTTGATCTTGGCGATGTAGGGAGAGAAATCACGGACCTGAGCCAAGGGGTGCAAGTCTTCGCCGACGATTTGCACATCAGCACGCTTGCGGGCCAGGTTTTCCTTGGCGAACTTGGCGACCTGTTGACCGTGCGAATAGTTCTGATTGAACAAATAGACCTTCTTGACATCCTTGTCGTCTTTCATGAAGGTGGTCATCGCCTCGATCTTCATCGACGTATCGGCATCAAAACGGAAGTGCCAATAGCTGCATTTGCTGTTGGTGAAGTCAGGGTCAACCGCTGCGTAATTGAGAAAAATGATTTCTTTGCCGGGGTTGCGTTCGTTGTGTTTGTTAACCGCTTCGATCAGGGCGCCAGCAACAGATGAGCCGTTGCCTTGTGCGATGTAACGCACGCCTTGGTCCATCGCAGCCTTCAGGGCATTCAGGCTTTCAGCAGGGCTGAGCTTGTTGTCAAAGGAGACCATCTCGAACTTGACGCCAGCCGGGTTGGTCTTGCTGAATTTTTCAGCGAAAAACTGAAAGCTCTTGAGCTGGTTGGTGCCCACGGGACCCATGAGGCCGGACAGAGGATCAATGAGCGCGATTTTGACAGTTTCGCCTTTTTGCGCGTGCGCGGTCATGGCACATGCTGCTAAAGCGGCAGCGGCGATCAAACGGGTGGTGGTTTTCATTCAAAGTCTCCAAGGTTGAAACATGCAATTCCGAATAGCTTCAGGGTAACCGCTGAACACCAAAAAAGGCTCGGGGTTTGCCCCTAAGCCATATCACCCGCGCGACTTGAAATCGTGCTGTTTTGAGAAAGGTCAAAGCCCTGGCAACACATAGTCGGCCAACTGCTCACGCAAACGGGTCTTGAGCATCTTGCCGGTGCCCCCCAAAGGGATGGCTTCGACAAAGACCACGTCGTCCGGAATCTGCCATTTGGCGGTCTTGCCTTCGTAAAAAGCAATCAATTCATCTCGACTGACTTCTGCGCCAGGCTTTTTAACCACACAGACGATCGGCCGCTCATCCCACTTGGGGTGACGCATGCCAATGCAGGCGGCCATGGCCACCGCCGGGTGCGCCATGGCAATGTTTTCGACATCGATGGAGCTGATCCATTCGCCGCCCGACTTGATCACGTCCTTGCTGCGGTCGGTGATCTGCATGAACCCATCGGCATCAATCGATGCCACGTCTCCCGTGGGGAACCAACCGTCGACCAGCGGGTTGCCGCCTTCCTGCTTGTAATAAGCAGCAATCACCCAAGGGCCTTTGACCAGCAGATCGCCAGCGGACTTGCCATCGTGGGGCAAGGACTTGCCGTTTTCATCGACGATTTTCATGTCGATGCCAAAGATGCAGCGGCCTTGCTTCATGCGCAATTTCATCTGCGCCTCGGCAGGCAGGCTCAGGTGTTTGTTTTTCAGGGTGCAGACCGTGCCCAGCGGGCTCAGCTCGGTCATGCCCCAGGCATGCAGCACATCGACGTTGTAGTCCTGCCGGAAGGCGTCGATCATGGCCGGTGGGCAAGCCGAGCCGCCGATCACGGTGCGGTTGAGTCGGCTGAACTTCAGGCCTGCGGGCTTCATGTGGCTCAGCAGCATTTGCCAGACGGTGGGCACGCCTGCTGCAAAGGTC
>CAIZSE010000057.1 GCA_903935585.1 uncultured Burkholderiales bacterium | reverse complement strand
TTGCGCCCCCGGCACGATGGCACTGACGGCCACCAGCAGATGCAGGATGTAGCTCACCCAACTGATGGTGTGGGTGCTGTCATCCTGGGTTTGATCGTGGGTGGGCTGATCGTTCATGGCTTATTCGCCCAGGCGTTCGCGTTCTGTGGCTTTGCGCAGGGCTTTTTCTTCGAGCCCGCTCAAACCTTCGCGGCGGGCCAGTTCGTTGACCACATCAGCCGGCGTGAGGCCATAGTGCGCCAAGGCGATCATGCTGTGAAACCACAAGTCGGCCACTTCATAGACCAGTTTGGAGGCATCACCACCGTGGTCCACATCTTTGGCGGCCATCACGGTTTCAGTCGCTTCCTCGCCGATTTTTTTCAAAAACGCATCAGGGCCTTTGTGCAGCAGGCGCGCCACATAGCTTTTCTCGGGGTCGCCGCCATTGGCCACTTTGCGGCTCTCGATGATGGCCGCCAGGCGTGCCAGCGTGTCGTCTGTGCTCGGTGCCAAGTTGGGATTAGGGCTCATGGCGTTCACTTGTAAATGGTTTCGGGGTCCTTCAGGACCGGTTCGGTCGCTTGCCAGCCTTCGGGCTGCAAGCTCTGAAAAAAGCAGCTGTGGCGGCCCGTGTGGCAGGCAATGCCCGGCTCGTGGCCCAGTTGAGTCACCTTGAGCAGCACCACATCGTTGTCGCAATCGATGCGGATGTCGTGCACCGTCTGAACATGGCCCGATTCCTCGCCCTTGAACCAGAGCTTGTTGCGCGAGCGGCTGAAATACACCGCACGTTTGAGTTCGACCGTTTTTTGCAAGGCCTCGCGGTTCATCCAGGCGAACATCAGCACATCGCCGCTGCTTTGTTCTTGAGCGATGACCGGCACCAGGCCTTTGTCGTCCCATTTGATTGTGTCAAGCCAGTTCGTGTTCACAGTCGCACCGGTATGCCGCGTTCGCGCATGCGCTCTTTGGCTTGTTGCACGGTGTATTCACCGTAATGGAAGATGCTGGCGGCCAACACCGCGTCGGCGCCGCCCAAGCTCACACCGTCGGCCAGGTGGTCGAGGTTGCCCACGCCGCCCGATGCGATCACCGGCACGCTGACCGCATCGCTCACAGCGCGGGTCAGTTGCAGGTCAAAGCCGCTTTTGGTGCCGTCGCGGTCCATGCTGGTCAGCAAAATTTCACCTGCACCGTAGTCAGCCATTTGCGTGGCCCAGGCCACAGCGTCCAAGCCGACATTTTGACGACCTCCGTGGCTGTACACGTCCCAGCCCGGGCCCATGCGCAACCCATGTGCACCGATGCGTTGCTCGTCTTCGGGAGTGCGGCGTTTGGCATCGATGGCCACCACGATGCATTGCGCACCATATTTGGCCGAGGCATCGCGTATGACCTGCGGGTTGGCAATGGCCGCCGAGTTGAAGCTGGTTTTGTCAGCCCCGGCATTGAGCAGGCGGCGCACATCTTCGACGGTGCGCACCCCGCCGCCCACGGTGAGCGGGATAAAAACCTGGCTGGCCACGGCTTCGATGATGTGCAAGATCACATCGCGGCCATCGCTGGTCGCGGTGATGTCCAGAAAAGTCAATTCGTCAGCGCCCTGCTCGTTGTATCGGGCAGCGATTTCGACCGGGTCTCCGGCATCGCGCAGTTCGACAAAGTTGACGCCCTTGACCACGCGACCACCGGTCACGTCAAGGCAAGGAATGATGCGTTTGGCAAGCATGAGGGATTCGTTTTGCGTTAAAAATTTGGCCACGCTGTACTGAACGCAGACGCGACAAGCATGGACCTTACACCACGGCCAGGCGCTGCGCGCCCTGCCAGAAATCACCTGCTGGCACCTGAACAGGCTCGAACACCTGCGCAGCTTCGACACACAGCATGTGCTGCCAAGCCTGTGCAGGCATGTCGACAAGCGTTGCACATTTGGCTGCCCCCGGATTCCAGACCACGGTCTGGGCCCAGTCCAGGTCTTGTTCAATAGATAGCCTGTGCGGGCCATCCTGCAATGTATATCCTGCATCGGAGGCGGCATAGACCCTGTCAAATTCACCCACAAAATGCAGTTCGGGTGCCCCTGATGCGTGATGGTCTGTCACCGCATCCCATTCGGCGCGGCCGCCCAGCCCCAGCAATCGGGCCTGGGCCACATCGCTGACGGCGAAATAGGTATGCAATGCGCCCGTAAAACTCAGCGGCTTGCTGTCGGTGTTGCGCACCACCAGCTGCACCTGCAAGGCGCCCGGTGTCAACTCAACCAACAAAAGGGCTTCAAAGGCCTGATCCCACCACTGACGCGTGGCGGCGCTGTCGGTCAAACGCAGCGCCAGGTGCGCCTTGTCGGCCGCCAGCCGAACGGGCTTGGCCGTCCAGGAAAGATGGCGCGCAAAGCCGTGCTTGGGCAGGTCACCGCGCTGGTTGAATTGGGGAAAGCAAACCGGCATACCGCCCCGAATGGCGGCATGGCCGTCCATCACACTTTGGGGACTCAGGTACAGGCGCTCACGCCCCCCAGCCACCCAGGACAACACATGGGCACCATGGTGGGCGACGACCACACGGTCGCCACACGGCAGTTGAAGTTCGGTGGCGGGCAGTCCTGCAAAGTCAAGCTCGCGGCTGGTGGCGCCAGTGCTCATGATCAGCCGTTCAGTTCATCGGCGCGCTGCTGGGCCAGCGCAAAGTCCAGGTCGCCCGAATAGACGGCACGACCACAGATCACGCCTTCCACGCCTTCGTTTTGCACGGCGCACAGTTGCTCGATGTCGGCCATATTGGAAAGCCCACCCGACGCAATCACAGGGATGGTGAGGGCTTGCGCCAGTTTGACGGTGGCGTCGATGTTGATGCCGCTGAGCATGCCGTCACGGCCGATGTCGGTGTAGATGATGGACTCGACGCCCCAGTCCTCGAACTTCTTGGCCAAATCCACCACTTCGTGGCCCGTCAGCTTGCTCCAGCCATCGGTGGCAACCTTGCCATCCTTGGCGTCCAGACCGACGATGATGTGACCGCCAAACGCGGTGCAAGCGTCTTTCAAAAAGCCGGGGTTTTTCACGGCTGCCGTGCCGATGATGACGTAGCGCAAGCCGCTGTCGATGTATTTTTCAATCGTGTCCAGGTCGCGTATGCCGCCGCCCAGTTGCACCGGGATGTCGTCGCCGACCGCCTTGAGAATGGATTTGATGGCGCTGAAATTTTGTGGCTTGCCGGCGAATGCGCCATTCAGATCGACCAGGTGCAAGCGGCGGGCGCCTTTTTCAAGCCAGGTGCGGGCCATGGCAGCGGGGTCTTCCCCAAAAGTCGTGGCTTGGTCCATATCGCCCTGCTTGAGTCGAACGCAGTGGCCGTCTTTGAGGTCAATGGCGGGGATCAGAATCATGGCAAATTAACAGCAAGTGAAAGAAACGGCAGTGAAAACCACTCAAGGCTGCCAGTGGAGGAAATTGCGGAACAAGGCCAAACCTTGGGACGCGCTTTTTTCGGGGTGAAACTGAGTGGCCAAAATATTATCACGCGCAATCGCACTGGCAAAGCGGCCACCGTAATCGGTTTCGGCTGCACTGTGCGCCGGGTTGGCCACCTGGGCATAAAAGCTGTGCACAAAATAATACCAGCTGCCGTCCTCAATGCCCTGCCAGAGTGGGTGGGCAGGCTTTCCTTGCCAGACCTGGTTCCAGCCCATTTGCGGCACTTTGTAACGGGTGCCATCGGGTTGGATTTGCCCTGCCAGCTCGAACTTGACGACCTTGCCAGGGATCAGAGCCAGGCCGGGGGTGTTGCCCTCGTCGCTGTGCTCCAGCAGCATCTGCATGCCCACGCACACACCAAACAAGGGCTTGCTGGCGGCGGCTTCAAGTACGGCCTCCATCAAACCCGACTCGCGCAACTCGCGCATGCAGTCGGGCATGGCGCCCTGCCCTGGCAAGACCACACGGTGTGCGTCCCGCACCACCTGCGGGTCCGAGGTGACAGTCACCTCAGCGTGGTCTACGCTCGACGCGGCATGGATCACCGCCTGCGCCACCGATCGCAGGTTGCCCATGCCATAGTCCACCACGGCCACGCGATTGACGGTCATGCCAGCCCTTCAGCCGGTTCACCCCAAATGCGTGCTGAGCGTGGGGGCATTACAAACTGCCTTTGGTCGACGGAATCACGCCCACCGAACGCGGGTCGAGTTCGAGTGCGGCGCGCACAGCGCGGGCAAAAGCCTTGAAGATGGTCTCGCACTGGTGGTGTGCATTGACGCCTTTGAGGTTGTCAATGTGCAGCGTGACCAGTGCGTGGTTCACGAAGCCTTGAAAAAACTCATACACCAGCTGGGTGTCAAGCGCGCCCAGAGAGCCCGATGTGAACTTCACATCCATGTGCAAACTGGGGCGGCCGGAAAAGTCCACCACCACGCGGCTCAAGGCCTCATCGAGCGGCACGTAAGCGTGGCCATATCGGCGAATGCCTTTTTTGTCACCGATGGCTTGGGCAAAAGCCTGGCCAAGGGTGATGCCGATGTCTTCTACCGTGTGGTGGCCATCAATGTGCAGGTCACCCTGGCAAGAGATGTCCAGATCGATCAGGCCGTGGCGCGCAATCTGGTCCAGCATGTGGTCCAGAAAACCAATCCCGGTGGCCAATTTGGACTGCCCTGAACCGTCCAGGTTCAAGGCAACACGGATTTGGGTTTCAGCCGTTTGGCGGGAAACATCGGCAGTACGGTCAGCGGGGCGGTTCATAGGGACTCTTTCAAGGCGGCCAGTAACTGGTCGTTTTCTTGCGCCGTACCCACGGTCAGGCGCAGGCAGTTGGACAGCAATGGGTGCATTTTAGAAACGTTCTTGATCAGCACACCGTGTGCCTTCAGACCGTCAAAGCTTTTGGCCGCATCGGGCACGCGCACCAAAATCATGTTGGCTTCGCTGGGAAAGGCTGTCACACCCGGCAAAGTTGCCAGCTCTTTTTGCAAGCGCGCACGCTGCTCACGCAGGTCTTTGGCTTGGGCGGCAAACACTTCGGCATGCTCCAGGGCAAACAAGGCGCATTCGTAATCGAGCACACTGATGTTGTAGGGCGGACGGACCTTGTCGATCTCAGCCACCAAGGCCTTGGGACCCATCATGTAACCCAGGCGCACACCGGCCAGGCCAAACTTGCTGAGCGTGCGCATCAGCAGCACATGCGAGTGGCCTGAGATGCGGCCTGCGTAGCTTTTGCTGGCAAAAGGCTGGTAGGCCTCGTCCATCACCACCAGGCCACCTTGTGCGCCCTGAGCCAGAATGATTTTTTCGATGACCGCGTCATCCCACAGGTTGCCCGTGGGGTTGTTCGGGTAGGCCAGGTAAACGATGGACGGCTTGTGCGTGTCTATGGCGGCCAGCATGGCGGCTTCATCGAGTTCAAAGTCGGCCGTGAGCGGCACACCGTGAAAGGCCACACCTTGCAACTGGGCGCTCATCGCATACATCACGAAGCCCGGCAAGGGCGCCACAATGGCAGCGCCAGGCACATCACAAGCCAGCGCCAGCATGGAAATCAATTCGTCCGAGCCATTGCCCAGCATGATGTCAAAGCCTTCGGGCATGGCCGCATACTTGGCCAGCGCGTGGCGCAAGTCGTTGACACGGCCATCGGGGTAGCGGTTAAGTGCCAAGGCACCCAGACGTTTGCCCAAGGCTATTTGCAAGTCGGCCGGCAAGCGGTATGGGTTTTCCATCGCATCGAGCTTGACCATGCCCGCCGAGTCCTGGATGGCGTAGGCGTGCATGGACTGCACGTCCTGGCGAATGCGTTGCATCAATTTCGGGCTGACGGTCATTGGGCTTCTCTCATGGGTGGCACAGGGTTGAGGCGCAATTCAGCAGCCCGGGCATGGGCCTGCAAGCCTTCTCCATAGGCCAGTTCAGCCGCAATGCGCCCGAGCGACTGAGCGCCCGTTTCACTCACTTCGATCAGGCTGGAACGCTTTTGAAAGTCATACACCCCCAAAGGTGAGGAAAACCGCGCGGTGCCACTGGTGGGCAACACATGGTTCGGCCCGGCGCAGTAGTCACCCAGGGACTCGCTGGTGAATGCCCCCAAAAAGATCGCCCCGGCATGGCGCAAGAACGGCTCCCACTGGTGCGGGTCGCGGCTCGAGACTTCGAGGTGTTCAGGCGCAATGCGGTTGCTGATGGCGCAAGCCTCTTGCATGCTGCGCGTGTGGATCAGGGCGCCACGGTCGTTGAGCGACTTGGCGATGATGGCGGCGCGCGGCATGGCGGGCAGCAAGCGGTCAATCGCAGCCTGCACTTCGGCGATATAGGCAGCATCGGGGCACAGCAAAATACTTTGCGCCAATTCGTCGTGCTCGGCCTGACTGAACAAGTCCATCGCCACCCATTCGGCGGGCGTTGTGCCATCTGCCAGCACCAAGATTTCGCTGGGGCCGGCAATCATGTCAATGCCCACTGTGCCAAACACGCGCTTTTTGGCACTGGCCACATAGGCATTGCCGGGGCCGGTGATCTTGTCCACTTTGGGAATGGTGGCTGTGCCGTAGGCCAATGCACCCACCGCTTGGGCACCGCCCACGGTGAAGGCGCGACTCACACCCGCCACACAAGCGGCCGCCAAAACCAGCGGGTTGCGCACGCCCTGAGGGGTGGGCACCACCATGATGATCTCTGGCACACCCGCCACATGAGCAGGGATCGCGTTCATCAGGACCGATGAGGGATAAGCCGCCTTGCCGCCGGGCACGTAGATGCCCACGCGGTCCAGTGGTGTGACCTTTTGACCGAGCAAGGTGCCGTCTTCGTCGCGGTAAGACCAGCTTTCGCCAGACGCTTTTTTTTGTGCTTCGTGGTAGGTGCGCACCCGGGCTGCAGCCGCGATCAAAGCATCGCGCTGTGCCGTGGGCAAACTGTCCAAAGCGGCTTGCAATTCGGCCTGGGTGATCTCCAACGCAGACACGTCAGTGGCCTGCAAGCCGTCAAAGCGCTGGGTATAAGCCAGCACCGCTGCATCCCCGCGTTGTTGCACATCCGCCAGGATGTCAGCCACGCGCTGCTCGATGGCGGCGTCGGTGTCGGCAGACCAGTGCAGGCGTGCCGCAAAGGCCGCTTCAAAACCGGCATCGGCCGTGTTCAGTTGCAATGGTTTGGCTTGCAGACCCATGTTTTCAGTCTTTCTTCACCGCACCGGCAAAGGCGTTGATGATCGCGCGGATGGGCGCCTGCTTGAGTTTGAGCGCCGCCTGGTTGACCACCAGGCGAGAGCTGATGTCCATGATGCGTTCAACCTCCACCAAGTGGTTGGCTTTGAGCGTGCTGCCGGTGGAAACCAGGTCCACGATGGCATCGGCAAGCCCCGTCAACGGTGCCAACTCCATGCTGCCGTAAAGCTTGATCAGGTCCACGTGCACACCCTTGGTGGCAAAAAAGTCACGGGCAATGGTGGTGTATTTGGTGGCCACTTTGAGGCGAGAGCCGGTGCGCATGGCACTGGCGTAATCGCAGTCGGCACGCACCGCCACGCTCATTCGGCATTTGGCAATGTTCAGGTCCAGCGGCTGGTACAGCCCCTGACCGCCGTGCTCGATCAGCGTGTCCAGACCGGTCACGCCCAGGTCGGCTCCCCCGTACTCCACATAGGTGGGGACATCGGTGGCACGCACCAGCACCACACGCACGTTGGGCTGGTTGGTGGGCAAGATGAGCTTGCGGGACTTCTCGGGGTCTTCGAGCACCTCGATGCCAGCGGCCAGCAGCAGCGGCAGGGTTTCGTCAAAGATGCGTCCTTTGGACAGGGCGAGGGTGATCATTTCACTCTTTCAATATCGGCACCCAGGCCGCGCAGTTTCAACTCCATCCGGTCGTAGCCTCGGTCCAGGTGGTAAATACGCTCAATGGTGGTTTCGCCATCGGCCACCAAGCCCGCAATGACCAGGCTGGCAGAGGCCCGCAAATCGGTGGCCATCACGGTGGCGCCCGACAGCTTTTCCACGCCTTCAAGGACCGACACCTTGCCGTCGATCTGGATGTGCGCACCCAGGCGAACCAACTCGTTGACGTGCATGAATCGATTTTCAAAAATGGTTTCGGTCACTTTGCTGGCGCCCAGCGAGATGCAGTTGAGCGCCATGAACTGGGCCTGCATGTCGGTCGGAAAGCCAGGGTATTCGGTGGTGCGAAAGCTCTGGGCTTTCAGACGGCCATCAGACCTGACCCGAATAAAACCCTCACCCACTTCGATGGTCGCGCCGGCATCGCGCAATTTTTCGATCACGACTTCCAGGTGATCGGCGCGGCCATGGCGCAAGACCACATCACCACCCGTCGCTGCCACAGCACACAAAAAGGTGCCCGCTTCAATGCGGTCTGCCACCACCTGATGCTCGCAGCCCTGCAAGCGCTCCACACCCTGGATGCGAATGCGGCGTGTGCCATGGCCTTCAATTTTCGCGCCCATCTTGATGAGCATCTCGGCCAAATCAGGGATTTCAGGTTCCTGCGCCGCATTTTCAAGAATGGTCTCGCCTTCGGCCAATGCCGCTGCCATCATGAAATTTTCGGTGCCGGTCACGGTGACCATGTCGGTGGTGATGTGAGCGCCCTTCAATCGGGTGCGGCCTGCCGCGAGGCTGGCCAGCATGTAGCCGTGGTCCACCGTGATTTCGGCGCCCATGGCCTGCAGACCCTTGATGTGCTGGTCCACCGGCCGCGAGCCGATGGCACAGCCACCCGGCAAGGACACTTTGGCGTGGCCAAAACGCGCCAGCAAGGGCCCCAGCGCCAGCACCGAAGCACGCATGGTTTTGACCAACTCGTAGGGCGCTTCAGGCTTGTTCAAACCGCCCGCATCGAGGGTCACGCGGCCATCTTCATGGTGCTCAGCGCTCACGCCCATGTTGCGGATCAGCTTGAGCATGGTCGACACATCCTGCAGGCGTGGCACATTGGCCAGCGTGACAGGCTCAGCGCTCAGCAATGCCGCGCACAACTCCGGCAAGGCCGCGTTTTTGGCACCAGCCACTTCCAGCGTGCCTTGCAGGCGCTTGCCGCCGCGAATGATCAGTTTGTCCATGTGTACGTTCTTATGCGTTCATTGCGCTTGGGCTGCCCACTCGGCAGGCGTGTAGGTTTTCATCGACAAGGCGTGCACTTCGTCGGTGTGCATTTTCTGGCCCAAGGTGGCATAGACACGTTGGTGGCGTGCGATGGGGCGCATGCCGGCAAAAGCTTCGGACACGACCACGGCGCTCCAGTGGCGGCCATCGCCATCCACTTCGAGGTGGGTGCAGACCAGACCTGCGGCAATGATGGCTTGAAGTTGTTCTGCGTTCATGGGGTATCAGCTCCGGATTTTGTAGCCGGTGCGCAAAAGGTAAAGGGTGAGGCTGCCGACCAAGGCCAATGCCGTGGCGACCACGGCCAGGCTGATCCAGGGGGAGACATCGCTTTGGCCAAAAAAGCCGTAACGAAAACCGTCGATCATGTAAAAGAACGGGTTCAGATGGCTGAGCTTTTGCCAGAACGGTGGCAGTGAATGGATGGAATAAAACACCCCTGACAAAAACGTCATGGGCATGATGATGAAGTTCTGAAACGCGGCCATCTGGTCAAACTTTTCGGCCCACAACCCGGCGATCACGCCCAGTGCCCCCATCATCGCGGCGCCCATGAAGGCGAAGGCCAGAATCCACAGCGGGTAAACAAAACTGATGTTCACCATCCAGCCAGTGATGACGAAGACGCCCAAGCCCACAGCCAGGCCACGCACCACCGAAGAGCCCACGTAGGCAACAAACCAGCTGCGATGCGACAGGGGCGTCAGCAACAAAAAGACCAGGCTGCCCATGATCTTGCTTTGCACCAAGCTCGAAGAGCTGTTGGCAAAAGCGTTTTGCAACACACCCATCATGATCAGACCGGGAAGCAGAAAAGAGGTGTAGGGCACCTGGTCGTAGACCTTGACGTGGTCTGCCAACACATGGCCAAAGATGAGCATGTACAGCACCGATGTCAGCACAGGCGCGGCCACCGTCTGGAACGCCACTTTCCAAAAGCGCAGCACTTCCTTGTAGAGCAGGGTTTGCCAACCCAGCATGAACCCGCTGCGCGCCATCACGGCAAGTGGCTCACGGTCCAATGCGGAGGGCTTGGTGACAGGAGAAGACTCTGTGTTGCTCATGCGGCAAGCCCTTTTCGATTCATGACTTCCAGGAACACGTCTTCCAGATCGGCTTGGCGAATTTCAACATCTTCAGCCACCAAGCCAGCCGAACGGATTGTGGCGAGGTGGTTTTCGATTTCCAGGGCGTTGTGCACCGGCAATTGGACAATGCGGCCCGTGACGCGGGCGATGGCAGCCACATCGGGTGGCAACTCGCCATCCAGCTTGAATCGCAAGACCTGACTGGTGGCTGCGCGCAACAAATCCGAGGTGCGTTCCAAAGCCACCACCTGGCCGCGTTTGAGCATGGCGATGCGCCCGCAAAGGGCTTCGGCTTCTTCGAGGTAATGGGTGGTCAGCAAGACCGTGTGGCCTTGTTTGTTGAGTTTAGCGATGAACTGCCAAAGCGTCTGGCGCAATTCGACATCGACACCCGCCGTGGGCTCGTCGAGCACAATCACACGCGGTTTGTGCACAAGGGCTTGCGCCACCAACACCCTTCGCTTCATGCCGCCTGATAACTGACGCATGTTGGAGCCTGCCTTGTCGGCCAAGCCCAGGCTGTCCAGCAATTCGTCGATCCAGGCGTCGTTTTTCTTGACACCAAAATAGCCGGACTGGATGCGCAAGGATTCGCGCACGGTGAAAAACGGGTCAAAAACCAGTTCTTGAGGCACGACACCCAGCAAGCGGCGGGTGATGGCGTAATCGGCCTGCACATCGTGACCATGGACCAGTACGCGCCCTTCTGTGGGCCGGGTCAAACCAGCCAGGGTGCTGATCAAGGTGGTCTTGCCTGCGCCATTGGGACCCAGCAGGCCAAAGAATTCACCTTCTTCCACATCAAAACTGACCTGGTCGAGCGCTTTGAACGCAGTTGCTCCTGCCTGTTTGGCCAGGTAAATTTTGGAAACGGATTGGAATGAAATCGCAGGCATGGAAGAGGCTTATTTTAAGTGCTGGCCTGCTGGCCCGAGCCGATGCGGGGTGATCTTGGCAAAAAGACCCTGAAACCAGGTGCTCAGGCCTGCTGGAGCAGGTCCAACACGCCATACAGGCTGGCCAATTCACTCAAACGTGGGGGCATGCCTTTGATTTGCACTGTCCCGCCGTGTGACAAAACAAGCCGGCGCAAACCCAACAAGACCGCCAAAGCGGAAGAATCAAACTCAAGCAGCGCCGACGCATCGACCTGCACCGCTGGCTTCGGGTCCGGCGGCAATTGCGCCACCCACTGGGCCAGGCAGGCATCTGCCTGATCGTGCAGCAAGGTGTTGGGCAACTTCAAGGTACTCATGTCAAAGGGGGACTCAGGGCGCTTTGGCGTTGGTTTTGTTGCGTGCAGCCAAACTGGCGACCAGCGCATCGATGCCGCCGGCATTGATTTCTTTGGTGAATTGCGTGCGGTAATTTTCGATCAACCAGACGCCGAGCACGTTCAGGTCAAAAATCAGCCAGCCAGCCCCTTCACCGGGCGTTTTTTCAAGGCGGTAATCCAGTTGGATCGGGTCGCCCTTGCCACGCACTTCGGTGTTGACCACCAGATTTTTGTCTTCCTGACCTGCACGCAAGGGTTTGACCACCACAATCTGATCACTGACTTGACTCAATGCGCCTGAGTAAGTGCGCACCAACAAGATTTTGAATTCATCTTGCAAGCGCTTTTGCTGTTCAGGGGTGGCCTTTCGCCAGGCGGGACCGGTGGCCAGTGCGGTCATGCGCCGGAAGTTCACGTGCGGCATCAGTTTGGCATCGACCAACTGGATGATTTTGGCCATGTCCCCATTGCGCAGGGATTTATCCGCCTTGATCGTGTCGAGCGTTTCAGTACTGATGCGCTTGATGAGTGCCTCGGGCGCTTCGTCAGCCGCCCAAACAGACGACATGGTCATGCACAAGGCCAAGGCGCCAGCTGTGGCCAAAAGGTCGCGGCGGTTCAAGGGCAATAGGGCAGTGGGCTTCATGGGTGAACTGTAGGGTCAGAAGACAATATTAATACAAAGTATTATAACCAAGGCTTGCCTGAATTCACTTGGCATGCATCAGGGCGTCTCTGACTCGGAGTAGTCAAAGATTGCAGGGGGATTGCCATCGTAAACGTCGCTTAAACGTTTTTGCAAAACCCCGTCACGCACAAATGTGTAGGGGTCCAAGGCCGCAGCCTTGATGACATCCAGGGTTTGAAGCAAGCCTGAGCGCACATCCATCACGCGCGTGACGGACAAGGCATTGCGGGTCGACGGATCGTTGAATTCCCGAACCAAGTCGCCCTTGATGTCGAGTGGCATGGCCAAGGTGTCACGCAAGGTAGAGGGCCCAAAAATAGGCAGCACCACATACGGGCCTGGCTTGACGCCCCAGTGGCCCAGGGTCTGTCCGAAGTCTTCTTTGCGTTTTTCAAGTCGCATTTCGGTGGCAACATCCAACACGCCACCCAATCCTAAAAACGTGTTGACCTGGATGCGCATCAAAGTTTCCACTGTGGCCTGGCCTTTCAATTGCAGGGCACTGTTCACCATCGACCACACATCGCCCAGATTGCCCAAGAAATTGTGAATGCCGGTGCGAACCGGGCTGGGCAGCACTTGGGTGTACACCTTTGCCGCAGGCTTGATGGCCACGTTGTCCAGCACATCGTTGAAGCTGTAGATGCGCCGATTCATTGACTCCCAGGGGTCACGGGCGTCGGCATTGGGCACACTTGCACAAGCTTGCAAGGCCAACACGACGCAGAGGGCCAACAATGTCCAAATTCTTCGCATAAAGTAGTTCATGGTTTCCGACCTTCTGCCGCAGGTTTCTCGGCTTGGCTGTAAAGGAACTGGCTGATCAGGTTTTCAAGAATCACCGCCGACTGGGTCGAACCAATGCGGTCACCTGCCACCAGATTTTTATCGTCCGCACCTGGTGAAACGTCCAGATATTGCTCACCCAACAATCCGGTGGTCAGGATTTTCAGGGAACTGTCCTGTGGAAATCCCACGCCCGACTGCAAGGCCAGGGTGACTTTGGCCTGGAAAGACTCGCCATCAAATTCGATTTTCTTGACGCGTCCGACCACCACCCCTGCACTCTTGACGGCGGCGCCAGGCTTGAGACCACCGATGTTGTCGAATTTTGCACTGACTTCATAAACTGAATTGAAATTCAGGGTCAATAAATTGGCCGACTTGAGCGCCAGGAACAGCACCGCAATGGCACCGATCAACACAAACAATCCCACCCACACGTCATTTTTTGAACGTTGCATGCCGTCCTCCTCAAATGCTGAACATCATCGCGGTCAGGATGAAATCCAGTCCCAACACCGACAAAGAAGAAACCACCACACTGCGTGTGGTGGCATTGGCCACACCTTCGGGCGTGGGTTTGGCCACGTACCCTTGAAGCAAGGCGATGAAGGTCACAGCGACGGCAAACACCACGCTTTTGACGATGCCGTTGCCCACGTCCTTGAAGACATCGACGCCGCCTTGCATCTGGCTCCAGAAAGAGCCTGAATCCACACCGATGAGCAACACGCCCACCACATAGCCGCCCAAAATACCCACCGCACTGAACACCGCTGCGAGCAAAGGCAAAGCGATGATGCCGCCCAAAAAGCGCGGCGCCAAAATGCGCTGAACCGGGTCAACCGCCATCATTTCCAAAGCCGTGAGCTGTTCGCCAGCGCGCATCAGGCCGATCTCGGCCGTGAGCGATGCCCCTGCGCGGCCTGCATACAACAAGGCCGCCACCACAGGCCCCAATTCGCGCACCAGGCTAAGGGCTACCAGCAGGCCCAGCGCCTCGGCCGAGCCATAGCGCTGCAGCGTGTAATAGCCCTGCAAGCCCAACACAAAGCCCACAAACAAGCCCGAGACCGTGATGATGGCCAGCGAGTAATTGCCCAAAAAATGCACCTGATCGCGCACCAAACCAAAGCGCTTCAGCGCAACGCCTGACAGGGCCAACAACTTCAAGAACAAGCGCGCGCCAAAGCCCCAGTCGGCCATCATCTGTCGGGTGCTTGCACCCAAGGCGGCCAATAAATTCAACGCCTTGTTCATGCCGATCTCCGGTCATAGTCCTCAGCCACCGAAGGGGCCGGGTAATGAAACGGCACAGGCCCGTCGCTCAGGGCGTGCACAAACTGGTGGATCAGCGGATCGGTGCTGGCACGCAACTCGGCAGGCGAGCCCTGCTGGGCCACGCCGCCATTGGCCAAAATGACCACATGGTCGGCGATCTCGAAGGTCTCGGTCACATCGTGCGACACCACCACGCTGGTGATGCCCAAACTGTCGTTCAGCCGGCGGATCAGGCGCGCTGCCGTGCCCAAAGAAATCGGATCAAGACCGGCAAAAGGCTCGTCGTACATGATGAGGTCAGGGTCCAGGGCAATGGCACGGGCCAAGGCCACACGACGGCTCATGCCACCGGATATCTCTGACGGTCGCAGGTCTCGCGCACCGCGCAGACCCACAGCATCGAGCTTCATCAGCACGATGTCGCGAATCAGGTCTTCTGACAATCGGGTGTGCTCCCGCAAGGGAAAGGCCACATTGTCGGACACGCTCATGTCGGTGAACAAGGCACCAAACTGAAAGAGCATGCCCATGCGGCGACGAGCAGCGTACAACTCGGCCTGGGGCATTGTGGTGATGTCATCGCCATCAAACAGCAACTGGCCCTGACTGGCGCGAATCTGCCCACCGATCAGACGCAACACCGTGGTCTTGCCACCGCCCGACACCCCCATCAGGGCCGTGACTTTGCCCCTAGGCACATTGAAGCTCAGGTTCTTCAAGATGACACGGTCGCCGTACCCGAAAGTCAGGTCGCGCAGTTCAACAAGGGGTGGCGTGGATGTGGTGTTCATGAAAAACAAAAGCCGGATGGACCGGCTCTTGTGCTGTTATGGCGCCCGGCTCAACAGTCTGTGAGTCGGGGTCTTCTAGGGATTTTACCTAGAAGTGCATCACCTTAGCGCGGCAGGTCGCTTGCACCCATCAAGAACTCGTCCACCGCCCGCGCTGCCTGACGGCCCTCGCGAATCGCCCAGACCACCAGAGATTGGCCCCGGCGAATGTCGCCTGCAGCAAATACCTTGCTCACATTGGTAGCGTAACCGCCGATAAAGTCTGTGCTTGCCTTCACATTGCCACGGGCATCCTTGTCCACGCCAAAGGCTTCGAGCACCGAGGCCACCGGGTTCACAAAACCCATGGCCAGCAAGACCAGGTCGGCTTTGTATTCTTTTTCGGTGCCGGGCACCTCGACCATCTTGCCGTCCTTGAACTCGACATGCACAGTCTTCAGACCCGTGACCTGGCCTTTTTCGCCGATGAACGCCTTGGTGGAAACCGCAAATTCACGGTGCAACAAGCCTTTTTCGGCGCTCTCTTCATGGCTGGAGCTGGTGCGCAACTTCATGGGCCAGTAAGGCCAGATCATCGGCTTGTTTTCCTTTTCGGGCGGCTCGGGCATCACCTCGAACTGGGTGACGCTGGCCGCACCGTGCCGGGTGCTGGTGCCGACGCAGTCGCTGCCGGTGTCACCGCCACCGATCACGATCACATGTTTGCCATCGGCACGCAACTGGTCTTTGATCTTGTCACCCGCATTGACCTTGTTTTGCAGCGGCAGAAACTCCATTGCAAAGTGAATGCCGCCCAGGTCACGGCCTGTCACGGGCAGGTCACGTGACTGCTCGGAGCCACCGGTCATCAACACCGCATCGAAATCGTTTTTCAGCTGGTCAGCACTGATGGTTTCCTTGGCCCAGTTGATGACCTTCGAATCCTTGGGCCAGGTCCCGATCAGGGTGCTGGTGCGGATGGTCACGCCTTCGGCTTCGAGTTGCTTGACGCGCCGGTCGATGTGCGTCTTTTCCATCTTGAAGTCAGGAATGCCATAACGCAGCAAACCACCCACTCGGTCGTTTTTCTCAAACAGCGTCACATCATGGCCAACGCGGGCCAGTTGCTGCGCAGCAGCCAGGCCTGCGGGGCCCGCACCGATGACAGCGACTTTCTTGCCGGTCTTGACCTTGGCAGGACGCGGGGTGACCCAGCCTTCGGCCCAAGCGCGGTCGATGATGGCGTGTTCGATCGATTTGATGCCCACTGCATCGTCGTTGAAGTTGACCACGCAAGCCGCTTCACATGGCGCAGGGCAGATGCGACCCGTGAACTCGGGGAAGTTGTTGGTGCTGTGCAGCACCTCGATCGCGTTCTTCCAGTCCCCCTGATAGACCAGGTCATTGAAGTCAGGAATGATGTTGTTGACGGGGCACCCGCTGTTGCAAAAGGGCGTACCGCAATCCATGCAGCGCGATGCCTGAGTTTTCGCTTGCTCTTCGGTCAACCCGATCACGAACTCACCGTAATTCTTCAAGCGCTCGGCAACCGGCTTGTAGCCTTCCTCGATGCGCTCGTGTTCCATAAAGCCTGTGATTTTTCCCATGATGATGTTCCTTCAATCTTGACGTTGGGCTCAGGCGGCAACCGTTTTGCCAGCCGTGGCTTTGGCAGCCTTGCGGGCATTGATTTCACCCAGGGCACGCTTGTATTCGTTCGGGAAGACCTTGACGAACTTGGCGCGGGCCGTGGCCCAGTGGTCGAGCAACTCGCGGGCGCGCTGGCTGCCCGTCCACTTGTGGTGGTCTTCCAGCAATTTTTTGAGTTGTGCTTCGTCGGTCTGGTCGCGGTGCCACACATTGCGGTCGATTTGCGCTTCCTGCTCGGCCGCTGTCAGCACTTTGTCCATGCTGACCATGGCGGTGTTGCAACGCGATGCAAACTGACCGTCTTCGTCATAAACGTAAGCGACGCCGCCGCTCATGCCAGCGCCGAAGTTGCGGCCGGTCTTGCCCAGCACAGCCACGGTACCGCCGGTCATGTATTCACAACCGTGGTCGCCCGTGCCTTCGACCACCGCAGTGGCACCCGACAAACGAACCGCAAAACGCTCGCCCGCCACGCCGGCAAAGAAAGCTTCACCGGTGGTGGCGCCGTACATGACGGTGTTGCCCACGATGATGTTTTGCGAGGCTACGCCACGGAACTCCAGACTGGGGCGCACCACCACACGGCCGCCGGACAAACCCTTGCCGGTGTAATCGTTGGCTTCGCCGATCAGGTACAAGGTGATGCCTTTGGCCAGGAACGCGCCAAATGACTGTCCACCTGTGCCTTCGAGTTGAATGCGCAGCGTGTCATCCGGCAGGCCTTCAGGATGCACCTTCGTCACAGCGCCCGACAGCATCGCTCCGACTGAGCGGTTCACGTTGCGGGTCACCTCCATGAACTGGACCTTCTCGCCTTTGTCGATGGCGGCACGGCTCTTGGCGATCAAGACGTTGTCCAGCGCCTTCTCGAGGCCATGGTCCTGGGTCGACACATGGCGCACGGCGACATCGGAGCCCACTTGAGGCACAGCCAGCAAACGGCTGAAGTCGAGGCCCTTGGCTTTCCAATGCGCCACGCCGGCTTTCATGTCGAGCAAGTCGGCACGGCCCACCAGGTCGTCAAATTTGGCGATGCCCAACTGGGCCATGATCTGACGCGCTTCTTCGGCGATGAAGAAGAAGTAATTCACGACGTGCTCAGGCTTGCCTGTGAATTTTTTGCGCAACACCGGGTCTTGCGTGGCCACGCCCACCGGGCAGGTGTTCAGGTGGCACTTGCGCATCATGATGCAACCCTCGACCACCAAAGGTGCGGTGGCAAAGCCGAATTCATCGGCACCCAGCAAGGCGCCGATGGCCACGTCGCGGCCGGTCTTCATCTGGCCATCGGCCTGCACACGGATGCGTCCGCGCAAGCCATTCAGCACCAGCGTCTGCTGGGTTTCGGCCAGACCGATTTCCCAGGGCGAGCCCGCGTGCTTGACCGAAGACCAAGGCGATGCACCCGTGCCGCCGTCGTGTCCGGCGATCACCACGTGATCGCTTTTGCACTTGGCCACACCGGCAGCAATGGTTCCTACGCCAATTTCAGACACCAGCTTGACGCTGATGTCGCTGTGCGGGGCCACGTTCTTCAGGTCGTGGATCAGCTGGGCCAAGTCCTCGATCGAGTAGATGTCGTGGTGCGGCGGTGGCGAAATCAGGCCCACACCGGGCACCGAGTGCCGCAGCTTGCCGATGTAATCGGACACCTTGCCACCGGGCAACTGACCGCCTTCGCCGGGCTTGGCGCCCTGGGCCATCTTGATCTGGATCTGGTCGGCGCTGGACAGGTATTCGGCAGTGACCCCGAAGCGGCCCGAGGCCACTTGCTTGATGCGCGAACGCAGAGAGTCTCCGGCTTGCAAGGGCAAGTCCACTTCTACGTTTTCTTCGCCAATCACGCTTTTGAGGGAATCACCCAGCTTGATCGGGATGCCTTTGAGTTCGTTGCGGTAACGGGCCGCATCTTCGCCGCCTTCACCGGTGTTGCTCTTGCCGCCAATGCGGTTCATGGCCACGGCCAGCGTGGCATGGGCTTCGGTGGAGATCGAGCCCAACGACATCGCGCCGGTGGCAAAACGTTTGACGATCTCGCTGGCAGGCTCGACCTGGTCCAGCGCAATGGCCTTGGCCGGATCGATCTTGAACTCGAACAGGCCACGCAGCGTCATGTGCCGCTTGCTCTGGTCGTTGATGATCTGGGCGTATTCCTTGTAGGTGCTGAAGTTGTTGGAACGGGTGGAGTGCTGCAACTTGGCAATCGCGTCCGGCGTCCACATGTGTTCTTCGCCCCGGGCACGCCAGGCGTATTCGCCGCCTGCATCCAGCATGGTGGCCAGCAGCGGGTCATCACCGAATGCTGCGTTGTGCATGCGGATGGCTTCTTCGGCGATTTCGAACACGCCAATGCCCCCCACACGGCTGGCGGTGCCGGTGAAATACTTGTCGATGGTGGGGCTGTTGATGCCGATGGCCTCGAACAATTGCGCACCGCAATACGACATGTAAGTGCTCACGCCCATCTTGGACATGATCTTGGACAAGCCCTTGCCGATCGCCTTGACGTAGTTGTAGATGGCCTTTTCAGCAGAGAGATCCGCCGACAACTCTTTGTGCAACGCCGCCAGGGTTTCCATGGCGAGGTAGGGGTGAACGGCCTCGGCACCGTAACCTGCCAACACAGCAAAGTGGTGCACTTCGCGGGCGGTACCGGTTTCAACCACCAGACCCGCCGTGGTGCGCAGGCCTTCGCTGACCAAGTGCTGGTGAATGGCCGACAGGGCCAGCAAGGCGGGGATCGCCACCTGGGTCGCACTGACCTGGCGGTCGCTGATGATCAGGATGTTGTGCCCGCCCTTGATGGCGTCCACAGCCTCTGCGCACAAAGATGCCAGCTTGGCCTCCACACCCTCATGGCCCCAGGACACGGGGTAAGTGATGTCGAGCGTGGCACTCTTGAACTTGCCTTTGGTGGCTTGTTCGATGTTGCGCAGTTTGGCCATGTCGGCGAAGTCCAGCACAGGCTGGCTGACTTCGAGGCGCATGGGCGGGTTGACCTGGTTGATGTCCAGCAGGTTCGGCTTGGGGCCGATGAAGGACACCAGCGACATCACGATCGCTTCACGAATCGGGTCGATCGGTGGGTTGGTCACTTGCGCGAACAACTGCTTGAAGTAGTTGTACAGCGGCTTGTTTTTGTCGGACAGCACGGCCAAGGGGCTGTCGTTGCCCATGGAGCCCAGCGCTTCTTCACCGGCTTGGGCCATCGGGGCCAGCAAGAACTTGATGTCTTCCTGGGTGGTGCCAAAGGCTTGTTGCAAGTCGAGCAAAGCCACAGCAGAAGCAGGCGCCACAGCGGCTGCGGCCACGTCGTCCAGCTTGACCCGCAGGTTTTCAATCCACTGTTTGTAGGGCTTGCTGCTGGCCAGGCTCGACTTCAGCTCTTCGTCGTCGATCATCCTGCCTTGTTCCAGGTCGATCAAGAACATCTTGCCGGGCTGCAAACGCCACTTGCGCAGAATCTTGCTTTCAGGGATGGGCAACACGCCGGTCTCAGAACCCATGATGACCATGTCGTCGTCGGTGATGATGTAGCGCGATGGGCGCAGGCCGTTGCGGTCCAGCGTGGCGCCGATCTGGCGGCCATCGGTGAACACAATCGATGCAGGACCGTCCCAGGGTTCCAGCATGGCCGCGTGGTATTCATAAAACGCTTTGCGGCGCTCGTCCATCGTGGTGTGCTGCTCCCAAGGCTCGGGAATCATCATCATCACAGCCTGGCTGATGGGGTAACCCGCCATCGTCAACAGTTCCAGGCAGTTGTCAAAAGTGGCGGTGTCGGACTGACCGGCGAAGCTGATGGGGTACAGCTTTTGCAAGTCATTGCCCAGCACCGGCGAAGACATCACGCCTTCACGGGCCTTCATCCAGTTGTAATTGCCCTTGACGGTGTTGATCTCGCCGTTGTGCGCCACATAACGGTAAGGGTGAGCCAATGGCCATTCGGGAAAGGTGTTGGTGGAAAAGCGCTGGTGCACCAGGCCCAGGGCCGAAACGCAACGCTCGTCCTGCAAGTCCAGGTAGTAAGTGCCGACCTGATCGGCCAGCAGCAAGCCTTTGTAAACCGCGGTGCGGCTGGACATGCTCGGGATGTAGTACTCGTTGCTGTGCGTCAGGTTCAGGTTTTGAATGGCGGCACTGGCGGTCTTGCGGATCACATACAGCTTGCGCTCCAGCGCATCCTGCACGATCACATCGGCGCCACGGCCAATGAAAATCTGGCGCATGACCGGCTCTTTGTTGCGCACGGTGGGCGACATGGGCATGTCGCGGTTCACGGGCACATCACGCCAACCCAGGACCACCTGGCCTTCGGCCTTGACAGCGCGCTCCAGCTCTTGCTCGCACGCCATGCGGGAGGCGTGCTCTTTGGGCAGAAACACCATGCCGACGCCGTATTCGCCAAATGGCGGCAAAGCAACGCCCTGTTTGGTCATTTCTTCGCGGTACAAGGCATCGGGCAACTGGATCAGGATACCGGCACCATCGCCCATGAGTGCATCGGCACCCACGGCACCCCGGTGGTCCAGGTTTTGCAAAATCAGCAGCGCTTGCGTCACGATGGCGTGGGTCTTGTGTCCCTTGATGTGCGCCACAAAGCCGACACCGCAAGCATCGTGCTCATTGGCCGGATCGTACAGACCGGTCTTTTGGAAATGTTCTTTTTCGGATGCCTTGTTCATGGCGCACTCCTAAGGGTTTTTACGCAGATCGCGGAGTGTAGTGCACAGCAGCAAGCATGCCAAGCAAATTAATCGGGGTCAGATCCCAATTAATTCCATTCTTATTTCAATGATTGTTTAATTGGGGACAGGTTCAACCCAAGGTCTTTTTGACTGGCCGCCCGGCCTTGCCCGGCATCAGACGGCGCGTGGTTGACTGCTGCAAGTCACCCACAAAAATCGGGGAGCCCAATGCCCAGCCCGACAAGGCACTGCGCGTGAGTTGGTCCTTGTCGGTCTGCGCCAAGCCTGACTGAATCAGGTCGCTGTAGGCCGCCTCCCGGGCAAACGGGGTGTTGCCCAGGCCCCAAAACAGGGCGTGCGGCGTCACCAATTTGTCGCTCACCTGCCCAATACAGTGCCTGTGGCTGGACCACTTGAAATCAGCCGCTTGCGCCACCATGCCGGCGCGCACCGGGTTCAGGTCGATGTAAACCATGCACGCCAAGAGATAGCGCTCACTCTCAATCAGATTGCTGCGGTAGCGCCCTTCCCACAAAGTGCCAGAGCGCTGATGCCTCAGGTTGAAGTAGCGCACATAGGCCCTGCCCACCGCCTGCATCAACTGCGGCAGGCCCTGGTCGGTCGAGGGCGTGACGAGCAAATGAAAGTGGTTGTCCATGACCACATAGGCATGGATCGCCACCTTGAAGGTCTTCGCATGCTCGAGCCACAGGGACAACAAGCGCTCGCGGTCAGCGTCATCACGCACGATGGCCTGGCGGTCATTGCCGCGCTGGATGACATGGTGCGGGTAAGCGGCAACGGTGAGGCGGGGTTGGCGGGCCATGGGTTGGTTCGTAAATCAGAGGATTAAGTTTAAGAGTCTCTTCCTCATCGGATCCTTATTTTTTTAATTTGAAAATCGAAATAATTAGATCTTTTGAGGTACAAACGAAAAATGTTTCCAATACCAACCCGAAAATTTTGAAAAGCCACTTATGAAAAGCGCAATCATTTCATTGGCCTTCTGCCTATCAATTGGGCTGCCTCTATCCGCTCAATCCATGACCCTTGAACGGGTTAACAACGACCTCTATGCAACAGGGCCGACTGCAGATCAAGACTTTCTGAGCTTTAAAGAAGCGTTTGCAAAAGGCGGCATTCAACGCCTGATCCTTGTGAACGGCCCCGGAGGCGACCTGTGGACAGGCATGCAAGTGGCACGCATGGTGCAAGAAGCCAAAATCAAAACGGTGGCGTCAGGCTTTTGCATGTCAGCATGTTCGTTGATTTTCATGGCGGGACATGAACGCGCATTTGGTTCGGGTCACTTGCCACGAATGACCATGATTGGTATTCACGGCGCACACTCCAAAGAGAGCAAGCAAGTGAACCCCCAAGCCATGCCTCAAATGTATGCCTTGTACAAGCAGCAAATGGCTGAAAAGTTTGACGTCCAAGTCATTAACCAAGCACTTTATGACATCAAGGATGCATCAGGATTTTTACGAATTCGCGAACTGCAACGCACCCAGGAAAAAGACCGAACACCCTGGTTTTGCCAAGCAGGGCAAACCCCTTTTGATCTTTGTCTTCTGCACCACGGCAAAGACGCCTACTCACTCGGCGTGGTGACACAAACACAAACGGAGTCACTCGATTTACCTGCAAGCATGAAAATTCAGCTCGAGTTTTACGGCCAAAAGCTGGCGCAACCGAGCATTGATCTGCAAGAGCGCGGAGGCAAACTCATAGAAACCCTCTGCGCGGGGGATCTGCCATGCCAAACCATAGCGGATGGCGCCATGAAAAATTACATCCAATCTAACGAAAACAAAGCAATCGCAATAGGTTGGAGCAAGCCGGGTTATGGCGCCAGGTGGGGAGAAGACACCGCTCGCCTTGCCATGCTTCGCGCACTTTACAAGTGTAATCACGCCAAAAACAACCCCAAGCTTTGCCGATTGGTCGCCGTCAACGATCATGAACTTTTGCCTTTTTACGAACAGGAAAAAGCGCAAACCTCCGCTCTATTGAAAACCCTCACAGCGCCAGCACCCGATGTGGTGCAAAAAGAGCGCGATGAGCCTGGCGCCAGCACACCCTCAAAATTGCGTCTTGGCAATCAGGTGACTGGCATGACACCCAGAACTCTGGAAGGCATTCAGCGATGGGACAGCACTGCACTGGTTAATGCGTTGGTGCAAGCTGAGCGTCCGGTCGTGATCGACGTGGCCGCAACCGGGGCCATGATTCCAGGAGCAATGAGCTTTATTCACGGCGGGCTGGCTTTCGAGGACCCCAAAAAGGAATCCGACTATGCCGAACGTTTCCGGCAGATGATGAGGGTCGCAGCGCCCGACTTGAACCAACCCGTGGTTTTCTACTGCGCTAGCTCAGAATGCTGGCTGTCTGTCAATGCGGCGATGCGTGCACGCCAAATCGGTTACACGCAGGTAATCTGGTACCGGGGTGGCTTGATGGCTTGGACACAAGCTGGCTTGCCCACTGTAGGGCGCGTGCCAGTAGCGATCTTGAATTGAGCCGTAGTAGAAAGACTTCCCTCAGCTGACCAAAGGTCGCACATCAACCCTTGGCCTCTAAAGACCCACGGCCATGTGCGGGTACCGGCCCCCCATCTCTGTCTCCACACCGAACTCCTTGAGCAGCGCCACCAATCGGTCCCCGGAGGCGCGCTTTTTCTGGCCGGTGTACTTGGCCAAAATCAGCTCGTTTTTCATGGAGTGCTCCCAGCCGACCAGTTCGGTCACGGTCACTTGGTAGCCTTGTGATTCCAGGTACAGGCAGCGCAGCACGTTGGTGAGTTGGCTGCCCACTTCGCGGGTGTGCAGGGGGTGACGCCAGAGCTCGGCCAAAGGGGTGCGCTGCAGGTTCAGGGCTTTGTTGTGGTTGAGCGCCCGCGCCAGTTCGGCCTGGCAGCAGGGCACCAACACCATGTATTTGGCTTTCTTTTGCAGGCCAAAGGCGATGGCATCGTCGGTGGCGGTGTCGCAGGCGTGCAGCGCGGTGACCACATCGATCTGATCGGGCATCTCGGCGCTTTGGGTGGACTCGGCCACGCTCACGTTCAAAAAGCGCATGCGGTCAAAGCCCAGTTTCAGGGCCAGTGCTTGGGACGACGCCACGAGTTCACTGCGGGTCTCGATGCCGTAGATCGTGCCCTGGCCCAAGGCCTTGAAAAACAGGTCGTAAATGATGAAACCCAGGTACGACTTGCCCGCGCCATGGTCGGCGAGCGTGGGGCCCTTGTCGCTGGCAGGCAACTCAAGCAACAGCTTTTCGATGAACTGGAACAGGTGGTAAACCTGCTTGAGTTTGCGGCGCGAATCCTGGTTGAGTTTGCCGTCTCGGGTCAGGATGTGCAGTTGTTTGAGCAGTTCGATGGACTGCCCTGATCGGACTTCGGGAGGAAGTTCAGGAACAGACGCTGCAGGTGGGCTTTTTTTCATGGTGTGGGATGTTGGAGCGGTCTCTGACCGCGATGCATCGCTGCAGTTTTTTGCGGCCAGTGGGCGTGCCCGCACGCTCAGTTGGGTCGCGGCTCAGTCAGTCTTTCGGACTTCAGTCATGCGGCCCGACGTCGAGCGCTTTCCAGCCCGCAGCCCCCAACTTCTCCATCGTGGCGATGTTGGTTTCGTAGATCATCTCGGCCTCGGGAAAAGCCTCCACCGCACGGTCGATGCTTTCCTCGCGAATCAAATGCAGTGTGGGATAAGGCGAGCGGTTGGTGAAGTTGCCGACATCGTCGGGTTCGGTGTCCGCAAACTGGAATTGCGGGTGGAAACTCGCCACCTGAAATACGCCTTCCATGTCCAGCTCTTGCAACACCGCATCGGCCTCGTCCAGAAAATCATTGAAGGCCAGAAAGTCCTGCAGCATCTGGGGAATGATGAGCAAAACGGTTTCGCGTTCATCGGCAGGTGCAGCGGCCAAAGCTTGCAGTTGTTCAATCAGCTCATCGCGCAAGCCCTCAAGGCCTTTGGCCTCGCTCACCACGCAATGGATCTGCCCCTTGACGTGCGGGGCTTTGGCAAAAGGACACAGGTTCAGGCCAATCACGGCGCGCTCAAGCCAGCGCACGGTGTCGGCAATTTCAGGGGCGTTCATGTCGGTCATGGGCGTCATTTTGCCTGTGTGAGCAAGCGCCCGGCCGCCCAAGCCAACACCGCCCCCACCGCACAACACCCCACCGTGACGCAGGGCGTGAACTGCCAGCCACCCGCATGCGCGGCCACAGCGGCCACCCCGGGTGGCCCGACAAACTGGCCCAGGGCCGAGAGCTGCTGCACCCAGCCCACGGTGGTGGCCACTTGCTGCTCCCCTGGGGCCAGGCGCACCGCCAAACTGAACAGCGTGCCCGGCACCAAACCGCCCACGCCCGAAAACAGCAGCACCCCGGCAAAGCGCAGCCAAGGCTGGCCTTCGGTGAGCGCAGCAAAGGCCACGGTGCTGCCCAGCGCCATCGCGCCAAAGCCCAGCCACAGCGTGGCGCGGGGTGCCCAGCCGCGCTGCAGCAAGCGGCCTGACACCAAGTTGCCGATGATGTTCACTGCTGCAGCCAGGGCCGTGAGCACGCCCAGCAGCGCACCGTTCACGCCAGCAGCGGCATAGATGGAGGGCAAAAAACCGACCACAGCCAGCCACTGGCCGGAATACATGGCAAAAGTCAGCGCCACCAGCCAAGGGCCAGGGGCTCGCAATGTGCGGCTCAGGCGCTGCCATGCCCCGTGGTTTGTCCGGTTTGCATCAGAAATCTGGCCCGTGAATGGCCCCGCAGGGGGATCGGAAGGCACGCTGCGCAGCAGCAACATCGCCATGCCCAGCGAAACGGCGGCAAACAGCCACCACCAAGCGCCCCAGCCCCAAGCCGGAATGAACAGCGGCCCGACCAAGAGGGCCAGCGCCGTGCCGGTGGGCATGTAAGCACCCCACACGCCCAGCATGCCGGACAACTTATCTGGCGGCACCAAGCGGCGAATCAGTGCGGGTGCGGGCAAGGCCACCCACAAAAAGCCCAGGCCTTCGATGGCCCGCAGCGTCAGCAAGGCGGTCACCGAGGTCGCGAAGCCGCCCAGCGCACTGGCCAGCGCCAGCAGGCACAAGCCGCTCAGCATGCTCCGCTTGAGGCCCATGCCATCGGCCCACAAGCCCATGAACACCGCCAGGCTCAAACCGGCCAATTGCACGATGGACAATAGGAAACCGGACTGCACCAGCGTC
>CAIZSE010000056.1 GCA_903935585.1 uncultured Burkholderiales bacterium | reverse complement strand
TCTGGTCTTTCCGCAGCCGTTTTGAAACGCATCGCCTGTCGCCCCTTCTCGCCTTTTGGGCCTTGGCGATTTACCTGCTGGGCAACTGGGCCTTGCCCTGGTTGTTGAACGGGCAGTCCGGGCAAGACATCACCGGGGCATTGGCACGGATGGGTGACAACGAAGGCTGCGGCAGCCGTCGCGTGCTGTGGGGCAATGTGATCCAGCTTATCGGTGAAAAACCCTGGACAGGGTGGGGCTGGGACGAGCTCAAATACGCCCACTACATCACGCCATACGAGGGTACGGACACCCGGTTCTGTGACATCCTGGGCAATGCTCACAACCTGCCTTTGCACCTGGCGGTCACCCTGGGTGTGCCCATCACCGCTGGCTTGGGCCTGGCCTTGCTGGCCGTGCTGGTCCGAGCCCGCCCGTGGCTGAGCCGCTTGCCAAATCAGCAGCTGGCCTGGTCGGTTCTGGCCGTGATCGGCCTGCACAGCCTGCTTGAATTTCCGCTTTGGTACGGGCCGTTCCAGATGGCGGTCTTGTTGTGTGGCGTGCTGTTCATGTCGCCGCCATCAGGCGACAACACAGGCGCCTCTTTGCCCGCGCGAGTGGCAGGTGGACTGGTCTTGGCAACCGTCTGCATGGTGGGCACTGACTATGCACGCACTAGGCAAATCTACCTGCCTGCACAACACCGTTGGTCGCTCTGGGGTGCAGACCCTCTAGGCGCAGCGCGCAGCAGTTGGTTTTTTAAGCGGTCAGGCACATTTGCCGAACTGACGATGACACCGGTCACCCCACAAAATGCGCCATGGATCCTGGCCACAAGCCTGGACATGCTGCATTACTCGCCAGAGCCCATGGTGGTGCGCCAACTGATCAAAAGCGCAAGCATTCTGGGCCGGCAGGATTTGGTGCAACTGCACACGGCGCGTTGGCGCGCCGCGTTCCCGTCTGAGCCAATGCCAACACCTTGAAGCAGAACGCAAGGCTGGATGTTGGCGATCACCTACCCGGTGTGTCGATTAAATCTAGGTTTGCACAAAGAAAAAACGCACGATGGTTGAATCGTGCATTTTGCAATTATTTATTTTTATATTCAAGGTTTCCGAATATAAAATTCAATCCCGTTGAAATCATTGAATGATGTAGCGGATGATCGTCCAGTCACACGCATTTGCCATCCCCCATTACTCGTCATCGTCAGCATTTGATTAGAACCAGAGGGGAATGTTGAATTTGTAACTGTTGGCACCCAGTATTCACCATCAATTGGCAAGTTCATGAACCATACACGACCATTCCCAGTTGTATAGGAACCGTTGGCAGTAGAAACACTAGTTACGGTTGTTGAAGTTCCTGAGGAGGTTTCCCCAGAGTTAAAAGTCCAAGATGTATTGGGATTCACTTGGGCGGCGCGAGAGAAATACCAACCTGTTGAGCTTGATTGTGTTGTTCCAACAGACGGCAGCTTTAATTTCCTGGATTTTGTGCCAACTATCAAAGCACTGTATGGCAAGCCAGAAACATTGCCTGACATGAGCATAAAAATGGTTGGCTCTTGCTGCGATATGAAAGCAAACATTTTTGCGGTTGTATTGCCATCTGTTGATGTGCAATTTATAATTCCTTGTGAATTTGCACCACAGTTCATGTTGTCGCCAGAACTGGAAGTCAAAGCATCACAAACTGGGGCTCCGTTAATCAAACTACATGATGCTGTTTTCGTATTTCCAGATGTGTCAATCTGGATTTGCATCGGCAGTGCTGATTGATACTTAGACGCACTATTTTGATATGAAAGATAACCTAGCAGTGGATAAGTTCCAGCGAAGTTTGAATTAGTCAATTCAGTACTTGTTTGAACAGGAACACCTAATCCAAAATAATATTCACCAGCAGTCATTTGTTGTTTCCAACCAAAGATGCCACTTTTTGAAAAATAAGCAGTTACTACTGAATCTGGTTTCGTAATCGTAAAAGCACAAGGAACGGTAGCGTTGGATTCGGTTAACACTGCAACAGGATACGAATTCGCAGTCCCATATAGCGTTGCGGTCATCGCATCTAGATCAATTGTCCATCTGGAAAAACTTGATCCATCGTGCGAAAAAGTCCAATAGCCACCTCCACGGACGTAAGGGCACCCTGTGAGACTTTTGGCAGCTGTGCCAACTGCTGTGGCTGTGATTGAGCCGATTGTTTGTGGTGAGTTTGATGCATTGTTGATTGCAGTTGACAAGTCAGACAATGTTTTGTCCGCGGCTAACAAAGTTGTAGTCAGTTGATCAAGTTTTTTGTCAAGATCGTCTCCATCAGCATTTTCGGTTGCTGGCGTAAATGTGGCTTTTAAAAATTCATAGTTGCTGACATCAATGCCTAGTGCACTTAATGCGGAAACAACCTTTTGTTGCGCAGTTGAAATGTTTGAGGTTGTTACTGATTGAGCATAAGATGAACTGAAATTCGCAAATACTGTTGCAGAGTTTGCGCCAAACAGCAAGTCAGACAGCAAATTTGTCAGTGGCGTTAAGTTTGCCTTAGTTGCCCCGTTTTCAGCGATGGAATAGAGATAGTTGGTTGTCCCTGGTATAGATACCCTCACTACACACGGATATGTAGCGCTTGTAGTGTCTAGCCTATACGCACCTAAAGCATCTGTTGTTGTGGAGGGGACTATGCCACTTGCACAAACTGCGTCTACGGTGCCTCCATCGATCGCTGCACCAGTAGCAGCAGTACCACCTAATGTTGTCGCTAGAGGTGTTGTTACGCCACCGCCACCGCCACAAGCAGTTAAAACACTGCTCAAAATTAACAACGAACCCAATAAGCGCTGGCGCATGGAAACTCCTATGTAATTTATAACTATAGCACTTGCATAACGTCTGCAACATCCAAGTCTGTTGTTTGGCTTTGAAAACTGACCCCCCCCACTGGCTCAGTTTGTCTGGCTAATCAACACCAATGACTCCTGCGCCCAGTCGGTTCCAGCGCTTGCAGCAATTTAGAAACATCTTCATCGGTCAGCACCCGTGACCGTGATTGCGGGCTTTGCGGCTTACGCACCAACGCCACAGGATTGGGCACATTGATGCCCCATTCCCGGCGTGCGAATTAATGATGGCCAAGATTTATGCCAGTTCGCGAATAACGGTCCCTGCGCTGACTTACTTGAGACGCTCGTCCCGGTAGACTGCAATACGGGCTGCACTCAGGTTAGCCATGCTCCACCGTGCTATCGGTTTTCCGATGATCGCTTTGAGTCTGAAGGCGTCTTCCGTCACTCCCTTCATTGAAGGCGTTACCTCTATTAGATAACGCGCGATCACAGCACCCAAAGTGGTCCGCTGAGCTTCACTGATGTTGACAAATTGGCCTTTGTCTATTTCGGACTCAAGCGACCGTGCCCATTTCTCGGCGTCGGCCTTAGTTTCAAACGTCTTTGCCTGGACGGGGTAACCATCACTCAAAACTCGCGCTTGACACTTGCCGCCACGTTGCCTAAATGAAGCCCTTTCCTGTTCCTCAGTTGGACAGGATTTGGACAAGCGAGTGTTCGCCGTGCTCCTAAGCTTTCGATTTGTTAGAGATCACTTCCCCGCCACAAAACTCCCCGACTTGCCCCCATGCTTTTCGAGCAAGGTCACGCCATTGATGGTCATACCGCGGTCCACGGCTTTGCACATGTCGTAGATGGTGAGCAGGGCCACCTGCACGGCGGTGAGGGCTTCCATCTCGACGCCGGTCTGGCCGATGGTTTCGGCAGTGGCGGTGCAGGCCACGGCATTGTCTGCGGTCAACACTTCAAAATCCACCGCCACCCGGGTCAGACCGATCGGGTGGCACAGCGGGATCAGGTCCGAGGTTTTTTTGGCCCCCTGAATGCCGGCAATGCGAGCGATGCCCAGCACATCGCCTTTCTTGGCGGTGCCCGATTGGATCAATGCCAGTGTGGCGGGCAACATCTCGATGCGCCCGGTCGCCACCGCGATGCGGCGCGTGCTGGATTTAGCCCCCACATCCACCATGTGGGCCTGGCCTTGGGCATCAAAATGGGTCAAGACATCGGTAGACTGGGTCATGGCTGTGATGGTTAAAACCATTTACAAAAGGTTGTCAAGAATGGCGCATCATACGGCCATCAACAGGTCATGCACCAGGACATTCATCGCCTTGAAAAACATTTTCCACCCCTCCAAACTGATGCTGGTTTTACTGCTGGCCACCTCTGCCCTGCAGCCAGGCTGGAGCCAATCCAATGCATTGCCGTCCTTGGGCAACAGCGAAGGCATTTCCCTGGGCGCCGAACGCAAATTGGGCGACCGCATCGCGCGTGAGCTGTACCGCGACCCGGACTATCTGGAAGACCCGATTCTGGATGAATACATCCAGCGCCTTTGGGCACCCCTGGTCAAGGCGGCTGCAGCCCGCGGAGAGTTGTCGCCCGATTTGCAAGAGCGTTTTGCCTGGCGCATTTTGCTTGGGCGAGACCGGTCCGTGAATGCTTTTGCCCTGCCGGGTGGCTATCTGGGCGTGCACTTGGGCTTGATCGCCGTGGTCAGCTCGAACGACGAACTGGCCTCGGTGCTCGCGCACGAGTTGAGTCATGTCACGCAACGGCACATTGCACGCTCGATGGACGAGCAGACTAAGATGACCCCCTGGCTCATTGGCTCGATGATTTTGGGTGCTCTGGCGGCCAGCAAAAACCCGCAGGCCGCACAAGGCCTGATCGTGGGAGGGCAGGCAGCCGCCATCCAGTCACAGCTGAGCTATTCACGCGACATGGAGCGTGAGGCCGATAGGGTGGGCTATGGGGTGCTGAAGGATGCGGGTTATGACCCGCAAGGTTTTGTGGGCATGTTTGGCAAACTTCAACTGGCCGCAGGTGTGAATGACAACGGCGCCTACCCCTACCTGCGCAGCCACCCATTGACCACCGAGCGCATCGCCGACATGCAGGCGCGCTTGCAACTGAACGGCACGCCTTCACGCCCCTCCATGGACACCGAGCAGGCCATGTTGGCCGCGCGGGCACGGGTGATGTCGCAAAACAGTGTGGAAGCCTTGAAGGCCTGGACCCAGGACAGCAAGGCCACATCGGCACAGGCAACGCCTGTACAAAAAGCAGGCGCCTTGTATGCCGCCACCTTGGCCCACCTGCAACTCAGGGACTTCGCTGCCGCCGAGCGCAGCCTGCAAAACCTGTCTCAATGGACCGCGAATACGCCCGCAACAAGGCGTCTTGTAACTTTGCTTCAAGCCGAAGTGGCAGCCCGACAAGCGCGCTTTGATGTCGCCTTGAGCGTGCTGGAAACCTTGGGCAGCAAGCCGCTGCAGCGCCCTGAATTGATGGCAACAGCACAAGCATTGTTGCGTCTGCCTATGCATCCGGCGCGCACAGCCATCACGCAACAATTGCGCGAACAAGTCACGCAAGCGCCCCACGATGCGCAAGCCTGGAGCACGCTGGCCAGCATGCTGGCTTTGCAGGGCCAGACGCTGCCATCACTGCGCGCCGAAGGCGAGGCCCAAATGGCCCGCATGGACTGGACCGGTGCGGTGGACCGCTTCAGAGCAGCCCAGGACTGGGCCCGAAACAACCGCCTTCAAGCTGGCGACCACATTGAGGCGACGATTGTGGACACCCGGCTGCGGCAGGTGCAGGCCCAAATTAGGGAAATGCAAACCGAGCGATGAGTCTCAGGATTGGGCTTCAGACTTTCTTGTGGTCAGCCAGCCAGCCCCCAGAACAGCAACGATGGCCACGGCATAGGTTGCCCAGCGCCAAACGGCCTGCGAGGGTGCATCAAAAAAGCTGTCCAGCAAAGGTTCACTGATCACCATGCTGGCCGCAGTGAAGGCCAAGACGGCGGCGCCGAGCTGGATGATGATCGGGAAACGTTCGACCAGCTTGAGTACGATCGAGCTGCCAAAAACCACAATCGGAACGCTGATCAACAAACCGATGATCACCAGATCCCAGGCGCCGTGTGCAGCGCCAGCGACGCCCAACACGTTGTCAACGCCCATCAGTGCATCGGCCACCACGATGGTTTTCATGGCGCCCCAGAAAGTACTGACCACGGGTCCGTCCTCATCACCATGGCCCGTGTCAGCCAGCAGCTTGTAGGCCACCCACAGCAAGCCCAAACCACCGGCCAGCATCAGGCCGGGTATTTGCAAGAGCCAGACCACGCCAATGGTCATCACGCCACGCACCCCGATGGCGCCTACCGTGCCCCAAAAAATGGCTTTCTTTTGCAAGTCGGCTGGCAAACTGCGCGCCGCCAAGGCAATGACGATGGCGTTGTCACCCGCCAGCACGAGGTCGATCAAAATAATGGCCAGCAACGCCGACCACCAAGGTGCAGATAAAAATTCCATGAATAACTCCAATTCGTTGTTTTGAACCTGCGCCGGGGAGTCAAAATAATGGATCAGCAGTGTTGCTGTATGCCGCAAGTTCGACCCGCCTGGAACAGGCTTTGGTCGAAGGTCTTGCTCGGCAACAAGCTGGGCTTGTGCCTGATAAACCGGAAGCTTGCGCTACGTATTGACGGCTTATCAACGCCGGGCGCTTTGCGCGCCACGGACACAGGGAGCTACTCCCCTTCAATCCTTGCATTACACCCCGATTCCTCTTTACCCCATAAAAAATATGGGAATTCTAGGGACGCACCCCGCCTGTTCGATCAGGGCGAAGGCGCTATGATCGCCTTCCTTGACTCTCGCACCATGGCCGGAATCCACATCACCGACATCGAAGCCGCCATCAACCACTGGCGCACCAAGAACGGATCCCCAGACGGGGTCACGCTTCCGCGCGAGCTGCGCGCATTGGCCGAGGTTTATGCGCTCATGGTCTATTACAAACACGACCTGGCCGACGAATTCACACTGCCTGTCGCCGCAGCAGAGGCTTGGCAAGACTGGTACGCCAGCACACCGGACACGCCCTGCATTGCGATTTGCTCCACCAGTCAGGGCGATGAAACCTGCAAGGGCTGTGGCCGGAGTTTTGAAGAAGTGCAACTGTGGACCGAAATGACCCCGGGTGAAAAACGTGCCGTTTGGCAGCGCATCACGTTCGATGGCACCTCATGGCGCTTCAACAAATACGCCGAGCGCGCGGCCGAAGATCGCCACTGGGCCAAAACTGCTGCCCAAGCACAGGCTTCACTCGACTTGAAGTCAGCCGTTTGAAGATGTTTCCGGGTAGGGCCTTCATGCCACCCGGATCACCCATCGATTTGAGGGCGCGTTCACTTCCAGCGGATCAATTCAATGTGCACGCTGCCTTTGTCGCTGCTGAAGGTCACGCTGCCTTCCTGCACGGTAGCTTGCAATTGCATGCTGCGCTCGGCCAGTTTGGCCAGCTCTTGTGAGCGCTCGGTAGGCACCCGCCAGACCTGCAATTTATCGAGGCGTGTGAGCTTGGTCTCGATGCCCTTCCACCAGACTTCGGCCGCGTGGTTGAAGCAATACAAAAGCACTTCGTCGGCTTTCTGGCAAGCTTTCATGATCGGCTTGTCTTCGGGCTGGCCGACTTCGATCCACATGCGAGTGCGCCCGGTGAAGTCACGCAAGCTGACATCCGGATCGTCCGGGTCGGACAGGCCTGACCCAAAAGCCAGCTTGCCGTCGCCATTGCACACGGCCTGCAATTTGTAAGCGTTGATGGCCAGCGCCAGCAAGCGGATCATCATGCGTTCATCGGTCTCGCTGGGGTGCCGGGCCAACGTGAGTTGATGGTCTTCGTAATGGCTGTGATCGATGTCAGCGATCGACAGGTTGGTTTTGTAGATGGTGGATTTGAGGGCCATGGTTTCAGTCTTTGCGGGCTAACATTCGCCAGCCCAACAGCTGAACGCCGTTGCGCAGGGCAGTCATTTCGCCGCCGTAAATCAATAAAGGGGTCCAGGCTTGTGCAGCTGCCATGCTGGCAGAACGTTGGCCTGCGCGTACGTAGTCACTGGTGGGTGTTTGGCCGGATTTAATTTCGACCGTCTGCAGCAGGCCTGTGCCTGTTTCGTAGACCAAGTCGGCTTCGAGTCCGTTGTTGTCTCGCCAAAAGTGCAAATCGGCGGGTTGCCCCTGATTGGCTCTGTGTTTTAAAAATTCGGTCACAACCCAGTTTTCAAACAAGGCGCCACGGGCGGGATGCAAGCTCAGGTGTTCTGCCTGTCGAATCCCCAGCAGCCAGCAAGCCAGCCCTGTGTCCACAAAATAAAGTTTCGGTGATTTGACAAGGCGTTTGCCAAAGTTGCGGTGGTACGGTGTCAGCAAAAAAAGCACATCGCTGGACTCCAGCACCGACAACCATGCCCGCGCTGTGGTGTGGGTGATACCCGCCTCACTGGCCAAAGCACTCAGGTTCAACAACTGCCCGGTCCGGCCAGCACACAAGCGAACAAATCGCTGAAAAATGGCGAGGTCCTGAACTTGCAAAACTTGCCGGACATCCCGCTCCAGATAAGTGCTGATGTAGCTTGCAAACCAGTCAACAGGCCGTGTTTGCGTGCCAATGTTCAATGCAGGATAGCCACCACGCCAAAGCACATCGTCCAAGTTGCATTGCCCATTGCCTACTCCTGCAATTTCGGCAGCCGAGAAAGGCAGTAAACGACTCATGGCGACGCGCCCCGCCAAAGATTGCGTCACCCCGGCCATCAAGCCAAATTGTTGGGACCCCGTGAGAATGAAACGTCCGGGTGAGCGATCCTCGTCCACCATGCCCTGAAGGTATGAAAAAAGATCGGGCCAGCGCTGCGCCTCATCAAAGATGGCGCCCTGGGTAAACCGCGCCAGAAATCCTTTGGGGTCTTCTGCTGCAAAAGCCCGTTCGGTGGGGTCTTCCAGCGAAACATAGGGCTTGTCTGGAAACAGATGCCTGACCAACGTGGTTTTGCCGGACTGACGCGGTCCCGTGATGGCAAGCACAGGAAACGACCTGGCCAGTCGCTGGAGCGTGGGGGCAAGTTGTCGTTCAATCATGGTGCATTTTATACAGATTGAAGAAATGATTTTCAATCTGTATGAATTTTCCAAGCCATTTGCTCGGCTTCGATCCAGTGGGGCCTGCGTTGTCTGCTGAAAAGCCGCGATCCACTACACCCCGAATACGTCACGGTCAGAGACCACTCCCGCGACCATCTTGCGGGACTTGATCTGTCGGTGTCAGACCCGGCGTGCCAGCTCGGCGGCCTTGCCGACATAGCTGCCGGGCGTCATGGCCAGCAGTCGGTCTTTGTCTGCTTGCGGAATCTCCAGGGCTTGAATCAGGCCATGTAAATCGGCAGCGGTCACGGTCTTGCCGCGCGTGACTTCCTTGAGCTTTTCGTAAGCGCCCTGCACGCCATAGCGACGCATCACGGTCTGGATGGGCTCGGCCAGCACCTCCCAGGACGCGTCCAGGTCGGCCGCCAGCGCTTCTTCGTTCAGCTCGAGCTTGTTCAGGCCGGTCATCAAGGACGCGTAGGCCAGCGCGGTATAGCCCAAACCCACGCCCATGTTGCGCAGCACGGTGGAGTCGGTCAGGTCACGCTGCCAGCGGCTGATCGGCAACTTCTCGGACAGGTGCTTGAGCACCGCGTTGGCCAGACCCAGGTTGCCTTCGGCGTTTTCAAAATCGATCGGGTTGACCTTGTGCGGCATCGTGCTTGAACCGATTTCGCCGGCTTTCAGGCTCTGCTTGAAATATCCCAGGCTCACATAGCCCCAGATGTCACGCGACAAGTCGATCAGGATGGTGTTGGTGCGGGCCACGGCATCGAACAGCTCGGCCATGTAGTCGTGCGGCTCGATCTGGATGCTGTAGGGCTGAAAAGTCAGGCCCAGGCCCCATTGGCTGGCCTGTGTTTCGCACAGCTCGGGGGTTTCGATGACCTTTTGGGCAAAGGCTTCCCAGTCAAAGTCGGGCCAGGCCGACAGGTGGGCGTTGTAATTGCCCACAGCACCGTTCATCTTGCCCATCAGCTTGACCGCCTGGATCTTTTCCCGGCAACCCTTCAAGCGCATCACCACGTTGGCCATTTCCTTGCCCACGGTGGTGGGGCTGGCGGTTTGGCCATGGGTGCGACTGAGCATGGGCACCTCGGCAAAGGCATGGGCCATCTCGCGCAACTTGGCGATCAGGCCATCAAGGCCCGGCAAGATGACCTGAGCGCGAGCGCCCTTGAGTTGCAGCGCATGGCTGGTGTTGTTGATGTCTTCGCTGGTGCAGGCAAAGTGTACGAATTCAGAGGCTTTCTCAAGCTCGGGGCGGTCCTTGAACTTCGATTTGATCCAGTACTCCACCGCCTTGACGTCGTGGTTGGTGGTTTTTTCAAACACTTTGATGGCGTCAGCATCGGCTTCCGAGAAATTTTTCACCAGCGCCGTCAGGTAGCTGCGGGCGCCCGGTGTCAGTGGCTTGAACTCTGCAAAGCCTGCATCCGACAAAGCGATGAACCAGGCGATTTCGACCTGTACGCGCCGGTGCATATAGCCCTGCTCGCTCATGAGTGGGCGCAATGCATTGAGTTTGCTGGCGTAACGGCCATCCAGCGGCGACAGGGCGGAAAGTTGAGAAAAATTCATGCTTTGATTGTAATTCCCAAGACCCGAGTGCCCCACAAGCCCATTCAATGGTGCCTGTCAGCGTGCGCGCACCCGGACACTTTAGAATCAACGGTCATTCTGCTCAGACACGGTTCAACATGAAACTCATCGGCTCCATCACCAGTCCTTATGTTCGCAAAGTGCGCATCGTCATGGCCGAGAAAAAACTCGACTACCAATTTGTAAGCGAAGACGTCTGGGCAGCCGATACGCGTATCCACGAATCCAACCCCTTGGGCAAAGTGCCCTGCCTGATCATGGAAGGCCATGAGGCCGTCTTTGATTCACGGGTGATCGTGGAATATCTGGACACCTTGTCACCGGTCGGCAAGCTCATCCCCACGGGTGGGCGCGAACGCGCAGAAGTCAAAACCTGGGAAGCTCTGGCCGATGGCCTGCTGGACGCGGCGATACTGGCACGCATGGAATCAGGCTGGGCCGGGCGCGACGACAGCCAGCGCAGCCAAGCCTGGATCGATCGACAACTGGACAAAATACAGCATGCGCTGCGGGCCATGAGTAACGGCTTGGGTGACAAGGCATTTTGTTCAGGCATTCACCTGAGCCTGTCTGATATCGCCGTCTGCTGCGCTGTCGGTTATCTGGATTTCCGTTTTCCCCAAATCGACTGGCGCTCGCCTTACCCGAACCTGCACAAGCTCTACGACAAGCTGGCGCAGCGACAGAGCTTCATCGACAGTTCGCCCACCTGATTTTTCATCTGCCGATTGTCGGCAGGTCGCATCACCGGCGAGCCCTGCTCTTGCAAGTGCTCAGGTGTTGGCGCGCTTTTTAAGCCACCGCATCACGCCGCCCACCAGCGGCAATTTTTCGTACAACTCTTCAGCCGCATCCCAGTAATCGCGGTGCAGCGTCACCAGGCCTTGTTCGTTGAACACCACGTGGCTGCAGCCACGCACGGTTTGCAAGGTGGTAGTGTCAAAGCGCTTGAAGTGAAAGCGGAACTCCCAGGTCAGGAATGCCTGCTGACCATCGACCAGCTGGCCTGTGATGACGAAGTGGGGCCGGTCGAGCGCCACGTACATGTGGCGAAAAATCCGCTCGATCTCGGGCAGCCCCTGGACTTCATTGAAAGGGTCTTTGAACCGGGCTTGCGCATCGTAGAGGGTGTGCAGTTGCGCGACGCTTTGTGGTGACAGCGTTTCAAAAAATGTGGCGAGGTTTTGGGTGCATTGTCGGGTGTTCATGGAGACTTTCAAAACCCACCCTCACAAGCCTGTGAACTTGCGCACCAGCGGAAAGTACAAGCGGTAAGGCAGCAGCCGCAACAGTTTGAGCCACAAGGTAAAGCGCTTGGGGAAATGGATATCGAACTGCCCCTGCGCCCAACCCTTGAGCATCTCGCGGGCAGCCTGCTCAGAGCTGATGAGCGCCGGCATGGTGAACTGGTTCTGAGCGGTCAGCGGGGTGTCCACAAAGCCGGGGTTGACCACGCTCACACCAATGCCCTGGTCTTGCAAATCGAGGTACAGGGTTTCTGCCAGATGCGTGAGCGCCGCCTTGGTCGGGCCGTAGGCCAGGCCGTTGGGCAAGCCGCGCCAACCCGCCACGCTGCTGAGCAAGCTGATGTGTCCGCCTTGACGAGCCAGCATATCGGGCAACACTGCGTTGATCACTTGCAGCGCGCCCTGGTAATTGACTTTATCGTGCTGCAGCAGATCGTCCAGATCGATGGCTGTCGCGCGCTGGGCGCGGTAGTAGCCGGCGGCGTAAACCACGAGGTCCAGCGGGCCTTCGCTCAGAATGGCACGGGCGGTGGCTTGTACATCGGCGTTGACAGCCACATCAAGTGGGCGCCACTGCACAAGCGGGTCTTGCGCAGCCCAGTTTTCTACCCCTTGAGGGGTGCGTGCCGACACCACCACCATGGCGCCAGCCTCACGCAAAGCCTGAGCGCACGCCAGGCCAATGCCTGTTGACGCCCCCACCAGCCAGACCCTGCGGCCATGCCAGTGGGCGATGGGCGTGTTCAGCTGCAGCCAGCTGCGCTTGGGCAATGCAAGCCGGGGCTGCGGGCTGCTTTTTTGCAGCACATCGTCGGCACGGCTGGCGGTGATAGAAGGGATCGCACTCATGCGGCTCAAACCGGCTTGGCCAACACAGGCGTTCGGCGCGTGAAGGACAAGGTGACTTCACCCAGCTTCACGCCCCATTTGCTCATGGTGGCTTTGTTCAGCATGACGCGGTCGTCCATGAGGTACATCCAGTCGTCAAAATCGACATGCCAGGTACGGCCATCCACCGGCAGCGCCAGTGTGTAGCCCCAGCGAAACGCGTTGCCACTGACCTGGCCTGCGGCCTCGCCCACCACGTCGTCGGCACGCCCGGTGTAGGCGCCATTGGGTCCTGCCTTGAGGCGCCAGATGCGACGTTGCCGGGTGCCATCCGAATAAACAAAGGCCTCGTCGAGCACGCCTTCATCGCCATTCCAGCTGCAATCCATCACCACCGTGAAGCGCTTGACCACTTGGCCGCTGCGGTCGGTAAAAACGCCCCAGGCGTCGATGGTGCCCGTGAAGTAGGTGCGCAAATCCAGTACAGGCTTTTCTTGCGCGTAGCTTTGCACCTGCGGCCCCGCGCAGCTGGCCAAAAAAGGCACAGCGGCAACAACGGGCAATGCGCCCAGGCGGGCCATTGCGTTTCGGCGATCCATTTTTGTACTCATGTGCCAGCTCCCATTTTCAAAATTAGAGTCGAATTCATACGGATGCATGGCGCTCGCATCAGGCCGTGTGTGCCAAAGCCGGTGCACGCATCAAACCCACATACAAAGCCAGTGCAGCCAGCAGCTTGAGCACGCATGGCAGCAAGCCATACGCCAGGCCCAGCGCCAACAAAGCATCTGTGTCTTGCCGTCCCGGGGCATAGCCCCACAAGCTCAGCAAGGGCAGCGACAAGCCCGCGGCCAAGGCCAGGTTCAGCTTGGTGGCCAGATTCCACCAGCCCATGAAGGCGCCGTCAGTGCGGCCGCGCTCGCCGCAGCGGTCGATCAACTGATTGAGCAGGGCACCGGGCACCGTCAGGTCTGCCCCCAGCGCCATGCCCGACAACGCGCACACCAGCAAAAACCCGGTGGTATCGCCCGCGCCCAACCCGATCACACTCACAAAGGCCAACACCGACAAGGCCATGCCCAGCGCCCAGGTGCGCAACAGGCCCATGCGGTCGATCACCTTGAGCCACAGTGGAAACGACAAGGCACCTGCGGCAAAGTACAAACCCAGAAACAGCGGCTCCATCGCCTTGGGCGCCTGCAAACGGTCTTGTACGAAAAACAGCACCAGGGTCGCGGGCACAGCACTGGCCAGACCATTCAAAACAAAAACCACCAACAAGCGGCGAAAGCCGGCATAGCGCCAGGGCTGCCACAAACTCACGGCATTGTGTGCAGGGTCGAGTTCGGACGGCAATGGGGCTTGCATGGGTGCGGCTTGCCTGGCCGTGTGCTGCCAGGAGAACAAGCCAAGGGCCAACATGATGACCAGCAGGGCCGTGGTCATGGGCCAGCCCCAAAGGGCGGGCAAGGCCGATGCCAACAACACACCCACCAAGGCCCAGCCCTCACGCCAGGCTACCCAACGGCTTTGCGCGATGCCACCACCGCCCTGGCGCGCGGCCCAAGCCTGGTGCAAGATGCCCAGTCCGCTGTAGGCCAGGTGACTGAGCGTGAGCGCACCGCCCACCCAGACCAGCAACTGCGGCGCAGACAAAGCCGCCGACGGCGGAAAAAACAGCGCCGCAAAGCCCAGGGCCACTGCCAAAGCCAGCAGCATCGCCGCCAGCCAGACGGCACGCCATGAATGGCGAAAAAGTTGGTCACCCCAACGCCCCAGCCACGGATCGACCACGGCATCGATGCTGCGACTGAGCAAGAGCACCGCGCCCAATGCCGCCAAAGGCACGCCATATTGCTGGGCATACAAATTGGGCAAATGCACATACACCGGCAAGGCCACAAAGGCCAGCGGCAAACCCAGCAGGCCATAGGCCGCTGCAGCGCGGCGCTGACGGTCTGGGCCAGATGCCGATGTGGCGATGCTCATGGCTGAAGGCCTTGCAACAATTTCGCACGCATCTTGGGCTCGGAAGTGCGCTCGTCCAGCCAGACACCAAAAAACAAACGCGCAAAGGCGGGGTCTTTCACCATGCCGACGCGTTGGCCGTTGACCCAGAATTCAGCGCCCAGACCTGGCAGGTTGACGCCGGTGATGCGATCGCCCTGGCTGACATTGGGAAACAAGGTGCTCATGGCCGACAGCCAGCCTTGCGCCTGGGCGTCGCTGAAGCTGCCCACGCGCCGCATCTCGTCAATCGATCGGCTTGCAATCGAGGCCCCTTCCAGGCGGCGCAAATATTGCAACTCCAGCGCGAACGGGTGTTGTGCGTGCTGGCTGTGGCGAAACCCCAAAGGCGTCCAAAGCCGGGCGTCGTAAACCTCAAAACCCCAGACGCGCAAACGCACGGGCGCTGTAGGCACCACGCCGCTCAAAGCTGCAACTTCTGGGCGACTGAACTCGGCATTGGGGTTGATGTTCGAACTCTCCATGCTGGCTTGGGCTTGCGCTTTGGCGGCAAAGAACGCCCCACCCACAATGCTCATGCACAGACAATAACCGACCCAGTGCCGCAGCACACCATGCGCCCATGTCGAGGTCTTGTCAAAGTGTGCATTCATGGGTTTCATCCTGGTTTGGTCAGCGTGAACTGGATCACATCGATGTTGGCCTCGTCGAACGCAGCTTCGCAATAAGCCAGGTAAAACGCCCACAGGCGGATGAACCGGTCGTCAAACTGCAGCTTTTGCACTTCGTCAACTTGCTGCATGAAACGCTCCCGCCAGCGGCGCAATGTCTCGGCATAGTCGGGACCAAAGTTCAGCTCGTCCACCACCTGCAAGCCTGCAGCCTGAGCCTGTTTGCGAAACTCGCCAGGGCTTGGCAAACAGCCCCCCGGGAAAATGTACTGCTGAATGAAGTCGGTCGATTGCAGGTAACGCTCGAACAGGCTGTCATCGATGGTGATGCTTTGCACGCACGCGCGGCCGCCGGGTTTCAGCAGGCGGCTGATGGTCTGGAAGTATGTGGGCCAATA
>CAIZSE010000055.1 GCA_903935585.1 uncultured Burkholderiales bacterium | reverse complement strand
TTATTCCATTCTTCTTTACGCAAAGACCTTGCCCGGAATTTCGGAGCCACGCTGGTGGTGTTGGTCACCATCGTGATCACCATCATCCTGATCCGGACCTTGGGCCAAGCCAGCCGAGGCAGTGTCAACCCCTCCGAGGTTCTGCTGGTCATGGGCTTCAGTGTGCTCAGCCAACTCACCACCATCATCACCTTGAGTCTGTTCATCACGGTGGTGGCCACGCTTTCCCGCATGTACAGCGACAGCGAAATGGTGATCTGGTTTTCCAGCGGACAAGGTCTGGGGCATTTCGTCCAACCCATCTTCCGCTTTGCTTGGCCCCTGTTGTTGATTGTGACCTTGCTGGCCCTGTTTGCATGGCCCTGGAGCAACCAGCAAATTCAGGATCTCAAACAGCGGTTTGAAAAACGCAACGACATCGAACGGGTTGCACCCGGCCAGTTTCAGGAGTCCTCCGGGGGTCAACGTGTGTTTTTCATCGACAAGGACACCCCGAACAACCGTTTTGGCCGCCATGTTTTCATCTCCAGCCAGGACGGCAACATGGAAAGCGTCACCACGGCGCAACAAGGTCGCATCGAGCTGACTGGCAATGATCGATTCCTGATCCTCGAAAAAGGACAGCAGTGGCTGACAAACCGCGAGACGGGTGAAACCCGCCTGACCCAGTTTGAACACTACGAACTGCTGATCGATGACAAGGTGAATCTGTCTGATTTTGCATTCACAAGCCGACACACTCCCACCTGGGACCTGATCAAAAAACCCAACCGAGAAAACCTGGCTGAGCTTTCCTGGCGTCTGGGCCTGGGTCTGGCAGGCATCAATTTGTTGCTGATTGCACTGGCCGTCTCGACCGTCAACCCCCGGGTCGGGCGAAGTTACCACCTGGGCCTGGCTTTGTTTGTTTTCATCGCTTACTACAACATGGTCAACGTGGGCCAAAGCTGGATCAGTACGGGGCGCTGGAGCGTTGCGTCATTCATGCTGACTTTGCACGGCGGCGTGTTCGTGCTGGCCGTGCTGTGGATTGCAGCCAGGCATTTCAATGTGTCCTGGCGCTTTTTAATTCCTGCCAGCGCAGCATCCAGCAAGGGGGCGGCATGAAAACCGTTCGCAGCTTATTGCATGGCGAAATCATCCGGGCCGTGGCCTTTGTGGCGTTTGGCTTTTTAGCCTTGTTCCTCTTTTTTGACCTCGTTGATGAATTGCAAAATCTGGCTCGCCTGGCCAGCCAGGGCTACAAACTTCAGCATGCCTTGTTGTACGTGGCGCTCAAGACACCGACTCACCTGTATGAGTTGCTGCCCATCTCGGTGCTGATTGGCTGTATTTTTGTCATGGCTCGGCTGGCGCAAAGCTCGGAGTTCACCATCTTGCGAACTGGCGGGCTTGAGCCGCTCAAGGCCTTGGGCACCTTGCTTCAATTGGGCGTCTTTTTTGTTTTCGTGACTTTTTTGATGGGCGATTACGCAGCACCTTGGGCCGATCGACAGGGCGTCCTGATCAAAGCCCAGTTTCAAGGCAACCTGACCGTGGGCCAGACGGGGGCTTGGCTCAAAGAACGCCAGGAAACCCGCCACTTTGCCGTCAACGTCCGCAGCTTTGACGGCATCAGCCACATGCAAAACGTCAGGATTCACGAATTCAACGAGGCCGGACAGTTGCTGGCCATCACCACGGCGCCAAAGGCACAGATCGGCAAGGATGCGTGGCAGCTGCAGCAAGCCGAACAAAAGTCAATCGTTCCAATTGACGGCCAAAAAATCCTCCAATTCCGATCTGTCACGCATGCCACTTTGAATTGGCCCACCGAGATCAGTGGCGACATGGTGGCTGCAGCCGTGCTCAGTCCCGACCACATGAGAACCTGGGAGCTTTTCAAGTACGTGCGCCATTTGTCCAGCAACAATCAAAATGCCCAGCGTTACGAAATCGAGTTCTGGCGCAAGGTTTTCTACCCCTTGAGTTGCCTTGTGATGCTGGTCATGGCCTTGCCATTCGCCTACTTGCACTTTCGCTCAGGCCAGATTGCCGGGCATGTTTTTGGCGGAGTTTTAGCGGGCATCAGCTTTTCACTGCTGAACAACGTCTTCAGTTTTGCGGGCGTTTTGCAAAACTGGCAGCCCTGGCTGACCGCTGCGGCACCAGCACTCATTTACAGCGCGATTTCCTTGCTGGGGTTTTGGTGGATGGTGTTACGACAATGACGACAAGCTTTTCCAACGACACCGGTGTGATTTTGTTCGCCCACGGCTCTCGCGACCCGCTGTGGCGGCTACCCATCGACGCTGTGGCCCTGCAAATGACCCAGCGCTGGCCCGGCTTGGCTGTTGAATGCGCTTTTCTGGAGCTGACAGCCCCCGACCTGCCAAGCACGGTGGAAGCCTTGATGATGCAAGGCAAAACGCATGTCCGGATCGTGCCCATGTTTCTCGGGGTTGGCCGACATGCCCGCGAAGACTTGCCAAAGTTGGTCACCGGTTTGATCGCGGCCTACCCCCAGGTCCAGTTTGAGCTGCTGCCCGCCATCGGCGAACACCCGGCCATGACCCGGCTGATGGCCGAGATTGCCACCGGTCTGCCCTCCGCTTCATAGACATTTAACGCATAATTACAACCATCGATATGCCATTAAATGTATGAACCTGCACCAATTTCGCTTTGTCCAAGAGGCGGCACGCCGAAACCTGAATCTGACTGAAACAGCCAAGGCCCTGCACACCTCACAGCCTGGCGTGTCCAAAGCCATCATTGAGCTGGAGGAAGAACTGGGCATCGAAATCTTTGCCCGTCACGGCAAGCGGCTCAAACGCATCACTGAACCTGGCCAACATGTGCTGCAAAGCATTCAGATCATCCTGCGCGAAGTCAACAACCTGCGCAAGATTGGCGACCAGTACAGCGCCCAAGACAATGGCACCTTGTCGATCGCCACCACCCACACCCAAGCGCGCTATGTGCTGCCCATGCCCGTGGCCAAGCTGCGCGAAAAATACCCCAAGGTCAACATCAGCCTGCACCAAGGTGCGCCAGACCAAGTGGCCAAAATGCTGCTGGACGACACGGCCGAAATCGGCATCGCCACCGAATCACTGTCAGCTTACGAGGAATTGGTGACCCTGCCTTGCTACGAGTGGCAACACGTTTTGGTCTTGCCGCTGGACCACCCTTTAGCGAAAAAAGAGCATCTGTCGCTCGAGGACATTGCCAGTGAGCCGATCATCACCTACCACCCGTCATTTACCGGCCGTGGACGAATTGACCAGGCCTTTGCCGCCAAAAAACTGCACCCCCGCATCGCGCTGGAGGCCATCGACTCGGACGTGATCAAGACCTATGTCCGTCTGGGTCTGGGCATTGGCATCGTGGCGGAGATGGCGGTAAAAGACGATCCGGTCAAAGACCTGGCGGTTCGGCCCCTCGGCACACTGCTGGGCATGAACGTGGCGCGTGTCGCGTTCAAACGTGGTGCTTATTTGCGCCAGTTTGTTTACCATTTCGCCGAATTACTGAGCGATCGCCTGACCGCGCCGCTGATCACCAAAGCCATGACCGGGCACGTGAACGACTACGAACTTTGAGTGCCCCACGATTTTTGCTGTTTTAACTCCCCCCATCTCATCATGAACGCTCGCAGCCCCATTCTCGTTTCCAAAGCGCCCCACATGGGCACCACCATTTTCACGGTCATGTCGGCCCTGGCCGCTGAAAAGAACGCGGTCAACCTGGGCCAGGGCTTCCCTGATTTTCCGTGTGACCCCAATCTGCTGGACCTGGTCAACGATGCCATGCGTGAAGGCCTGAACCAATACCCGCCCATGACTGGCGTGGCCCCTTTGCGTGAAGCCGTGGCGCGCAAAATCGAAACGCTTTATGGCCGACGCTACGACCCGGCCAGCGAAATCACCGTGACCGCCGGCGCCACCCAGGCCATCCTCACCATCGTGCTGGCGATTGTTCACCCGGGCGACGAAGTGATCGTGCTTGAGCCCTGCTATGACAGCTATGTTCCCAACATTGAACTGGCGGGCGGTGTCCTGGTGCGCGTGCCCCTGACACCCGGCACCTTCCGGCCTGACTTTGACAAAATCCGCTCTGCCATCTCACCCAAGACACGGGCCATCCTGATCAACTCGCCACACAATCCCAGCGGCATGATCTGGTCAAAGCAAGACATGCTGACCTTGCAGGACATTCTGGCCCCGACCGACATCGTGCTGATCAGCGACGAAGTCTACGAGCACATGGTCTATGCCCCTAACCAGCATTGGAGCGCGGCACACTTTGACGGCTTGGCCGCCCGTGCCTTCATCGTGTCCAGCTTTGGCAAGACTTACCATGTGACAGGCTGGAAAGTCGGCACAGTGGCCGCCCCGGCCGCGTACACGGCCGAGTTTCGCAAAGTGCACCAGTTCAACGTGTTCACCGTGAACACCCCCATGCAACATGCACTGGCCCGCTACATGGCCGAGCCTGCACATTACCTCGAGCTTCCTGCGTTTTACCAACGCAAACGCGATTTGTTCCGCCATGGTCTGGCGCAAACCCAATTCAAATTGCTGCCCGGCGAGGGCACTTACTTTCAATGCGTGGACATCTCCGGCCTGAAAGTGCCCGAGAAAAACCTGAGCGATGCCGACTTCTGCAAATGGCTCACCACCGACATTGGCGTCGCAGCCATTCCGCTGTCGGCCTTTTACGGCAACGGCTTTGACCAGAAGGTTATCCGTTTTTGCTTTGCCAAAAAAGATGAGACGCTGATGGCCGCACTGGAGAAGTTGAAGGGGCTTTAAGGACAAGGGCCGCGTTGACTTTTACAACGCAATCCCCTGCCCGCTTGAATGCTTTGGCGATGGCTCGTCAGTCGTCTTCGGCCAAACTGATCTCGGGAAACAGCACTTCTGTGAACCCAAACCGTGTGAAATCACGCACCCGCATCGGGTAGAGCTTGCCGATCAGGTGGTCACACTCGTGTTGAACCACGCGGGCATGAAAACCATCGACCGTGCGATCAATGGCTTGGCCCCATTCGTCAAAGCCGGTGTACCGGATGTGCGACCAGCGCGGCACGACACCGCGCAAACCGGGCACCGACAAACAGCCTTCCCAGTCTTCCTCTTCACTCAAGCCCAAAGGCGTGATCACCGGGTTGATGAGCACGGTTCGCGGCACCACCGGACGATCGGGATAGCGCGGATTCACCGCTGCACTGCCAAAAATCACCACCTGCAAATCGACACCAATTTGCGGCGCAGCCAAGCCCGCACCATTCACAGCCGCCATGGTCTCGCGCATGTCTGCAATCAATGCGTGCAGCCCGGGCGTGTCGAATTCCTGCACTGGTTTGGCCACGCGCAGCAGGCGGGCATCGCCCATTTTGAGGATGTCACGGATGGTCATGGTTTTTCTCCCGTCAAAAGCACAGCCAGTCCTGCATCGTCCAGCACCGGCACACCCAATTCTTTGGCCTTGTCGAGCTTGCTGCCCGCCTCCAAGCCGGCCACCACATAGTGGGTTTTCTTGCTGACTGAACCGGCCACTTTGGCCCCCAGGGCTTCGAGTTTTTCTTTGGCTTCGTCACGGCCCATGCTTTGCAGCGTGCCCGTCAGCACCACCGTGATGCCCGACAGCGGCATTTCAGTCGGGGCCAAGGCCTCGCCCTCGGGCCATTGAATACCCGCTTCGCGCAGGGCTTGCACCACTTCGCGGTTGTGCGGTTGGTCAAAAAAGGTGCGGATGCTGTGCGCCACCACAGGTCCGACATCGGGCACTTGCAGCAGCGCTTCTTCGCTCGCCACCATGATGGCTTCAAGCTGGCCAAAGTGTCGGGCCAGTTCTTTGGCCGTGGCCTCGCCCACATGGCGAATGCCCAGGCTGAACAAAAAGCGGCCCAGTGTGGTTTGCTTTGATTTTTCTAGCGCTTCGAGCAGGTTGACCGCTGATTTTTCAGCCATGCGGTCCATGTTGGCCAAGTTGTCCAGCTTCAGGTGGTACAGGTCCGCCAGCGTTTTGACCTGACCCGAATCGACCAACTGGTCCACCAGTTTGTCACCCAGACCTTCGATGTCCATGGCGCGCCGGTGCGCAAAATGCCAGATGGCCTGCTTGCGCTGGGCGCTGCAAAACAAGCCCCCTGTGCAGCGGTGGTCGGCCTCGCCTTCTTCGCGTTCGGCCAAGCTGCCGCAAACGGGGCAATGGGTCATCATGGTGAACTGGGCTGCATGGGCTGGTCGGCGATTCAACACCACAGACACCACTTCAGGAATCACGTCACCGGCGCGTCGCACGATGACCGTGTCGCCCAGCCGCACATCCTTGCGACGAGCCTCCAACTCGTTGTGCAGCGTGGCGTTGGTCACCGTCACGCCGCCCACAAAAACAGGGGCGAGTTTGGCCACCGGCGTGAGCTTGCCGGTGCGGCCCACTTGCACATCGATGGCCAACACCGTGGTCATTTCTTCTTGCGCCGGGTATTTGTGGGCCACAGCCCAGCGCGGCTCACGGGTTACAAAGCCCAAGCGGGCTTGCAGGGCCAGGTCATTGACCTTGTAAACCACGCCATCAATGTCATAAGGCAATGCATCCCGCTCCACGGCCATGCGCTGGTGAAAAGCCACCAGGCCCGCTGCGCCTTGCACGCAGGCCGTTTGCTCGGCCACCGGAAAGCCCCAGACTTTGAGTTGCTGCAGCATGTCAAAGTGTGTGGTCCATTGCGGGCCACCCTGTTCAGCCGGTGTGATGTCACCCAAGCCATAGGCAAAAAAGCTCAAGGGGCGTTCTGCGGCAATGCCCGAGTCGAGCTGACGCACAGCGCCAGCGGCAGCGTTTCGCGGGTTGACAAAGGTTTTTTCACCCTTGATGCCCGCAGCGATGCGCTGGCGTTGGCGTTCGTTCAGCGCCTCAAAATCATCACGGCGCATGTACACCTCGCCCCGCACCTCCAGCACGGCAGGGGCATCGGGTGGCAGTCGCAAAGGAATCTGTCCAATGGTGCGGATGTTGGCGGTGACCTCTTCCCCGGTTTCACCATCGCCCCGGGTAGCGGCCTGCACCAAAACGCCGTTTTCATAGCGCAGGCTCATGGCCAGCCCATCAAACTTCAGCTCAGCCACATACTGAACCGGCGGTTCCGACTCGGGCAAGCCGAGTTCCTTGCGGATGCGGGCGTCAAAGGCCTCGGCGCCACTGGCTTCGGTGTCGGTTTCGGTGCGAATGCTGAGCATGGGCACGCGGTGCCGAACTGCTGCAAAGGCATCCAACACCTTGCCACCCACACGCTGGGTGGGCGAATCGGACGTCACCAGCTCGGGGTGAATCGATTCCAGCGCCTGCAATTCACGAAACAATCGGTCGTATTCAGCGTCCGGAATTTCAGGGGCGTCGAGCGTGTAATAAGCGTGCGCATGGTGGTGCAGCAAACCCCTCAACTGGGCAGCTTTCTGGACGGGTGACACCGACGGAATCAATGCGCTGGAATTGGCAGGATCGCCTGGTGGCAGGTCGCCAAACAGGTCCGGGTGGGACATGTGATTTGCGCCCGGATCAGGAGAAAAGGCGGCGTGCTTGTGGCGTTCCTGCCGACAATTCACGCGCCCCCAGGGCGTCGTACAACTGCTGCAGATCGTTGGCGATTTGGTCCAACACCTCTTCACCCAAAATCTGCCCGTTGCCATCGGTCACCACACCATCCATGTGCTCTGCCAGCAGGCGGGCCGCCTCGCGCAAACGCTCAAAAGGCTGGTCTTCACGGTCAATTTGCGGCACATCCAGGCTGAGCGAAAACTCTCGGATCGCCGACAAGGCCGGGTCCTCGGCCATGGCGGCCTGGGTGTCAAAAGTCAAAGACAAAATGGGGGGCAAACCCACCACGGCCGAAGGCAAGACCATTCGGCCAGGGATCACGCCCGCCACAAAACCCAAACGCGCTGCATGCTGCTGGATGTAGCCAGGACTCCAGGCAGAAGCTCTGGCGCACAAGGTAAAGCTCAGTTGGGCATCGTGGGCACTGGCGAACTGGTCAAGCTCGCGTGCACGCGCCACTTCTTCCAGCATGTCGCTGAAATTGGGCGTGCCACCCACGGCGTCCGCAAATGCCTGGGTTTTGACCACAAACTCGGAAAACTCGATGTTGTTGAGGGCCCCCACGCGGTTGGCCAACTGAACGCCCGCCTGAAAAGCCGAGTAACGGCGCCCAGCCACCAACGCCTCCCACTCCCCTGTCAAATCGCTGCAACCTTCGACATGAAATGGCTTGGTGCCCACCCGGCGCGTCACAGGCAAAGCGGCCAAAGCCGCATCACCGGACACGGGGTGGTCCACCTCGATCGTGGCAATGACATCGATCAGGGCATCCAGCTGGGGTTTGCGCTCAGGCTGAGGCAAGCTGGCGAAATCATCGGTCAAAACAGGTTCTGTCGGCTCAACGGCCTGCGGATCCTGGGCATCTGACGCGGCCCCGACGGGCTCAATTTGGGGGTCAGCCTGCCTCGGCACATTCTTTTGGGATGTCCAATAGTTGTAGAGCACCACAACACCCAGCGTGAGGGCACCGACTGCGGCCAAACTCAACTGCAATGAACTCATTGAATCGAACATAAACAAACCTCAGGCCTCGTCGGCCATAGACACTGCGGATTCCATGTCCACAGCCACAATGCGTGACACGCCCTGCTCCTGCATGGTCACGCCAATCAATTGCTCGGCCATTTCCATGGCGATCTTGTTGTGGCTGATGAACAGGAACTGGGTTTCTTTGCCCATGCTCTTGACCAACTTGGTATAGCGCTCGGTATTGGCATCGTCCAACGGCGCGTCGACTTCGTCGAGCAAGCAAAACGGTGCGGGATTGAGCTGGAAAATCGCAAACACCAGCGCGATCGCAGTCAGGGCTTTTTCACCACCAGACAGCAGATGAATTGTCTGGTTCTTCTTGCCTGGGGGCTGCGCCAGCACTTGCACACCCGCATCCAGAATTTCGTCACCGGTCATGACCAGGCGGGCATTGCCGCCACCAAACAACTCGGGGAACATGCGGCTGAAGTGCTCGTTGACAATTTTGAAGGTGCCGCCCAACAGTTCGCGGGTTTCGGTATCGATCTTCCTGATCGCATCTTCCAGCGTGTTCATGGCATCGGTCAGGTCAGCGCACTGGGCATCCAGGAAGGTCTTGCGCTCGCGGGAGGTGGTCAGCTCTTCCAATGCGGCCAAATTGACCGGACCCAGAGCCGTGATTTCCCGGTGGATGCGGTCGATTTCACCTTGCAGGCCAGTCACGCGCACCTGGCCCACCTCGATGGACAGGGCCACGGCATCAAGGTCGGCCTGGGCATCGGCCAAAAGTTGTGCGTACTGCTCCAGGCCCAGACGAGCGGCTTGTTCTTTGAGTTGCAAATCAGTGATGCGCTGTCGCAGAGGGTCCAGTTCACGTTCGAAACCGACGCGTCGCTCATCACTGGCGCGCAGCTTGGCCGTCAGGTCATCGTAGGCACTGCGTCGGGCAGCCAGGGCTTGCTCTCGCGCCATCTTGACCGCCAGAACGTCTTGCAAACCAGCTTGCGCTGCGGCATCGGTGAGGCGGCTCAACTCATCGCGGGCACGCTGCATTTCGGCGTCGATGCTGCTGACTTGCTGGTGAGCCGTCTCGATGGTCCGGTTCAGCTCGGCGCGACGTGCATCGAGGCTGCGCTGCGAGAACTGGGCTTCCTGAGCGCGTCGTTCCAGGCTGCGTTGTTGTTCACGGCATTCGGCCAACTTGCGCTCAGCCTGAATGACCAACTCATCCAGTTGGGCATGGCGTTCCTGGGTGTCGGCCAACTGCATGTCCAGCTCTTCAAAGCGGGCTTCTGCGGTGACCCGGCGTTCTTGCAACTCGTCAAGCAAGGCCTCGACCTCGGCCAGATCGTTGCTGATCTGTTCGCTGCGAGCACGGGTTTGCGCGACCAACTGAGACAAACGCAGGGTTTCAACTTGCACTTCGTGCGCACGCGACTGGCTTTCGCTGGCTTCGCGTCGCACGGTGATCAGCCGCTGCGAGGCATCGGCGTAAGCCGCTTCAGCCCGAATCAGGGCGCTTCGGCTTTCTTCAGATATGAGGGTTTGGGCGCGCTGCTGCTTGTCAAGGTTTTCAATCTCCTGAGCGCGCGCCAGCAAGCCCGCTTGTTCCGAATCCTGGGCGTAAAACACCACGCTGTTCAGGTCCACGGCATGGCCTGCCTGCACCAGCAGGGTCTCGCCGGGCTTGAGCTGGCTGCGCCAGGTCAGCGCGTCTTCCATGCTGGGGGCGGTGAAGCACCCCTGCAGCCAGTCGGTCAGCAATGCCAGCAGTCCGGCATCGGAAATGCGCAAGTAATCGGCCAGAGGGCGGCAGCCGGCAGGCAAGCCACGCGCAGGGTTACTGGCAGCCAAAGACACCAAGGGCGGGCTGAAGAATGTCAGTTTGGCGGGCGGTGCATCGTTTGCAAAAGCGCGCACCATGTCCAGGCGCGACACCTCCAGCGCTGACAGGCGTTCACGCAGGGCCGATTCAAGGGCATTTTCCCAACCCGACTCGATGTGAATGCGGCTCCACAAGCCCTCCAGCCCATCCATGCCGTGTTTCACCAGCCAGGGTTTGAGTTTGCCGTCTGTGCGGACTTTTTCCTGCAAGGCCCTGAGTGCTTCGATGCGTGCGCTCAAATCAGCCAGACGTGCAGACTCTTCGTTGACGGCCTTTTGGCGCGCGCGGCGGTCTTCGTCCAGAGCGGGCACTTGTTCTTGCAAATCGTGCAAGCGGGCCTCGGACTCCGCCGACTGGGCTTCGGCCGTAGCCAATTGTTCTTGAAGCGATTGCAGGCGGGCTTCATCGGGCGCAGCCAGGGCGTTGCGGTCGGTCAGCAGGCGCTCGCGGCGCTGATCGAGTTGGCGTGATTGCTCTTCAATGTTGCGCTGGTCTGCTGCCAGCACACCAATTTGCTGCTGCACCTGCACCACACTGGCACGTTGGGCATTGGCATCGTTTTGGGCTTTGCGCAGCGCCTCCTCCAGATCGGGCAAGGCCGTGGCCTGGTCTTCGACCTGGGCGGCCAAAGTCATGCTCTGGTCCTCGGCCAATGCCGCTTGCTCTGAGAGTGTTTCCAACTCGGCTTGCGCATCCTGACTGCGGGTGCCCCATTCAGCCGTTTGCGCGACCAACTGCTGCAATCGCTGCTCGGCACGCTGGCGGCCTTCGACCACAAAACGAATTTCGGCTTCAAGCCGCCCCACTTCGGCGCTGGCCTCGTACAAAGCACCCTGCGCCTGGTTGACCTGATCGCCCGCAGCGTAATGCGCCTGGCGGATGGCTTCCAGGTCAGCTTCGACATGGCGCAGATCGGCCATGCGCGACTCCAGGTCGTTCACCGCTTTGTCCACATCGGACTTCATGCGGCCCTGGTCGGCCTCTGCGTCGCGACGTTTTAAAAACCACAGCTGATGCTGCTTGAGCGTGCTGTCTGCTTGCAAGTTGTTGTAACGCAAGGCCACTTCGGCCTGCTTTTCAAGCTTTTCGAGGTTGGCGTTCAGCTCGCGCAGAATGTCGTCAACCCGGGTCAGGTTCTCACGGGTGTCGGACAAACGGTTTTCGGTCTCGCGGCGGCGCTCTTTGTATTTGGAGACACCCGCGGCTTCTTCGAGGAACAAGCGCAGCTCTTCAGGGCGCGACTCGATGATGCGGCTGATGGTGCCCTGGCCGATGATGGCGTAGGCGCGCGGCCCCAGGCCCGTGCCGAGAAACACATCCTGCACGTCACGGCGGCGCACGGGCTGGTTGTTGATGTAGTAACTGCTGTTGCCGTCGCGTGTCAGCACGCGCTTGACAGCGATCTCGGCAAACTGGCCCCATTGACCCCCGGCGCGGTGATCGGCGTTGTCAAATACCAGCTCAACGCTGGCACGACTGGCTGGCTTGCGGGTGTTGGTGCCGTTGAAGATGACGTCCTGCATGGATTCACCACGCAATTCGGACGCTTTGGACTCGCCCAAGACCCAGCGCACCGCATCCATGATGTTGGACTTGCCACAACCATTGGGGCCAACCACGCCCACCAATTGCCCGGGCAGCAAGAAGTTGGTCGGTTCAGCGAACGATTTGAAGCCAGAAAGCTTGATGGAATTGAGACGCACAGCGGCCAGAACAATCTAAAAAATGGATACAAAATGACGACAAATTGACATCGCCACCCAGAGCAAAAAGCCTGAATCCAGGCTGTCTGAACAGTCTTCAATATTAACCCAGCAAGCATGCCCAGATGATCCCGGATAATCAGGGTATGAATCCCCTTCTAGCCAAGCTTCAGCCCTATCCCTTTGAACGGCTGAAACAACTGTTTTCGTCTGTCACGCCCAAGCCCACCATCAAGCCCATCAGTCTGGGCATCGGTGAACCCAAACACGCCACCCCGGTGTTCATTCAGGAAGCGCTCAAGGCTTCAGTGGCCACGGGTCTGTCGGCCTACCCCGCCACAGCGGGCGAACCGGGCCTGCGCCAGGCTTGCGCTGCCTGGCTCAAAAGCCGCTACAACCTGGTTCTGGATGCGGCCACACAGGTCCTGCCGGTCAACGGCTCGCGCGAAGCGCTCTTTGCACTGACACAAACCGTGATTGACCCGACCCGCGCGGGGGCCACGGTGGTCAGCCCCAATCCTTTTTATCAAATTTACGAGGGTGCAGCCTTGCTTTCCGGGGCCACGCCTTATTACGTGCCCAGCGACCCGGCGCGCAACTTTGCCATCGACTGGGACAGCGTGCCTGCCGAGGTTTGGGCCCACACACAACTGCTGTTTGTCTGCTCACCAGGCAACCCCACAGGGGCGGTGATGCCCTTGCCAGAATGGCAAAAGCTATTTGACCTGTCAGACCAGTACGGTTTTGTGATCGCCTCGGACGAGTGCTACAGCGAGATTTATTTCCGCGAAGAAGCACCTTTGGGCGGCCTAGAAGCTGCCCACAAGCTGGGACGAACCGACTTCAAACGCCTGATCACCTTCACCAGCCTGAGCAAGCGCAGCAATGTACCCGGGCTGCGCAGTGGTTTTGTGGCGGGTGATGCCGCCATCATCAAAGCCTTTTTGCTCTACCGCACCTACCACGGCAGTGCCATGAGCCCAGTGGTCCAGGCCGCCAGCATCGCCGCCTGGGGCGACGAGAGCCATGTGGTGGACAACCGCAACCTGTACCGAACCAAGTTCGCCCAGGTCACCCCCGTGTTGGCCGAAGTGCTGGATGTGAAGTTGCCCGATGCCAGCTTTTACCTTTGGGCGGGTGTGCCTGAAGCTTGGCAAGGTGATGACGCCGGGTTTGCCCAAGCCCTGTTTGAGGCCGAAAGCGTGACGGTGCTGCCCGGCAGCTACCTGGCCCGTGAATTCAATGGCAAAAATCCCGGGCAAGGCCGCATCCGCATGGCGCTGGTGGCCGACACCGCCGAATGTCTGGAAGCCGCCCACCGCATCGCCCGCTTTGTGCGTGCAAACCCCAGCAAGGCCCCAGCATGAGCACCTGTCACAACACCCTTCGGTTGGCCGAACAACTGATCGCCAAGCCATCCATCACGCCCGATGACTCAGGGTGCATGGCGCTGATCGTCGATGCACTCAAGCCCCTGGGCTTTGTTTGCGAATTCATGGACTCTGGCCCCGACAGCTTCCGGGTCCGCAACCTCTGGGCCAAACGTGCAGGACGGTCATCCCAGACCCTGGCTTTTGCGGGTCACACCGATGTGGTGCCCACCGGTCCGCTCACGCAGTGGGACAGCGACCCCTTTACCCCCACCCACCGCGATGGCAAGCTTTTTGGCCGGGGCGCGAGCGACATGAAAACCTCGCTGGCGGCCATGGTGGTGGCCGTTCAGGAGTTTCTCGCCACCACACCCGACCCTGACCTGGGCATCGCTTTTTTGCTGACCAGCGATGAAGAAGGCCCGGCCCTGGATGGCACCGTGGTGGTCTGCAAACAACTGGTCAGCCGTGGCGAAGCGCCGCAGTTTTGCATTGTGGGCGAGCCCACCTCGGTGCAGCAAACCGGTGACATGATCAAAAACGGACGCCGCGGCACACTGAGCGGCAAGCTCACCGTCAAGGGCGTGCAGGGCCACATCGCCTACCCGCATCTGGCCGACAACCCGATTCACCGCCTGGCCCCGGCGCTGGCCGAGCTGGTGTCGACGCGCTGGGACGAGGGCAACGCCTTTTTTCAACCCACCAGCTGGCAGGTGAGCAACATCCATGCGGGCACGGGCGCGGGCAACGTGATCCCCGGCGACTGCGAGGTGGATTTCAATTTCCGCTTTTGCACCGAATCCACCCCCGAAATCCTGCAGCAGCGCCTGCACGCCGTTTTGGACCAGCATGGCCTGAAGTACGCGCTGAACTGGACCCTCGGTGGTCTGCCGTTTTTGACCACGCCGGGCACCCTGGTGGCCGCTGTTCAGTTGGCCATCCATGACGAAACCGGCCTGACCACGGAACTTTCGACGACTGGTGGCACCAGCGATGGCCGCTTCATCGCCCAGATTTGCCCCCAGGTGGTCGAGTGTGGGCCGCCCAACGCGACCATTCACAAGATCAACGAACATGTGGCACTGGCCGACATTGCGCCACTGAAAAACATCTACCGCCGCACTCTGGAAAAGCTCAATGCAGGGCTGTCTGCATGAGCGCATTGACCCTGTCCGCATTGATCGGCCAATTGGCCAAACGCCTGCAAGATGCAGGCGTGGCTTTTGGCCACGGCACACTCAATGCCTTTGACGAAGCCGCCTGGCTGGTGCTGTGGCGGTTGGGCCTGCCGCTCGACACCGAACTGGACACCCTGACCCACCAAGCCATCACGCCCGAACAGCTTGAAGCCTGCACGGCCTTGGTCGAAGAGCGCATTGCCACGCGCAAGCCCGCCGCCTACCTGACCCGAGAAGCCTGGTTGCAGGGTGTGTCTTTTTACATCGACGAGCGCGCCATCGTGCCGCGCAGCCTGATTGCCGAGGTACTGGCCGATGGCACCATCGACGCCTGGCTGAGCGAGCAAACCCAACACGTGTTGGACCTTTGCACCGGCAATGGCAGCCTGGCCGTGCTGGCTGCGTTGGCCTGGCCCGAGGTGATGGTCACCGGGGCCGATATTTCTGACGATGCACTGGCAGTGGCCGCCATCAACATCGAGCGCCATGGTGTGCAAGATCGTGTGAGATTGGTGCACAGCGATGGCCTGGCCAGCGTGCCTGGCCCGTTTGATCTGATACTGTGCAACCCGCCCTATGTGTGCCAGGCCAGCATGGACGAATTGCCCGCCGAATACCGCGCCGAGCCCGCACTGGCCTTGGCTGGCGGCACAGATGGCATGGACTTTGTCCGACAATTGCTGCGCGACGCGCCAGCACGCATGAGCGAAAACGCGTTACTGGTCCTCGAGATCGGTCACGAATGTGAGCACTTTGAAGCCGCTTTTCCCGACCTGGAAGTGGCCTGGCTTGAAACCAGCGCTGGCGATGACCAGGTTTTGCTGATCACCCGTGAAGCACTTTTATCGCTGTAGCAGCGGCCTCTGACCGCAAACAGTTCAACAGCATTTTCATCGCGGTCGCAGACCGCCCCCTAACGCATTTCCCATGATTAATCTGAAAAACGTCACCCTTCGCCGCGGCGCCAAAGTGCTGCTTGACCAAGCCTCGGTCACCCTCAATCCCGGAGAAAAGGTCGGGCTGGTCGGGCGCAACGGTGCGGGCAAGTCCACCTTGTTTGCCCTGTTCAACGGCACCTTGCACGAAGATGGCGGCGACTTTGACATGCCGCGCAACTGGAGGATGGGGCAAGTGGCGCAAAACATGCCCGAGACCGACCAGGCGGCGGCAGAGTTTGTATTGGAAGGCGATACACGCCTGGCTGAACTGCGCCAACGCCTGGTGGCTGCCGAGGCCAGCGGTGACGGCATGGAAATGGCGCACGTCTACACCGACCTGGCCGATGCAGGCGACCACGATGCCCTGCCCCGTGCCGAAGCCCTGATTTTGGGACTGGGATTTCGGGTCGACGAACTGAACAACCCTGTGAACAGTTTCTCGGGTGGCTGGCGAATGCGCTTGCAGCTGGCACGCGCATTGATGTGCCCCTCTGATATCTTGCTGCTCGACGAGCCCACCAACCACTTGGACCTGGACGCTCTGGTTTGGCTGGAAGCCTGGTTGCAGCGCTACGCAGGCACCATGATCGTGATCAGCCATGACCGGGAGTTTTTGGATGCAGTGACCGATGTCACCCTGCACATCGACCATGCCAAATTGACCCGCTATGGCGGCAACTACAGCGCGTTTGAGATCTTGCGCTCGCAACAAATGGAGCTGCAACAGGCTTCATTTTCCAAACAGCAAGACAAGATCGCCCACCTGCAAAAGTTCATCAACCGCTTCAAGGCGCAAGCCAGCAAAGCCAAGCAGGCACAAAGCCGGGTCAAGGCGCTGGAACGCATGGAAAAAGTGGCCCCCCTGCTGGCCGATGCCGAATTCACCTTTGGCTTCAAGGAACCCAACAACCTGCCCAACCCCATGCTGGCCATCAGCGAAGCCAGTTTTGGCTACACCGTGGACAACGAACCCAAACCCATTTTGCAAGGCGTCAGCAAATCGGTTCTGGCCGGTCAACGCATCGGTATTTTGGGTGCCAACGGCCAGGGCAAATCAACCCTGGTGAAAACCGTTGCGCGCACCATGCCTCTGCTGGCGGGCACGCTCACCGAGGGCAAAGGCCTGAACATCGGCTATTTTGCCCAGCAAGAACTCGACGTGCTTCGCCCACAAGACAACCCGCTGGAACACATGATCCGGCTGGCCAAAGAGCTCGGGCCCAACAGCGGCGAGCCCAGCCGTGAGCAAGACCTGCGCAACTACCTGGGCACATTCAACTTCAGCGGCGACATGGTCAAGCAGACCGTGGGCACCATGAGCGGTGGCGAAAAAGCACGCCTGGTGCTGGCCATGATCGTGTGGCAGCGCCCCAACCTGCTGCTGCTCGATGAACCCACCAACCACCTGGACTTGGCCACACGCGAAGCCTTGTCGATGGCACTCAACGAGTTTGAAGGCACCGTCATGCTGGTCAGCCATGACCGCGCGTTGTTGCGTGCCGTTTGCGATGAGTTCTGGATGGTCGGGCGCGGCAAAGTGGATCCGTTTGACGGCGATCTGGACGATTACCAGCGCTATTTGCTCGATGAATCCAAGCGACTGCGCGAAGCGGCCAAGAACTCGGCCCGCGAGTTGGCCAGCGCGATCTCGGTGCCAGCGGTGGCCATGGTCGTTGCCACGCCAGCGACACCCGTATTGACCGACACGCCCATGCTCAGCAACGCCGAACAGCGCAAGCAGGATGCCCAAAAGCGCCAACAGCAGACCGCACAAACACGGCCCCTGAAACGTGAACTGGAACAAAACGAGCAGCGCATGGCCAGCATCGGCCTGGAAAAGAGTCAGCTGGAGCAGCGGCTCACCACCAGCTTGCTCCCGAGCGAGATGGCCGATGCGGGTCGCCGCCTGAAAGCCTTGGCCGATGAAGTGGCAACGCTGGAAGAGCGCTGGCTTGAACTGAGCTCACAACTCGAAGCCACCGCCTGAGCCCTGTGGCTTGAATCCAACCGGGACTGCTGATGAGGCCCCGGTTCTTGGAACACCTTTGCTTATTGGCCCACGACCGTCCATCCAGCGCGCTGGTCAGTTTTGTTGTTCTCATATTCCCAGGCTGTACCGCAACGGTCACAGCGGTACCGGGTGATGTTGACCTGGCCTGATGCGCGCTGCTCTTTGCGGTTGGCACCTTGCACCAACTCTGCATGTCCGGGCGCACGGCGCCAGTTGCGCTGAATGCCCGAGCAAGGCTCACACATCGCTGTTTTGATCAATACATTTTCGGGATTCAATTCTTGGGTCATCTTGTGGCTATTTCGAGGGGATCCGGGTTCACGCAACGCGTGCATGTGAACACCAAAGGGGTTTGATTATGGACGCTGCCCCAATGTGATCCCCCAAAGCTTGGAATTCTTGAAATTGCCCAACTACGCAGCGTTGCGCTTTTGCCAAGCACACGCACTGCGCCACACCAACGAATGATCCCCTTGACGGAGACCAGGCGGTTCGTTGATGGCCGAATTCATTGGGCCTTCGCGCCAGACTCCTTGACGACCTTGGCCCATTTGGCAATTTCAGTGGCCTGGTAGCGAGCCAGTTCATCCGGGCTGGACAGCACCGGGTCCAGGCCCAGTGTTTTCAGGCGCTCCTGCACTTCAGGCAGCTTGAACACCCGCACGACTTCGGCGTTGAGTTTGTCGATGATGGGACGGGGCACATTGGCCGGGGCAAACATGGCAAACCAGGTGGTGGCTTCAAATCCCGGTACGAATTCGGCGACGGTCGGCACATCCGGGGCGGCAGGCGAGCGCGTGGCGGTGGTCTGTGCCAAGGCCCGAATTTTGCCTTCCTTGGCCATGGGCAAAGCCGAGGGCATGTTGTCAAACATGAGCTGAATGCTCCCCCCAATCAAATCAGGAATCGCGTATTGCCGGCCTTTGTAGGGCACATGCGTCATGCTGGTTCCCGTGAGCGATTTG
>CAIZSE010000054.1 GCA_903935585.1 uncultured Burkholderiales bacterium | reverse complement strand
TCGCCCGTGTACACCTCGCCCGAAACCTGGCCCTGGTCCATCGCTGCCCGCAGCAGGGGGGCCAGCGCCAGCGCCACGCCCTCGGGGTTGCCGGCAGCAAGGCCGCAGTGGGCAAAAAAGGTTTTTTTGTACAAGGCCATGGTGCTGAAGGTGAGGTTGCGGCCCACCGAGCCTTTGGGCAGGTTGAGCACCTGGCCTGCGGCCGAAAGCCCGAAGTCCCCACCCACGTTGTGCGCCGGGTTGGGCACCAGCCACAAGTGCGCGGTGTGCTGGCTGGCGGCAAAGCGCTGCAGGGCTTCGGGTGCGAAGACAAAGTCGGGCGCAAACACATCGCCCGCCACCACCCAGAAGACTTCGGCCAATTGCGGCAAGGCGCGAACAATGCCGCCCGCGGTCTCCAGCGCTCGGCCAAAGTCCTGGCCTTCGTGCGAATAGGCCAGGTCCACCACCGGCAAACCTGGCCAGCTGGCTTGCACGCCGAAGTGAGCCGGAATTTTTTCACCCAGCCAGGCGGTGTTGATCAGCTGCCGGGTGAAGCCCCCTCGGGCCAGCGCCTGCATGGGCCACTGCATCAAGGGCTGACCGCGCACGGCCAGCAAGGGCTTGGGCAGGGCGTCGGTCAAGGGGCGCATGCGCTCGCCACGGCCAGCGGCCAGCACCATGGCCTGGGCCAGAGGGGCAGCGCTCAAGGCATGGTCCGTGGCTGGGGGATGGAAACGATCGGTCATCCCCTGATGTTGCCACGCCTTGAGGCGCTCCCGAGACACAAAAGGCCCAAGACGAGGTCATAAACTCCATGGGCTACGCCCGCACACGGCATCCGTCCAACCTGTTTAAAAAGAAGACACGCCCATGACACGCCCTGATCAAACGGTCATCGTTGCCGCGCAAAACGCCGCACTTCGGCTGGCCGACCGGCACACCCCATTCGTCATGAACGACTGGTATGTGGCGGCTTATGGCGAAGAGGTCCAACAACAATTACTGGCCCGCACCCTGCTGGGCCGGCGCCTGGTTTTTTTCCGCTCGGCCGATGGTCGCGTTGTGGCCCTGGAAGACCGTTGCCCGCACCGATCCATGCCTCTTTCGGCCGGTTCGCTGGACCAGGACACCATCGTGTGCGCTTACCACGGCCTGCGGTTCAACACCGAGGGCGACTGCATCGAAGTGCCTTCGCAAACCACTTGTCCCAAAAACATGGGCATCAAAGCCTACCGAACCCATGAGCGCGGTGCCGTGGTCTGGATTTGGATGGGCGATGCCGAGCAGGCCGACCTGGGCAAACTGCCACCGCAAGACTGGATGGAAGACGCCGAGTGGGAACGCTCGCAAGGCTATTTGGGCTTGCAAGCCAATTACGTGCGCCTGCACGAAAACCTGTTGGACCTGACGCATTTGAGTTTTTTGCACGCCAAAAGCTTTGGCACGCCGGATTACGCCAAAGCCGCTTTTGAAAGCGAAATCGGCGACGGCCAATTCGCCTTGCTGCGCAACGTGGTGCCCACCACCTTGCCCCCCGTGTGGGGCATTCCCACCGGGCTGACGGGACAGGGCCAGGCTGCCCGCATCGTGCGCTCCGAATTTCGAAGTTTGGGGCTGCACGAGGTGTCGGTGACTTTTTACGATTGTCATTTGCCCGAAAACGAGCGGCCACTCTTTCGCATCCGCACCGCGCACATGCCCACCCCCGAGACGGCCACCCGCACGCACTACTTCATCGTGCATGGGCGCGATTTTGCGCAGGCCGACGCGGAAACCACGCGCTTCATGCACCAGCAGTTGTTCGTGGCTTTTCAAGAAGATGTGGACGGCCTGGCCCTGCAAGAGCAAGCCCTCGCCAGCACCCCGGCCGAAGATTTGTACGAGTTTTCAGTGGCTGCCGACGCCCCTGCGGTGGCCATGCGTCGCCATGTGCTGGCCCGACAACAAAAGGAAGCCAAGGCCTGAAGCCCCATTCAAGCCCAAGACCGGCCAGCCCCAAGAGCCCACCGCTTGGGCAATCGCCGCCCCTTGAGCACAGGCCGCCAGCACCTTGAGGGGGCCTTCAAACTCTCCCTGTGCAGGCCTTGCATGGCAGGCTCCCGGTCGGTACCGCCTGGCAGACAACCGCTAAAATCACGGGTTTTCCAGAATACTTTCCCGAAAGCTGACCCCATGGCCAATCAACAACAAATGGCAAACGCCATCCGCGCCCTTGCAATGGACGCTGTTCAACAAGCCAACTCGGGTCACCCGGGCGCCCCCATGGGCATGGCCGACATGGCGGTTGCCTTGTGGGGCGACCACCTGCAGCACAACCCGAAAAACCCGCACTGGGCCAACCGTGACCGCTTTGTGCTGTCGAACGGCCACGGCTCGATGTTGATTTATTCGGTGCTGCACCTGACGGGCTACAAGCTGCCGATCGAAGAACTCAAGAACTTCCGCACCCTGCACAGCAAAACCGCCGGTCACCCCGAAGTGGGTGTGACGCCTGGCGTGGAAACCACCACCGGCCCGCTGGGTCAAGGCGTCACCAATGCCGTGGGCATGGCGCTGGCCGAAAAAATGCTGGCTGCCGAGTTCAACCAGGCTGGCCACACCATCGTCAACCACCACACTTATGTGTTCCTGGGTGACGGCTGCCTGATGGAGGGCATCAGCCACGAAGCCTGCGCGTTGGCCGGGGCCTGGAAGCTGAACAAGCTGATCGCCCTGTACGACGACAACGGCATCTCGATCGACGGCCAGGTGGCCCCCTGGTTCATCGACAACACGCCGCAGCGCTTTGCCGCTTACGGCTGGAACGTGATCGATGCCGTGGACGGCCATGACGCCAACGCCGTGTCCAAGGCGATTGCCGCCGCCAAACACAGCGCCGACAAGCCCACCCTGATCGTCTGCAAGACCGCCATCGGCAAGGGCTCGCCCAACCGCGCGGGCACGGCCAAGGCCCACGGCGAGCCTCTGGGCGCTGAAGAAATCAAATTGACACGCGAAGCCCTGGGCTGGACAGCAGAGCCCTTCAAGATCCCCAAAGCGGTTTATGCCGATTGGGACGCCAAAGTCGCCGGAACGGCCCGCGAGGCCCAATGGAACACCGCCTTTGCCGCTTACAAAGCCGCCTTCCCGGCTCAAGCCAAAGAGTTCGTGCGACGCATGAAGGGCGATCTGCCCAAGAACTTCAACCAGGTGGCGTTTGACGCCGTCGTTGCGGCCCACACAAAGGGCGAGACCGTGGCCAGCCGCAAGGCCAGCCAGCTGGCGCTGGAAGCCTTTACTGCCGCCCTGCCCGAAATGCTGGGCGGCTCGGCCGACCTGACGGGCTCGAACCTGACCAACACCAAGAGCACCCCGGCTTTCCGCGTGGACCTGGCCGGTGACGTGGTCAAAACTGAAGGCGGAAAAATCGGCCGCCACATCAACTACGGCGTGCGCGAATTCGGCATGGCCGCCATCATGAACGGCGTGGCCCTGCACGGCGGCTACATCCCTTACGGCGGCACCTTCCTGACCTTCAGCGACTATTCGCGCAACGCCATCCGCATGGCCGCGCTGATGAAGCAACGCATCATCCATGTGTTCACCCACGACTCCATCGGTCTGGGTGAAGACGGTCCGACCCACCAGTCGATCGAGCACGCCGCCAGCCTGCGCCTGATTCCCGGCCTGGACGTGTGGCGCCCCGCCGACACCGCTGAAACCACCGTGGCCTGGGCCGTGGCCCTGCAAAACGCGCACCGCCCTTCGGCCCTGTTGCTGAGCCGCCAAAACCTGGCTTACTCACCCAAGAGCGATCTGGGCGACATCAGCCGCGGCGCCTATGTGCTGTCCGAGCCAGCACACGTCGGCATCAAAAAGACCCACGGCGTGATCATCGCCACCGGCTCTGAAGTGCAACTGGCCCTGGCCGCACAAAAGCTGCTGGCCGCACGCAAAATCGGTGTACGCGTGGTCTCCATGCCCAGCACCAACGTGTTTGACCGCCAGGACACCGAGTACAAGCAAAGCGTGCTGCCCGCGGGCATTCCCCGCGTGGCGGTCGAGATGGGTTCTACCGACGGCTGGTGGAAATACGGCTGCTCCGCCGTGGTCGGCATCGACACCTACGGCGAGTCGGCCCCTGCCCCTGTTTTGTTCAAGCACTTCGGCTTCACCGCCGAAAACGTGGCCGACACGGTCCACGCTGCACTGCTGAAAGCCTGACAAGGCACAACCGGCTGAAAGGTTTCGGCGCCCACGGGTGCCGAAACCACGCTCAGGGATCAGGCTCACGCAAGGGTTTTGATTTAAAAACCGGTTACGTAACCGTTTTGTAACTTTTCCCCAAGGCATTCACCATGACCATCAAGCTTGGCATCAACGGATTCGGTCGCATCGGTCGCCTGGCCCTGCGCGCAGCCCTGAAACACGGCTTCACCGACATCCAGATCATGGGCATCAACGACCCCAAGCCCGCTGATTACCTGGCCTACATGCTCAAGTACGACAGCGTGCACGGCCGATTTGACGGCACGGTGGACTTCACGGAAGACAGCCTGATCGTGAACGGCAAGAAGATCAGGCTTTCGCACGAACGCGATGCACACAACTTGCAGTGGGGCCCCATGGGCGTGGACATCGTGCTCGAGTGCACTGGCCACTACCTGACCGAGCCGACCAGCCAAATGCACATCGTCGCAGGCGCCAAAAAGGTGGTGATCTCGGCGCCTTCCAAAGACAGCATCCCCATGTTTGTATACGGCGTGAACCACAAGAAATACGCGGGCGAGACCATCGTGTCGAACGCCAGCTGCACCACCAACTGCCTGGCCCCCGTGGTGAAGGTGCTGAACGACAAATGGGGCATCAAGCGCGGCCTGATGACCACCGTGCACGCCGCCACCGCCAGCCAGATGACGGTGGACGGGTCGTCCCGCAAAGACTGGCGCGGTGGCCGTGGCATTCTCGAAAACATCATCCCCAGCAGCACCGGTGCAGCCAAGGCCGTGGGCGTGGTGATCCCCGAGATCAAGGGCAAGATCACCGGCATGGCCTTTCGCGTGCCCACCTCCGATGTGTCCGTGATTGACCTGACCGTGGAGCTGAACAGCGACGCCAGCTACGCCGAAATTTGCGCCGAAATGAAGGCGCAAAGCGAAGGCGCCCTGCTGGGCGTGCTGGGCTACACCGACGAAAAAGTGGTCTCCACCGATTTCCGTGGCGAATCCTGCGCCAGCGTGTTCGATGCCACCGCCGGCATCGCCCTGGACAAGCGCTTCGTCAAGATCGTGGCCTGGTACGACAACGAATGGGGTTATGCCAAGCAGTGCTTAGAGATGGTGCGGGTTGTTTCTAAAAAGAAGTGACCTGCGTCTGAACGGGCAGCGGGTGCCTGCGGCAGACTCAGATGCCGGCGCCCCGCCAGGGCTCAGAAGCGCTTCGCTTTGCCACATCGCCCCGACGGGGCGCCGGCATCTGAGTCATGGTGTGATCACTCAAAGCGCCTTCGGGCGCTTTTTTTCATGGGCCACAAAAGATGTGGGAACAAGCCCCTGCTCGCGAATGGCGGTGTCAGCTTTGCACTTGTTCAAGCACGAGGGTAGCCACGGCGTGGCGTGCAACCGCATTTTGCGCAACCCTGATGTCGACCCTCAGAACTTCGCTGCTTCACGTTTTTTCTTGGTTTCAGCTTCTGCTGCCGTTTGGGAATTGAACTTCTGCATGAGGTCGTTTCGAATGTAGCGGACTTCCATCTGGAAGCCTAGGTGAGGAGCATCCATTTCGATCACTGAATCTTGTGTTTTGAAGCGGGCGAACTGATTGCCGACGAAAGGACGCTGCTGCGATGAGATTTTGTACTTTCCCGACAGGGCTTGAAAAACTGAATCAAATCTAGCCTTGTTCATATCTATGATGACCCCAGTAAGTTTCTTCTGGTCGTCAAAGATGTACAGAACTTCGTTGAGTCCTTCAATTTCATACGAGGAACCGTCGGTTTTCAGCATCGGTCCGCCGGTGAATTTATTAATACCGCTGTCAACGACCTTCGTTTGCTTCGCAAGGGATGATTTGACTTGGTCAACAGTGGAAACTCCAATTTCAAAGTTTAGGGCTTGAGTGCCTGCATAGGCAGCAACGGAAGACAACACTGCGAATGCCGCGAGAGTAGACTGAACGAGGTACTTCATTATTTTTCCTATCGTGAGTTGAAGGGCTAACGTGAAATAAGCCGCAAAACTTGGTTGATACAAACGGCTCGTGTTGATACATCTTGTTATTGAAATTGCTGCAAGTGACCTTCAGCCTAAGCCCCTCACAATCTCCCCGCCGCACCATCCAGCTCAGCAGGCCCGAAGCGCCTAACTATACCCAAATAACTACGATAAATTAGCTACAAAACGTCTTTGCATGTAAACCCCCATAAGCATCCCAAAGCAACCTCAAGCGCAACTCAAAGCTGGGCATAATCATTAACGCCCCCGCTGGCCACCCAGCCCAAACGCCCCTCGGCAAACCGCCAAAAACAACAATCAGCCCCCCCCCGCACAGATGACCGCCAACGCCTTCCGCAACATCGCGCAAATTGAAACCAGCTTGTGGGACTCCGCTGATCAGCTCCGGGCCAACTCCAACCTCACGGCCACGGAATATTCCATGCCGGTGTTAGGCGTGATCTTTTTGCGGCACGCCACCAACCGCTATCAAACGGCCCTGCAAGCCATCGAGGCCGATCAAGCGGCGGGCACCATGCCCAAACGCCCGCTGTCCAAGGCCGACTTCATCAAGCGCCGCGCCTTGTTGCTGCCCGAAGTGGCGCGTTACGACTCCCTGCTCAACCTACCTTCGGGTGCCAGCTTGGGTGGCGCACTGGTGGCCGCCATGAATGCGATCGAGGCCGACTTTGCGCCGCTGCAAGGCAGCTTGCCCAAAGACTACGACCGCTTTGACAACAAGCTGCTCGAAAACCTGCTGCGCTGTTTTGACAGTGAAGCGCTGCGAAACGCCACGGGCGATGTGTTTGGCCGCATTTACGAATATTTCTTGATGAAGTTCGCCATGCAGGGCGCACAAGACAACGGCGAATTTTTCACGCCGCCGTCGCTGGTGCAAACGCTGGTCAACGTCATCGAACCCAGCCACGGCGTGGTGGCCGACCTGGCCTGCGGCTCGGGCGGCATGTTCGTGCAAAGCAGCCACTTCATCGAACAGTCTGGCCAAGAGACCATGAAAAAGGTCACCTTTTACGGCCAGGAAAAAACCCCCACCACCATCCGCCTGGCCAAGATGAATCTGGCCGTGCACGGGCTTGAAGGCGACATCCAGGAAGCCAACACCTTCTACGAAGACAAGCACCGACTCAAAGGCGGAGAGCACCTGTGGGGCCACGTCGACTTCATGATGGCCAATCCGCCCTTCAACGTCGACAAGGTCGATGCCGAAGCCATCAAGACCGACCGCCGCCTGCCCTTTGGCCTGCCGGGCGTCAACAAAGACAAACACGTATCCAACGGCAACTACCTTTGGATCTCGTACTTTCACAGCTACTTGTCGCCCACGGGCCGAGCCGGGTTTGTCATGTCGTCGCAAGCCAGCAGCGCAGGCCATGGCGAAAAAGAAGTGCGCCGCAAACTGGTCGAAACCGGCGATGTGGACGTGATGGTCGCCATCCGTTCCAACTTCTTCTACACCCGCACCGTGCCCTGCGAGTTGTGGCACTTTGACCGCTCCAAACCCGCAGCGCTCAAAAACAAAGTGCTGATGCTGGACGCCCGCAACGTCTACCGCAAAGTCACCCGCAAAATTTACGACTTCTCGCCCGAGCAGCAAGCCCACCTGGCCGCCATCGTCTGGCTGTACCGGGGCCAGCAAAGCCGCTACCTGGGGCTGGTGCACAGCTACATCACCCGCCTGAACGCCGAGGCCCAAGGCGTGGACACCACATTGGCCCCGATGCTCGACCAGCTGACGCAATCGCAAGTGGCGCTGGAAACCTTCAGCAAAGCCATCAGCACTTTGAAAGACGCACCGCAGCCCGCGCAAGAAAGCTGGACGGCCCTGCAAGCCGCGCTGAACGAGCAAAGCCAAGCCACCCAAGCCTTCATGGCCGACCGCGCCAGCCTCATCACTGGCCTGCAAGCGTTTGGCACAACGGTGGCGGCCAGCGGCACCCAAGCCAGCACTGACAATGCGACTCAAATTCAACTGCGCCAAAGCTTTGACCAACACGCCGAAGCCGCCAAGGGCCTGGTCAAACAAATCGACCTGCTCTACAAACTGGCCGCCCGCAGCGCACAACAGGCGCAAGCCCTGGCCGCACAGCTGAGCCAACACGAAGGCAAGTCAGACAAAGACGCCGCCACCCGAGCCGCCGCCGACCTGCTCGACCGCCGCGCCGTGAACAAAAGCCTCAAGCAACTGGACGAGGCCCGCCACACCGCCGTGGAGCAACTCAAGGCCTGCGCCTACACCCACCGCCAAATGGTTTGGCTGCAAGAGCGCTTTCCCAAGGCCGAGATGCAAGACGTACCCGGCCTGTGCAAAGTCGTCAGCCGCGCCGACATCGAAGCCGCCGACTGGAGCCTGACCCCCGGCCGCTACGTGGGCGTGGCCCCGGCCGAAGTGGACGATGACTTCGACTTTGAACAAACCCTGCGCGACATCCATGTGGAGCTGGCGGATTTGAACCGTGAGGCGGTGGAACTGGCAGCGAAGATTGCGGCCCACTTTGAGGGTTTGGGGGTATGAGCTGGACCGCCAAACGCTTGGACCAGCTTGGCACGGTTTCGCGCGGCCGCTCTCGCCATAGGCCGCGTGACGCGGCTCATTTGCATGGCGGATCTCACCCCTTCATTCAAACTGGGGATGTCAAGCATGCTGGCTTGTATATCAACAGCTTTACGCAAACCTACACAGAGGCAGGGTTGGCGCAAAGCAAGCTTTGGCCCACTGGAACGCTTTGCATCACGATTGCTGCAAACATCGCAGATACAGCCATATTGGGAATTGATGCTTGCTTCCCAGACAGCGTGATCGGATTCATTGCAGACCCCCAAAAAGCGGATGCGCGCTTTGTGAAGTACCTTTTTGATGCCACCATCAAAATCCGCGCACAGCAGTTCTCTCAAGGTGCGACACAAGACAACTTGAGCCAGGAAAAGTTGCTTTCATTGGAGTTCGAAATTCCTGAGGTTGAGGAGCAAAAGCGGATAGCAGACATTTTGTCCAGCTACGACGACCTGATTGACAACAACCGCCGCCGCATGGCCCTGCTCGAAGACTCGGCCCGGCAGCTCTACCGCGAATGGTTTGTGCGCCTGCGCTTTCCCGGCCATGAGCACACCCCCATCGTGGACGGCGTGCCGCAAGGGTGGGAGCGCAAGACTTTGGGCGACCTATGCCTAGAAGTGCGCGACATGGTTTTGCCCGAAGCGCTGGAACCAAACACGCCCTATATTGGTTTGGAGCACATACCAAGACGATCCATATCACTGAACAATTGGGGAACTGTTGAAGAGGTGACCAGCAGCAAGTGCCGCTTTAAAACTGGCGAGATCATTTTTGGCAAGATTCGTCCTTACTTTCACAAAGTAGGGGTTGCTTTTGTTGATGGCGTGACCTCGTCCGATGCCATCGTTGTTCGACCAGCTGATGAAACGCTGCATGGTTTGGTTTTAATGACCATGTCGAGCGACGAATTTGTAGCTGTGACATCGCAGCAAATGAAAGAAGGCTCAAAAATGCCTCGGGCTGATTGGAAGCAGATGAAAGCTTTCTCCCTTCCAGTGCCGCCACCAGGCCTGCTCAAGAGCTTTGACGACTTGATTCAACCCACAGTCGAGCAATTGCGATCACTCAGCTTCGCAAACCAAAAACTCCGCCAAGCCCGCGATCTGTTGCTGCCCCGCCTGATGAACGGAGAATTGGCCGTATGACCCGCGAAGACCAGCACACCGACCTGAAATCCTTGCGCACCGTCACAGGCAAGTCGGCGGACTGGGCTGCGCTGGCACAAGACTGCGTTTGCTTTGCCAACGGGGCGGGTGGGCGGCTGTTGATTGGGATCGAAGACGGGCAGACGCTGCCGCCTGCCGACCAGGTGGTGCCGCCCGAGTTGCTGGACCGTTTGCGCAAGCGCATCGGCGAGCTGACGGTGAATGTGCAGGCGCTGCCCAGCTTGCAGCAGGCCGCCAACGGCGGGCAGTTCATTGAGTTGGTGATTGAGCGATCGGCCGCAGTGGCTTCGACCCGCGACGGCCGCTATTTTTTACGGGTGGGCGACACCTGCCAGCCGGTGCTGGGCGACGACGTGCTGCGCCTGGCCAATGAGCGTCCGGGTAAATCGTGGGAGGCCATGGACAGCGGCTTGCCCCGTAGTGCGTTGGATGCCGACAAGCTGAACGCCTTTGTGCAAGGGCTGCTGGCCTCGGGCCGGGTCAAAGACTCGGTGAAAGAAAAAGGGGCCGATGCCCTGTTGACGCATTACGGCTTGGCCGCTGACACCCCGCTGGGCAAGCACCTGACCCACCTGGGCGTGCTGCTGCTGGGCCGCACCCAAGACCGCCGCGCCTTGGGCACTGCGCCGCTGGTGCAGGCCATCAAATACGATGAGCAGGGCCAAAAGATCAACAAATGGGTGTGGGACGATGCCACCTTGTCGCCCGTGGAGTTGGTGGACGCCATCTGGCGTGAGCTGCCGGATTTTCGCGAGAGCTACGAAGTGGCCGAAGGCCTGTACCGCCGCCAAGTGCCTGCCTATGACGAAAAGGTGGTGCGCGAGTTGTTGGTCAATGCACTGGTGCACCGGCCCTACACCCAGCAAGGCGACATTTACCTGAACCTGCACCCGCAGCGGCTGGCGGTGGTCAACCCCGGCAGGCTGCCGCTGGGCGTGACACCACGCAACCTGCTGCACGCCAGCCGCCGCCGCAACGAAGGGCTGGCCCGGGTGTTCCACGACTTGGGCTTGATGGAACGCGAAGGCAGCGGTTATGACCTGATGTATGACCGCTTGTTGTCGCAAGGCCGCCCGGCCCCGGTGGCCGAAGAGGGCACGGATTCGGTTAGGGTGACGATTGAAAGACGCATTGCCAAGCCCGAGGTCATGCGCCTGCTGACGCAGGCCGATGAGCGTTTTCAGCTCACGCAGCGCGAACGCATCACGCTGGGCATCTTGGCGCAAAGTGAAGGCATGACGGCGCGTGCACTGAAGGCCGTGCTGGAAACCGAGGGCGGTGACGATGTGGCGGTGTGGCTGGGGCGCTTGCCTTCGCTGGCCCTTGTGCAAACTGTGGGCCGCACGCAAGGAACCCGTTATTTTGTAGACCCTGCTTTGTTGCAGGGTGCCCAGCTGATACAGCCCACCACGCTGGCCCGGATTGAGCCGCATCGCTTGCAGGAGTTGATTCGCGAAGACTTGCGGCGCTACCCGGACTCCAAAATTGGCGATATCAGTCTTCGCATTGGGCAAGAGGTCAATCGGTCGCAATTGAAACGTGCCCTGACCGAACTGGCCGATCAATCGGTTGTTGCCATGACTGGCCTTCGCAATGGTGCGCGCTACCGCTTAGTTGGTAGTCAAAAGTGATAAGTTCCATTTGGCTCAAAAGGCGCTCAATCGGCATTGGTTTTCTTGATTCATGAGCCAAATGGCTTCTAGAAAAGTCTTAAGTTGTTGATTTTCAACAGATTTTTAAATTTCAAATAAAGTTAAATGAGCCAAATTTGAGCCAATACGAAGTGAAATAAACATGGCCTACACCGATATCCACAGTGAAGACCGCCTGGTGCAGGCCACCTTTGCCGAGCATCTGGAGCGGGTGCTGGGCTGGGACAGCGTGTATGCCTTCAACCAGGAAAGCTTTGGCCCCACCGGCACACTGGGCCGCACGAGTGAGCGCGAGGCGGTGCTGGTGCGCGATTTACGCGAGGCGCTGGCGCGGCTCAACCCGCAGCTGCCGCCACCCGCCATTGCAGATGCGGTCACGCAACTGACGCACCATGATTTTTCGCGGTCGCTGTTGCAGCACAACCAGGCTTTTCACAAGTTGGTGCGCGATGGCGTGCCGGTGAGTTTTCGCAATGCGCAAGGTCAGCTGAGCCACACGCAGGCCAAGGTGATCGACTTTCGCAACCCGGGCAACAACCGCTTTTTGGTGGTGCGTGAACTCAAGCTCACCGGTTTGCGCACGCCCAACTACAACCGCCGGGCCGACTTGGTGTGTTTCGTCAACGGTTTGCCGCTGGTGTTCATCGAGCTGAAGGCGGTTTACAAAAACATCCGCGCCGGGTTTGACGGGAATTTGCGCGACTACATGGATGAGAACGTGGCGGCACATGCCTTTCACCACAACGCGTTTTTGGTGGTGAGCAACGGGCACAACGCCCGCTTTGGCTCGGTCACCAGCACTTGGGAGCACTTTGGCGAATGGAAGCGCCAAAGCGAAAACGATGTGGGCAATGTGGCCGCCGAGGTGCTGCTCAATGGCATGCTGGCCAAAGACCGTTTGCTGGACATTCTGGAAAACTTCATCTTGTTTGACGCCAGCAAGGCGGGCCACACGCGCAAGGTGGTGGCACGCAACCACCAATATCTGGGTGTGAACCAGGCGGTAATTTCAGTCATTCGGCAAGAGGCTTTGAAGCGGGAGTTTCCAGCGGGTAAGCGTTTAACGCACCGCACGGTGGCGTTGCCGCCCGCTGCGCGAGGCGTTGCGGCCAATGAGCCTGAACCCGTGTATCCGATGGCCGCTGAGCCTGAGTCGCAATACCTGCAAATCACCGAGCGAGCGCACCCGGACCTGGGCCGCCTGGGCGTGGTTTGGCACACGCAGGGCAGCGGCAAGTCGTATTCGATGGCGTTTTTTGCCGAGAAGGTGCGGCGCACGGTGCCGGGCAATTTCACCTTTGTGTTCATGACCGACCGGGATGATCTGGACAGCCAGATTTACAAGACCTTCATCGGCTGTGGCGTGGCCGACGAGCAGACGCCGCGTGCCAGCTCGGGCCGTGAGTTGCAGCGCCTGTTGTCTGAAAACCACCGCTTTGTGTTCAGCCTGATCCACAAGTTCAACCAGGACATCGCGCCCGACGCGCCGTACAGCGAACGCGACGACATCATCGTCGTGTCGGACGAGGCGCACCGCACACAGTCCGGCAAACTGGCGCGCAACATGCGCATGGCGCTGCCCAATGCGGCCTTCATTGGTTTCACGGGCACGCCGCTGTTCAAACACGATCACCTGACCAAGCGCATTTTTGGCGAGTATGTGTCGCGGTACGACTTCAAACGCAGCGAAGAAGACGGGGCCACCGTCAAGCTGGTCTATGAAAACCGGGGCGAAAAACTGGGGCTGGCCAAGCTGGATTTGAACGACAAGATTGCCGCCGCCGTGGATGCCGCCGATCTGGACGCTGACCAAACCGCCTTACTGGAAAAGCTGCTGGGCAAAGACTACGAGGTCATCACTGCCGATGAGCGGCTGGAGCGCATCGCCACCGACTTTGTGGCGCATTGCAGCACCCGCTGGGAGGCGGGCAAAGCCATGCTGGTGTGTGTTGACAAGATCACTTGCGCCCGCATGTTGCAACTGATTGGCCCGAAGTGGAAAGTCCATGCGGCCGACGTTCGATCCGAGGCGCAGCGCAAGCTCGCTGAGATTGGCGCCTGTGGTGATGAAGAAACACGCCAGCTGTTGCACGCACAGCGTGACCGCTTGCTGGCCAAGGCCAGCTGGATGGACGAGACCATCATCGAGTTGATCATCAGCGAGGCGCAAAACGAGGTAGCCGACTTCAAGGCCTGGGGTTTTGACATCGTCCCGCACCGCACGGTGATGAAGCTGGGTTTTGAAACGACCGATGGCCAGCGGGTTGATGTGGAGACAGCGTTCAAAAATGCCAAGCACCCATTTCGTGTGGCGGTGGTGTGCGCGATGTGGCTCACGGGCTTTGACGTGGAGAGTTTGTCCACGCTGTACATCGACAAGCCCATGCGGGCGCATACCCTGATGCAAGCCATTGCCCGCGCCAACCGGGTGTACCCGGGCAAAGATTTTGGCTTGATCGTCGACTACAACGGCATGCTCAAAAGCTTGCGCGAAGCTCTGGCGCAATATGCGCTGGGAGACGATGGGGGCGAGGCCGAAATCGTAGCGCCCATCGAAGAGCGGGTGGCTGCGCTGGCCGACGCGATTGTGGTGACCGAAGCGCATTTGTTGGGTTTGGGGTTTGATGCCAGCAGCCTTCAGGGCACCAAAGGCTTTGCGCGCATTGGCTTGCTGGCCGATGCGGTGGAGGCCGTATACACCAGCGACGAAACCAAGCGGCGCTACGAAATTTTGTCGCGGGTGGTGTTCAACCGGTTCAAGGCGCTGCTGGTAGAGCCTTCAGCGCTGGTGTATGCAGAGCGGCACGACAACATCGAAGCGATTTACAAAAAGCTGAGCGAGCGACGCGACACGGCTGATGTGAGCGAGTTGCTCAAAGAGTTGCGCCGCATCGTGAACGAAGCCATTGCCACGCACGCGGCCGGTGACGACCAAGCCAGTGGCCTGCGGGTGGATTTGTCGCAGATCAACATGGAAAAGCTGCGCAACGAGTTCGCCAGCAAGGTCAAACGCAAAGCCACCGCCATCGAAGACATTCGCCAGATCGTTGAAGAAAAGCTGGCCCAGATGCTGGCGCAAAACCCGCTGCGCATGAACTACGAAAAGAAGTACCAGGAAATCATTGCCGCCTACAACCAGGACAAGGACCGCGCCACGATCGAAGACACCTTTGCCCAACTGACCGACGTGTTGGCAGCGCTCGATGTGGAACAGCAACGGGCCGTGCAAGAAGGTTTGAGCGAAGACCAGTTGGCCTTGTTTGATTTGGTTCAGCGCGGCGACCTGAGCAAAACGGACCGCGAACGCATCAAGCAAGCCAGCCGCGATTTGTTGGCCGGGGTGCAGGCCGTCATTGCCCCACTGGACCGATGGACCGAAAAAGAACAAACCCAAGCCGAGGTGGAGAGTTTCATCCTAGATCAGGTCTATTTGTCATTGCCAGAACCCCCCTATACGGTGGGTGACAAAACCGAAGTGGCCCAATTGGTGTATCGACACATCTGGCAGCAGAGCCTGTGACAGCGTTTGTAAAACTGCGCCTTAGCTGCGCTTGCGCACATCAAGCCTTGACCGCTGCAGCTTCCACAAACGCCAGCACCGCCTCGAGCATGCGCCGCACATGCGGTTGCACGCCTGCGGCGACTTCGGGCAGGTAATCAAACGGCCAGTGTTCCTGCATGTAGGTGCATTGGGTCATTTCCAGTTGCACCGCATGGACGCCCTGCTCGGGCTTGCCGTATTGGCGGGTGATGTGCCCGCCCTTGAAGCGGCCATTGAGCACGGCGGTATAGGGGGCGGCTTGTTTGCCAATGGCCAGCAAGTGTTCGGCCAGGACCGGGCTGCAACTGGCCCCGTTGGCCGTGCCCAGGTTCAGGTCGGGCAGGGTGCCCTCGAAAAAACGGGGCACCACTGAGCGAATCGAGTGCGCATCCCACAAGGCCGCTGCGCCGTGCGCTGACCGGATGCGTGCGAGCTCTCGCGCCAGCTGCGCATGGTAGGGCTGCCAGATGGCTTCTCGGCGCTGGGCAATCTCTGCTTCATCCGGTTGTTCAGCCGGGTCACGGTACAGCGGTTGGTTGTCAAACAAATCCACCGGGCACAGGCCGGTCACGCTTTGCCCTGGATACAGGCTCGCTCCGTCCGGCGGGCGGTTCAGGTCGATCACAAAACGCGAATGCGTGGCCACCAAAACCGAAGCACCCAATGCGTCGGCAAAGTCGTACAGGCGCTCCAGATGCCAGTCGGTGTCGGGCACGCGCCGCGCTTCGTCGGTCAGGCGTGCGGCCAGCGCTGGCGGCACATGTGTGCCCACATGCGGCATGGAAATCAGCAAGGGGCGTGTGCCCTGGCGAAAGCGAAAAGGGGGCTCGGTCGTTTGAAAGTTCATGGTGTGTGTTGCCAGGATGGATGACTTGCAAAAGTGCGGGCGAGCATCAATATCGTCACGGGAATGTTCACGCCACCTGACTGGACAGCGCCATGCCGTCAACAGCCAACCGCCCCTGGCGCACCACGCTGCATGCGGGGCGCTGGCCCAGCCAATAAGCCAGTTCGGACACATCCCCCACCGGCCAAAGCACAAAGTTGGCCGGCCCCCCCACATGGATCTGTCCATGTGTGGCCTGCAAACCCAGCGCCTGCGCCGCATGGCGGGTCACGCCTGCCAGCGCCTCGGGCACGGTCAGGCGAAACAAGGTGCAGGCCATGTTGATCATCAGCAACAAGCTCAGGGCGGGCGAGGTGCCGGGGTTGTGGTCGGTGGACACCGCCATGGGCACACCCGCCTCACGCAGCGCTGCAATCGGTGGCAAATGGGTGTCGCGCAGGGTGAAGTAAGCACCGGGCAACAGCACGGCAACCGTGCCGGACTGCCGCATGGCGGCAATGCCCTGGGCACTCAAATGCTCGATGTGGTCACACGACAAGGCGCCATAGCGCGCGGCCAGGGCCGCACCCCCCATGTCGGACAATTGCTCAGCATGCAGTTTCACGGGCAAGCCCAGCGCTTTGGCGGCCTCAAAGACTTTTTGCGTTTCTGCCAGTGTGAAGCCGATGCTTTCACAAAAAACATCCACGGCATCCACCAGGCCCTCGGCAGCCAAGGCGGGCATCATCTCGTGGCAGACCAAGTCGATGTACTCGGCGCTGCGCCCTGCGTATTCGGGTGGCAAGGCGTGTGCACCCAAAAAACTGGTGCGCACCGTGACCCCAAAAACTTCGCCCAGGCGCCTGGCCACGCGCAGTTGTTTGCGTTCGTGCGCCAGGCTCAGTCCGTAGCCGGACTTGATCTCGATGGCGCAAACACCTTCAGACAATAGCGCCACCATGCGAGGGACTGCGGCTTCAAACAGTTCGTCTTCGCTGGCTTGGCGTGTGGCCTTGACAGTGGACACGATGCCCCCACCGGCGCGGGCCACCTCTTCGTAACTTGCGCCCGCCAGGCGCATGGCGAATTCGTTGGCACGCAGGCCGCCATAAACCAGGTGCGTGTGGCAATCAACCAGGCCTGGCGTCACCACCGCACCCTTTGCATCGTGCTGCTGGAGCGGCCGATACACCGCTGGCAGCTCGGCGTGTGCGCCCACCCAGGCAATCACGCCCTGGTCCACCACGATGGCTGCATGGGGGACTGCGTCAGCCCCCGCACCCAAAGCTTCAGGGGCCAAATGCAAGTGGTGCCAAACACCATCGGCACCGGGCCAGGATGGGGCAGAAAAAGAAAGGGTCATGGTCAATGGTAATGAAAGGTCAAGGCCAAAAGCACTGCGCCAGGATCCTGGGGGACCAGGCGCCAGGCCAGCGCTGCATCGCACCACCACAGCCCTTGTTGCGACACCAGCGTTTCAGGGCTTTGGCCTTCGAGCAGCCAACGCCCTTGCACCGACATGAACAAGCCTTGGGTACTGGTGGGCCAATCGGTTGGCGCCCGAACAATCTGCACGCTGGCGCGGCACACGGCACGCCGGGTCATGGTGTTGAAATCGAAACAATCACCAGCCAGCAAGCGGGCATGAACAGGGGCTTCTCCGGCAAAGGCAAAGGGCGCCAACGGGGTGTCAAGGCGGTGCTCGATGTGACCGTCTTCGGTCTGCAAATGAACCCCGCCGCCCTCTAGCAAAGTGATGACCCTGTCGACGCCGGGAAAAATTGAAAACGGTCCATCGCTGGCAATCTGCGCAATGCTCACGCGCCAGTCGAAATCGGCCATGCCCGAGCCGACCGGTACACACGCGATCTCGCGCGTGACACCCCCCCCGTTTTTCCAGGGTGTCGCTGGCAGGTCCGGCAAAAAAAATCGGTTCAGCGTCATGGTTTCAAACGATCCACAAAAAAGACACCCATCAGGGCATCCACGCCATCACTTGATCATGGGCAGCTTCAAGCCCTGCTTTTTGGCTGTGGCCACGGCCAGCTCGTACCCGGCATCGGCGTGGCGCATCACGCCCGAGCCGCTGTCGTTGACCAGCACGCGCGCCAGGCGCTCGGCGGCGTCATCGCTGCCATCGGCCACGATGACCATGCCCGCGTGTTGCGAATAGCCCATGCCCACACCGCCACCGTGGTGCAGACTGACCCAGCTTGCACCACCTGCCGTGTTGAGCAAGGCGTTGAGCAGCGGCCAATCGCTGACCGCGTCGGTGCCGTCTTTCATGGCCTCGGTTTCGCGGTTGGGGCTGGCCACTGAGCCGGTGTCCAGGTGGTCACGCCCGATGACGATCGGCGCTTTCAACTCGCCCGTGCGCACCATTTCATTGAAAGCCAGACCGGCCAGATGCCGCTCACCCAGACCCAGCCAGCAAATGCGCGCCGGCAAACCCTGGAAGCTGATGCGCTCGCGCGCCATGTCCAGCCAGCGGTGGGTGTGCTTGTTGTCCGGGAACAGTTCCTTGATCTTGGCATCGGTTTTGTAAATGTCCTCGGGGTCACCCGACAAAGCCACCCAGCGGAACGGGCCCTTGCCTTCGCAGAACATGGGGCGAATGTAGGCGGGGACAAAACCCGGAAAATCAAACGCGTTCTTCACACCATGGTCAAAGGCCACCTGCCGGATGTTGTTGCCGTAATCCACCGTGGGAATGCCCATGGCCTGAAAGTCCAGCATGGCTTGCACCTGCGTGGCGCAACCCTGTGCAGCGGCCGCTGTCAGGGCTGCGTGCTGCGCGGGC
>CAIZSE010000053.1 GCA_903935585.1 uncultured Burkholderiales bacterium | reverse complement strand
CGGCGTGCTGGCCGATGGCGCATTCCAAGAATTTAGCCTGGCCTACACCGCCCGCGTGCTCTCGCAACTCAAGACCGAACACAACGGCCAGCGCATCCCCAGCATCGTGTTCACCAAGGGCGGCGGCCTGTGGCTGCCCGAAATGGCAGACCTGAACTGCGACGTGCTGGGCCTGGACTGGACCATGAACCTGAGCCGCGCCCGCGCCCTGGTGGGTGGCAAGGCCGGTGGCCCCGGCAAGGCCCTGCAAGGCAACATCGACCCGAACATTTTGTTTGCACCGCCCGACCACATCGCCACCGAAGTGCGCCGCGTGCTCGACAGCTTTGGCACACCCCACACCGACCGGGCTACGACCGGGCCAACGCACATCTTCAACCTGGGCCACGGCATCAGCCAGTTCACGCCGCCGGAGCACGTAACAGCGCTGGTGGAGGCGGTGCACAGCCATTCGCGTGCACAGCGCAAGGCCTGATCGATGATGGGTTGAAGCCCCCGGCTTCAGCGCCCGGTGATGTTCAGCACCACGCCTTGCACGCCGGTCTTGACGCCCGCCAGCTCCACCTGCCAATCGTCGGGCTGCTTCTGGGCTGAACCGGTTTTGGAAATTCGGGCCACCAAACGGACCTGTGCCAGCGAAGACAAAACCGGGGGTGCCCCCATGCCCATGCTGTCACTCAAGCCAAACCGGACGGGCCAGGCTGTGGGCGTGCCACGCCAAATGGCCACGGGGCGGCGCGAGCCTTCTTCGGCCACCGCGTAAACGAACAAACTTGCCCCGGCACCGATCTGGCTTTGCACCTCGGGCGACACACGAACTTCGCCCTGAATCAGGGGCCGGGTATCGCCCCCTGAAGGGGTTGGGGTCAACACGGGCACAGTCTGCGATGCCTGCACCTGGGCGAGCTTGGCCATTTCTGTCGCTTGCGCGAGGGCTTGCTGCAAGCCCTGGGCAGCTTCGCTGTCGGCGGGCACGAGGCCAAGGGCTTGCTGCCAATAAGCTCGCGCCGCGTCGTGGCGTTTTTCAGACCAGGCGGCGCTGCCCGCCAGCACCAGCGCATTCAAGTGCTGCGGCTGCGCGGTCAGCACCTGTTGAATCCACTGCCAGGGCTCACCGGCAAACACGCCTCCGGCGCTCAAGGCCTTCATCTGTGCGCGCTCGATCCACAGATCGTTCTCAGGGGCCAAGACCAGCACCCGCGCCAGGGCTTGTTCGGCCAGGGCGTGTTCGTTTTGCGCGGCGTGCAAGCGCGCCAGGGTCAACCAGGCTTGCGCATCACCCGGTCGGGTCTTCGTGGCTTGCAGCCATGCGCGCGTTTGCTCGGCCAGTTGTTCGGGCGTGGTGGACGTGATCTGCACACGCTGGCTCAAGGGCAGTGGCCACCAGGCCTGGGCTGCGCCCAGCTGCGTGTAAGTCCAGCCGCTGATTGCTGCCAAGGACAGCACGATCCAGACCACGCGCACAGGCCCAGTGCTTGCTGCATTCACAGGGGACCGCATGCCGGTGTCCTGCACGGTCGCGGCATCGCTCAGCACATGTCGCAGCATGTCGTCACGCGCCACAGCATGCTGCGCGGGGCTCAATCGGCCCTCGGCAAAAGCCTGGTCAAGATCGGTCAGATGTTGTTGCTGAATCTGGCGATTGGCCTGCCTTTGCACATCGTTGACCTCAGCCAACAGCGCTTGTTTTTTCAGACCGCGCTGCAACACCCAGCCCGCCAGTGCGCTCAAGACCAGCAGCGCCAACAACAACCAAAACCAGGGCGGCATGAAAGACATCAGGACTCCAGAATTTGGCGCACGCGTTCGCGCTCACTGTCGGTCAGCGCAGGGGGCGCTGCGGGCTGGCGGCGCATCAGGCGCAAGGCCACTGCCAGCGCCAGCAGCAGCAAGGCGAAAGGCCCGAACCACAACAGCCAGGTGACGGGCTTGACCTCGGGCCGGTACAGCACAAAGTCTCCGTAACGGCTGACCAGGAATGTCCGGATGTCGGCATCGCTTTGACCCTTTTCGATCAGGCCTCGGACCTCGCGCCGCAAGTCCACCGCCAGCTCGGCGTTCGAAGAAGCCAGCGACTCGTTTTGACACACCAGACAGCGCAACTCGGATGCAATGTGGTCCCAGCGGGCTTGCGCCTGGGGCGACAGCAGGGCTTCGGCTGGTGACGATACAGGGGCCTGAACTGGCGGCAAGGATGGCGCCCCTTGCGCCTGGACAGCCATGCCCTGCCCCATGGCCCACAGCAACAGCCCGACGCACAAACAACGGCCACCTGTTTTCAGAACACCGCTCATGGCTGCAAGCTCCGCAGCAAGGGCAGCAGTTTTTTCTGCAAAACCTCGGGCGTCAAAGCCCCGGCATGCTTGAAGCGCACCACGCCATCGCGGTCCACCAGATAGGTTTCAGGCAAGCCATAGACGCCAAAGTCCATGCCCACACGGCCATCCGGGTCCAGCAGGTTCACGCCAAAAGCCTGACCGTGCTTTTTCAGCCAGGCCTGGTTGCGGTCGCTGGCTTTTTGCACGGCCTCGGGGCTGTGCGGGTCCTGGCCCGACAACTCGGAAGCCTGCAGCTCTTTGTAGTTGAGGCCCACCATTTGCAAACCCGGCTGCCGGGACAGCGCCAACAACAAGGGGTGTTCTTCGCGGCAACCTGCACACCAGGTGGCCCACAGGTTGACCAGTGTCACACGGCCCTTGAATTGGTCGGCGCTGAAAACGCCAACGCCACCCACCAAAGGCAACTGGAAGCCGGGCGCCGGCTTGCCAATGAGCGGCGAAGGAATTTCTTGGGGGTTGCGGTTCAGACCGATGGCCAGAAAAACCACCATGCCCAAAAAAAGCGCCAACGGCATGAACACCCAGCGGGGCATGCCTGGCGGCTTGGGGGATGCGGCCAAGGGTGCGCTCACGACCGCACACCTTGAAGACCTGACGGGTGGGTCTGCTTTTGTGCGACTTGCCGATAGCGACGGTCAAACGCGGCCAGCCCCCCGCCCAGCACCATGAACACGGCGCCCAGCCAGATCCATGACACAAAGGGCTTGTGGTAAATCCGGAAGGTCCATTGCGGCGGATCACTGGCCAGCGGCTCGCCCAAAGAAACGTAGAGATCACGCCACAAGGTGCTGTCGATCGCGGCTTCGGTCATGGGCATGGCGCTCGATACATAACGGCGCTTTTCGGGCTGCAAAGTGCGCACCAGGGTCTCGCCCTTATGCACCTGAACCTGCGCGCGCAAGGCCATGTAATTTGGCCCCAGGTGGTTGTCCACGCCCACCAGTTTGTAGCGAAAACCGGCCACGCTCACCTCGTCGCCCAGGCCCATGCGCAGATCGCGCTCTACCTGAAAGGACTTGACGCCGGTGATGCCCAGCACCAGCACCGCCACGCCCAGGTGCGCCACATGCATGCCCCACCAGGCCAGACCCGGCGCGCCCGGCAAACGCAGACGCTGAGCGATTTGCCAGGCACCCGACAAGACAATCCAGCCGCCCAGCGTGCCGCCCATCACCGTGAGCCAGCCCGAAAATGTGGTGCCTTGGCTGGCCTCGGCAGGCGCACCGCCCCAACTGGCCCAGGCACTGGCCAGCAGCAGCGCCATCACACCCGGCACGAGCACCGCACGCAGTGCGGCCCAACGCGCCACATGCCAGGGTGCCAGCGGGCCCGGCACCATGGCCAGCAGCAGCGGCACCATCAGGGGCACAAACACACGGTCAAAATAAGGCGGCCCCACCGACAGCTTGCCCAGATCCAGCGCGTCGATGATCAGCGGGTACAAGGTGCCCAACAGCACCGCCGCCATGGCCACCACCAACAGCACACTGTTGAGCAGCAAAAATGATTCACGCGAGCCCACCACGGGCTGGGAGTTGCTGGCCCACTGCGGGGCCCGCCAGGCAAACAAGGCCAGTGACACACCCACCACCACAGACAAAAACAGCAAGATGAAAATGCCCCGACCCGGGTCGGTGGCAAAGGCGTGCACCGAGGTCAACACCCCCGAACGCACGAGGAAGGTGCCCAGCAAACTGAGCGAGAACCCGCCAATGGCCAACAGCACCGTCCAGGCCTTGAACTGCCCACGCTTGTCGGTGACCATGAGCGAATGGATCAAGGCCGTGGCCACCAGCCAGGGCATGAGCGAGGCGTTTTCCACCGGGTCCCAAAACCACCAACCGCCCCAGCCCAACTCGTAATACGCCCACCACGAACCGAGTGCGATGCCCAAGGTCAAAAAGCCCCAGGCTGCCACTGTCCAGGGCCTGGCCCAGCGCGCCCAGGCCGCATCGAGCCGACCCGACAACAAGGCCGCCATGGCAAAGGCAAAAGCCACCGACAAACCCACATAGCCCATGTAGAGCATGGGCGGGTGAATCACCAGACCGGGGTCTTGCAACAGCGGTGTCAGGTCGCGCCCCTCCGCAGGTGCTGGAAACTGCCGCGCAAACGGGTTGGACAAGGCCAGGATAAAGGCCAGAAAACCCACCGACACCGCACCCATCACCCCCAGCACCTGGGCCACCAAGGCCTGCGGCAATCGGCGCGAAAACGTGGCCACCGCCACCGACCACAGCGACAGCATCAGCACCCACAGCAACAAGGAGCCCTCATGGCCCGCCCAGATGGCCGACAGGCGATAAGGCGTGGGCAGCAAGGTGTTGGAGTGGTGCGCCACATACACCACACTGAAATCGTGCACATAAAAGGCGTGCCACAAAGCCAAAAAGGCCAGCACGATCAGGCCCAGCTGCAACACCGCCAGCGGTCTTGCCAAGGCTTGCCAGCCTGCACGCCTTGGGGACAAACTGCCCCACAGCGGCAGCACCGCCTGCAGCAAGGCCACCCAGGCGGACATGATCAAGGCCAGATGCCCCGCTTCAGGCCACATGCTTTGCTCCTGTTTGAATGGCTGCAGCTGTCATTTCGACATCACCCCGCCAGTTCGGGCCTTGGCCGCCTCGTCCAGCGCGTGCTGGGCCTCGGGTGGCATGTAGTTTTCGTCGTGCTTGGCCAGCACCTCGCTGGCCACAAAAAGGCGGCCCGCATCCAGTCGGCCCTGCGCCACCACACCCTTGCCCTCCTTGAACAGGTCGGGCAGCAAGCCGACGTAGCGGACCTGCACGTCCTGGTGCAGATCGGTCACCGTGAATTCGATCGCCAAATCTTGGCGCTGGATGCTGCCCTCTTTCACAAGCCCCCCCACCCGGAAACTGCCGTCCTTGGGGGCTTCGCCAGCGGCCACCTGCGTGGGCGTGAAGAAAAAAACCAGGTTGCTTTGAAAGGCATTCAGCACGAAATAAACCGCACCACACAGCAGCATCAAGCCCAAGCCGATGCCGAACAATCGCTTGTGACGGCTTTTCATGCGCTGCCTCCCGGTGTTTCTTCAGGCTCGGCCGCCATGGCTTCGCACACCTCATCGAGCGCCTCTTGTCGGCCCATGCGTGCCAGCCACACTTCGAGCGCCAACAAGGCCGCCGACACCCCCATGCTGCCCCACACGTAAACGCCATAGCCACCCATGGCCCAGAATTCGGCTGCGTTTTGCCAGATCATGTCGCGCCCTTGCGTAACCGGTGCGCCTGCACTTCGGGCAAGTGCTGCACCCAGGCCGCATGGCATTCACGCGCCAGGATCAAACTGCGCACACGCCACAGCGCGATGGCCGCCGCATACAACCACAGCGCCAGACTCATGAGCAACATGCCCGTGAGCATCACACTGGCCATGCGGGGCGACTGCGTGAGCGACACCGAAGCGCCCTGGTGCAAGGTGTTCCACCACTTCACCGAAAAATAAATGATGGGCACATTGACCGCACCCACCAAGGCCACCAGAGCGCCGGCGCGATCCGAGCGGCGCGGGTCTTCAATGGCCGAGGTCAGGGCGATGTAGCCGAGGTACAAAAACAGCAAGATCAGCATCGAGGTGAGGCGCGCATCCCACACCCAATAAGTGCCCCACATCGGCTTGCCCCACAAGGCTCCGGTCCACAAAGACAAGAAAGCCAGCAAGGCGCCGGTGGGCGCGAGGGCGCGGGTCATCAGGCCAGACAGTCGCGTCTGAAACACCAGGCCCAACACGCTCCAGAAGGCCATGGCCAGGTAAATCAGCATGGCCATCCAGGACGCCGGCACATGGATGTAAATGATGCGGTAAGCCTGCCCCTGCTGGGCATCGGCGGGTGCCAGCATGAAGCCCACCCACAAGCCCGCCAGGGCCAGGGCGCTGGCCAGCAGCGCCAGCCACGGCCACAAGCGCCCGGCCAGAGGGTAAAAGTTTTGCGGTGCGGCGTAATGAAAGAGCTTCATGTCACGACTCCAGCGCCAAACGCAAAGCAGCGGCACAGGCCCAAGGGCTGAAAGCCGCAGCGGCCAGCAACAGGGCCAACAAGACCGAGACATGCGCCTCGGCGCCCAGGCCGCGCACCTGCGCATCGACTGCGCCCGTGCCAAACACCAGCACCGGCACATACAAGGGCAACAGCAAGAGCGATTGCAACATGCCGCTGCCGCGCACACCCAAGGTCAGGGCAGCGCCGATGGCACCGAGCAAGGTCAGCACGGGCGTGCCGATCAACAGTGTCAGGGCCAGCATGGCCAGGGCTTCGGAATCCAAGGCAAATTGCAAGCCCAGCAATGGCGACAACAGCACCAGCGGCAGGCCCGACATCAACCAGTGGGCGCCGAGCTTGGCACATACCAACCATGACAGGGGCGCGGCGGACAAGGCCATTTGCTCCAAGCTGCCGTCCTGGTGGTCGGCGTCAAACAATCGGCCAAGACTCAGCATGCTGGCCAGCAGGGCCGCCACCCACAAAACCCCTGGCCCGATCAGGCGCAGCGTGGCAGGCTCGGGCCCAATGGCCAGCGGAAACAGGGCGGCCACCAGCACAAAGAAAAAAACCACCCCCAGCCACTCCGACTTGCGGCGAAAGGCCAGGCGCAAATCGCGTCGCACCAAGCCGCCCATGGCTTGCCAGGGGCTTAAGCCCAAGGGTGAACGCGTGCTGATGTTCATGACAGATGCGCCCCGCCGCCCAGGCTGTAACGGGCACCGGGGCCTTGCAAGTGCACATCGTGGTGGCTGGTCATGACCACCGAGCCGCCCCGGTCCACATGCGATTGCAGCAAGGCCCTGGCCACAGCCGTGGCCTGCGCGTCCAGACCCACCAGCGGTTCGTCCAGCACCCACAGCGGCGCCGGGCTGGCGCGCAAGCGTGCCAGGGCAACGCCTTGACGCTGGCCCTGTGACAAAACACGAACCGGTAAATCGGCCCGGCTTTTCAGGCCTTGCGCCGTCAGTGCGCTCAGGGCTTGTTCTCGGCTGAGCGCCAGTCCGCTGACCTGGGCATCCAGGCACAGGTTTTCACAAGCGGTCAAATCCGGTTTCAGGCCCAGCGCATGGCCGATGTAATGCAGCACCGAGCGGTCAGGTCTGAGGGATGGCGATTCTTGCGCCTCAAGGTGGGCAGCAGGCCAGAGCACCTGCCCATGGGCCGCAGGCGTCAGACCGCACAAAATACGCAACAGGCTGGTTTTGCCACAACCATTGCCCCCTTCGATGTGCAGCCAACTGCCGGGTGCCACGGAAAAGCTGACGCCATCGAACAAGGTTCGGTGGGCCTTTTGGCAGGCCAGGTCCATCGCTTTCATTACCCAAGACGCCATTGCAGGGCTTTCCGGTCGGTTGAAGACAAAACAAAGTGTAACGACAGATTGACACTTTGTGCATTCAAGGCCTCCGATATTGCTGGGAAATCAGGGTAAGCACCAAGCAGGCGAGGCCACTCGAACCGTTTCCCCCAACCCACTCGCGAAAAAAAACCGCCCGAGGGCGGTTGGGGTACTCAACAGGCCGGGGCCTGTTCAGAACCGGTCGAGCATCAGGCCTTTTTGGCCCAAGCCGAGCACCAGCCTTTGGCAGCCACTTGTTTGCCCGCAAACAAGGGGCAGCCACCAGCTGCAGCGCCGGCTTTGGCCTGGAACAAGGCGCAGTTGGCGCAGTTGTTGCCAGCAGCGTACTTGGGGTTCTTGGCCTTGTCGACTTTGGTGCCGTCGGCTTTGTAAGCCAGACCGGCAGCTTGAGGGTCTTTTTCGTCGACCATGGCTTGGGCTGAGGCCTCGCTCACAGCCATGACGGCGGTCGCGGCCGTGGCCACTTGCATCATGAAAACACGGCGATTGGAGGGGACTGAAGAAAAATGGGACATGCAAGTCTCCTGTGAAGTGAAGGAGCCAGAAAATACTGGACAGTTCATTGTGCGTCAGAAGAGTTACTTTGTCATTTTCTCCGTGATACCTGAGCAATTCACACGGGAAAGCCCGGTCTTTTCAATGTCAACCGCAATGGACAGGCCCATGTCAGAATGCGGGCTGGATTCCACACCATCCCATTGCCCAAAGGTTTTGACATGTTGCAATTGATCATCGGTCTGACGCTCTTTTTGGGCATACACGCCCTGCAAAGCCTGGCACCCAGGTGGCGACAAAACTGGATCCAGCGCCGGGGGGCACTGGTTTACAAGGGCGTTTATGCGGCGGTTTCGCTGCTGGGCCTGTACCTTCTTGTGCAGGGCTACGCCCTGGCCCGCCTTGAGCCGATGGTCCTGTGGACGCCGCCGCGCGGCATGCAGCACGCCACCATTTTGTTGATGTGGGTGGCCATGGTGTTGTTGGTCGCCACGTATGTGCCTGGCAACCAGATCAAGGCCAAACTGCGTCACCCCATGACCTTGTCGGTGAAGGTTTGGGCGCTGGGCCACTTGCTGTCAAACGGCAACCTGGCCGATGTGATTTTGTTTGGCGGTTTTCTGGTCTGGTCGGTGCTGGTGTTCCGTGCAGCCCGACAGCGTGACCGCATGAGCCTGCATTCAGGCCCAGAAGGCAAACTGGTGGGCACCTTGCTGGCCGTGGTGCTGGGCACAGGCATTTGGGCCGCCTTTTTGATGGGCGGCTTGCACCTTTGGCTGGTGGGCGTGATGCCCTTTACCCGCGCAGGCTGAACCCAGGTCTGCCGTGCTGGAGGAGCGCCAAATCGCCGGGCCAGCAGACCCGGTCCCCAACCGCAAGCTGTGCACCGATTGCGGCCTGTCGCGCACCAACGACCCCAAGCGTTGCGGCCAGGCCTGCCAGTTCATCCAGCCCGACTACCCAGGTTTGGAGCAAAGGGTGCATGGTCGCCAGCGCCAGCAAAACACCACGCAAACCGACGAGCTGTTTTTCGGGCCTTACCAGCAGATCCTGAGCGCCCGCATGGACCCGCCCACCCAGGGCGCGCAATGGACTGGCATCACCACCCGCCTGGCCGAAGTGCTGCTGGAAAAAGGCCTGGTCGATGCGGTGATCGCCATGGCGGCAGACCCAAACGACCGCTGGCGCCCACGCCCGGTGGTGGTGACACGCGCCCAGGATATGCAGCAATGCCGGGGCATGCGCATGGGCTATGCGCCCTTGCTCAGCCTGGTCGAGCCTGCGCTGGCACAAGGCCACAAACGCCTGGCCGTGATTGGCATCCCCTGCCAGATTTATGCCCTGCGCGCCATCCAGCCGCAACTGGAAAGGGAGCAAGGCCTGGAGCAGCTTTATGTGATCGGCACGCCCTGCTCGGACAACACCACGACTGAAAACTTTCACCAGTTTCTGGGGCTGATCTCGGACCGCCCGCAAGACATCAGCTACGTGGAGTTTCGTGCCGACTACAAGGTCGAGGTGCGCACCGACCAGGGCGGCAAGCGCCTGATCCCTTTTTTGAACCTGCCCTTGTCCACCTTGCCGCCTGACTTTTTCCCGCTGACCTGCCGAACGTGTGTGGACTACACCAATGTGCTGTCCGACATCACCGTGGGCTACATGGGCGGACACGGCCAGCAGTGGCTGCTGGTGCGCAACGCCAGAGGGCAGGCGCTGCTGGACGGGCTTCAGGGCCAGTTGGTCACCAGCGCCCCCATCAGCAAAGGCCGCCGCGAAGGCCCGGTGCGTGGCTTCATGGCCAACACCGAGCGTGCCGCAGGCGGCTTGCCCTTGCGGCGCATGCCGGCCTGGATCAAGCCGCTGGTCAACTGGCTCATGCCCCGTGTGGGTCCGCGCGGCCTGGAGTTTGCCCGTGCGCGGGTCGAGATGAAGGCCATCGAGTCGATCCTGCACCTGCGCCGCGAAGCACCTGCCCGCATCAAGAACATGCTGCCCCGGCACGTTTGGGACCTGGCGGCCCGCTACGGCCTGAAACCCGAATCTGACAAAGTGGACACACCGGCCGACAAACTGTAAATTTAACTTGACACTTTGCCGCGTCTTTTGGATGATGGCCTGAGAACAGTTTTGCGGAACGCCCCATGGCCTTGACCTTCCCTTTCGCGGCCATCGTTGGCCAGGATGAAATGACCCTCGCCATTCAGGTGGTGGCGGTCGACCCCTCGATTGGCGGAGTGCTGGTCCTGGGTGACCGGGGCACCGGCAAATCAACCGCCGTGCGCGCGCTGGCCGACCTGCTGCCCCCGATCAAGGTGGTCAAGGGTTGCCCCTACCGCTGTGACCCCGACCAAACGGCAGGCGCCTGCCCGGTCTGTCAGGCCAGCCAAGCCAAAGACCCGAAAAACAAAATCGTCAGCGAGCGCCAAGCCGTGGCGGTGGTCGACCTGCCTTTGGGGGCCACCGAAGACCGTGTGGTCGGCGCCCTCGACCTCGAAAAAGCCCTGTCTCAGGGCATCAAGCAATTCGCGCCCGGCCTGCTGGCCCAGGCGCACCGGGGCTTTTTGTACATCGACGAAGTCAACCTGCTCGACGACCACCTGGTGGACCTGCTGATCGATGTGGCGGCATCGGGTGAAAACCTGGTGGAACGCGAAGGCCTGAGCGTGCGCCACCCCGCCCGCTTTGTGCTGGTGGGCAGCGGCAACCCCGAAGAAGGCGAGCTGCGCCCGCAGTTGCTCGACCGCTTTGGCCTGTCGGTGCAGGTGCGTACCCCGCAAGACCTGGCGCTGCGGGTGAACATCATCAAGCGCCGCGATGCTTTTGACAAAGACCCCATCGCCTTCAAGGCGCTGTGGCAAAAAGACAACCAGAAACTGCAAAAACGCATCGTCAAGGCGCGTGAGCTGCTCGGCCAGGTGGAGGTGAGCGACGACATGCTGATGCTGTGCGCTCGGCTGTGCCAGCAACTGGGCACCGATGGCCTGCGGGCCGAACTGACGCTCTTGCGCGCCACCCGCGCCTTTGCCGCGCTGCAAGGCCACTTGGCCGTCAAGCCCGAACATTTGCAAAGCATGGCCCCACTGGCGCTGCGCCACCGCCTGCGCCGCAACCCGTTGGACGACACCGATTCGGGTGCCCGTGTGCAGCGCAGTTTGCAAGAAGTGCTGGCTGCCTGAAGTGGGCCTGCACGCATGAAGCTCAAACCCGCCACGTCAAACTCTGACACCTCGCCCTTTGAGCGATGGACAGAGGCACTGACCACGCTGCAACTGCTGCAACTGGACCCGCAAGGCTTTGGCGGCATTTGCCTGCGAGCACCGCACGGCCCGGTGCGCGACTGCTGGCTGGGTGCTTTGGCCAGCCTCGGGCTGGCGATGGTTAAGGTGCCAGGCTCGGTGGACACCGAACGCCTGCTGGGCGGCATCGACCTGGCCCGCACCCTGCAAACCGGACAACTGCACACCCAAGCAGGCTTGTTACAGCAAGCTGACCAGGGCCTGGTGCTTTTGCCCATGGCCGAGCGCCTACCGCCTGCTCTTCTTGCCCCCTTGGTGCAGGCCCTCGAACAAGGCCAGGTGCCGCCCACCCGGCACAGCGACTCGCCTGCAGCCACCCGCTTTGGGGTGATCGCACTGGACGAATCCCTGCCCGACGAACCCGGCGTGGGCCCGGCCTTGCAGGAGCGCCTGGGCATATGGCTCGATCTGCACGAACTCTCGCCCTCGGACATCCATGCAGGGTGGCACGATGGCCCCGATGCCGAGTCGGACAACCTGCACATCAAGCTCGGGCCGGGGGCACTGGCCAGCGCCCGCCAAAGCCTGCCACAGGTGCTGGCCACCGATGCACAGGTTCACGCGCTGTGCGCAGCCGCTTTGGGCCTGGGCATTGGCTCTTTGCGCGTGCCCAGCCTGGCGCTGCGTGTGGCCTGCGGCCATGCGGCACTGAACGGGCGCAGCACACTGCACGATGAGGACCTGGGCTTTGCCGCCCGTTGCGTGCTGGCCCCCCGCGCCACGCAATGGCCTGCCGAGCCCAGCGCCGAAGAAGCCGCACCGCAAACTGCACCGCCCGAGAGCGAGAGCGAGAGCGACACCTCAACCACCGAAACACCGCCACAAGACCCTGGCGAAGCGCCCGAGGATTCGGCGGACGCGTCAAAAAACGAATCCCCGGACGATGCACCAAACCAAGCCCCCGAGCCCAGCGCCGAAGACCTGCAAGAGATGATGGTCGCGGCCGCCCTGGCCAGCCTGCCGCCGCACATGCTGGACGCGCTGATGACCCGCCAAGGCGCCGCCAGCCACAACAGCTCGGGCCGCAGCGGCCAAACCCGCGCAGGCCAGCAACGCGGCCGGCCTTTGCCGCCTCGCCCGGGCCGCCCAGGTGGTCATGCCCGGCTGCATGTATTGGCCACCTTGCGTGCTGCGGCGCCCAAGCAGCGGCTGCGCCAAAGCGCACAGGTTCATCCGCAGAACACACCGAACCCGCCTTCTGCCCTGCCCCGGGGCCGCGTGGCGATTCGCGCCGAAGACTTCCACATCCAGCGCTACCAGCAGCGCTCGTCGAGTTGCCTGATCCTGGCGCTGGACGCTTCGGGCTCGGCCGCTTTGCAGCGCCTGGCCGAAGCCAAGGGCGCCGTCGAGTTGCTGCTGCAGCAATCCTATGCCCGGCGCGACAGCGTCTGCATCGTGTCGTTCAGGGGCGCGCAAGCACAGCTGCTGCTGCCCATGACGCGCTCGTTGGTGCGGGCCAAACGCGCCATGACAGGCTTGCCCGGTGGCGGCGGTACGCCGCTGGCGCTGGCCCTCAAAATGGCGCACGAACAGGCCGCGCAGTTGCAGCGTCAAGGCATCACGCCAATTTTGGTGGTGCTGAGCGATGGCCGCGCCAACGTGACCCTGCAAGGCCTGGGGGGCCGCGCGCAGGCACAGACCGATGCACAAAACTGGGGCCAGCAATGGCGCCTGAGCGGACACCGGTCCTTGTGGATCGACACCTCCCTGCAGCCCGACGCGCAAGCCCAGCAACTGGCCACCACCATGGGCGCGAGCTACCTGCCCATGCCGCAGGTGCAGGCTCAGCGCATGGCTCGGGCGATGGCGCTGGTGCGCAGCCCCAGCGCATGAAGCACCCCATGCGCCCTGGCCCCTTGACAACGCCATCCCATCATCGCCAAGCCCAACATGTTTGAAAGCTTTTACCCCGGCATGTCCTGGGCCGATCACCGGGCCCATTGGCCGCACGCCCAGCACAGCCACTTTGTGAATGCGGGCGGCATTCAGTGGCATGTGCAAAGCATGGGTCAAGGCCCTTGCATGCTGCTTTTGCACGGCACCGGCTCGGGCAACTTCAGCTGGCGCGGCCTGCTGCCGGCGCTGGCGCAACACTTCACGGTGATTGCGCCCGACCTGCCTGGCCATGCATTTACCAGCCGGGGGCCGGAACATGCCCTGTCATTGCCGGGCATGAGCGAAGGCCTGCGGGCCCTGATGCTTCAGCTCAATCTGACGCCCCAAGTCATCGTGGGTCACTCTGCCGGTGCGGCCATTGCCGCGCACCTGGTGCTGAACAACGCCAGCATGTCCCGCAGCACCCTGATCGGTCTGAACCCGGCCTGGTTACCGCTGCCCGGCGTGGCTTCGTGGTTGTTTGGTCCTGCGGCCAAGTTGGCCGCCCTGAACCCATTGTCAGCCTGGGCCACCGGCAAAATGGCGGCCAAACCGGGTGCGGTGGCCGACTGGCTGTCGCGCACCGGCTCCACCCTCGATGCACAAGGCTTGGAGCTGTACACCCGCGTGCTCCGTGATTCGGGCCATGTCCATGGCGTGCTGTCCATGATGGCGGCCTGGCGCCTGAAACCCCTGGCCGCTCGCCTGCACGAACTGCGTAACCCGGTGTTCATGGCGATCGGCGCAAACGACCAGACTGTGCCGCCGGCACTGGCCGATGAAGCCTGTCGCCGTTTGCGGCAAGCCCACAAAACAATTCAAGCCGGACTGGGTCACCTGGCCCACGAAGAAGACCCCTCAGGTACGGTGCAACACATCTTGCGCTGGTGCGCTGAAGGATGAGTTCTGGCGTTGCCTACAGCCCACAAGGCGCGGTGACGCGCATGTACCGGCTTGTCGGTTGAAGGCTTGTCAGTGGGCGTTGGGCTAGGCTGACCGGATCAGTTGCTTGACGGCGTCAACAGCCTCTCGCGCGTCGGTGAAAATCGCATCGGCACCCAAAGTCTGAGGGTTGAAGGTTTTCAGCAGGAAAATCGGCCCCCCCAGCACCACCTTGACTTTCGGGTTGCCCGAGTCTGCCCTCAGCTGCTGAATCAAGGCAGGCAGGTTTTGCAACTGTGCTTCCAGCGCCACAGAAATGCCAACCACGTCAAACCATTCATTGGCCACTGCGCGCGACAGTTCGGACGCTGTTGAAGCAATTTCGAGCACCACATCGGCGCCAGCCTTGCGGAAAAAGTCTGCCACGATCGTCAGCCCCAGAAAATGCTGGGAGCCTGGGGCGCAGGCCAGCATGACCCTTTCCCTGTCCCCCCCATCATGGGGACCGGCCTGAGATTCGTAACCCAACCGGTAAATCATCTGGTGCATCATGGCCAAACCGCAAGTGACCTGCGTGAAGTCGCACAAGTCCTGATCCCACAAAACACCCAGATGGCGTGCAGCCGGGGTGATCAGTTCCAGAAAAATACGGTCTTGTGCCAGTCCTCTGGCCATCAGCGCATCGACGATGTTGTTGGCGCTGAGGGCATCGCCAGAGACGCAATGCTGCGTGAATGCCAAAAATTCAGGCTGCGAATCAACGGCCAAATCCTCAGTAAGGGCTTTGGACTTGGCAGGAAAAAATTGCTGCACATTCAGCAATCTGGGAATGATTTGCTTTTCAATCACTGCCATCAGGGACTCTTTGCACTCATCTTGCAGGTTGCCCACCTGTTTGAAGCTGTGTGATTGCCCCACCAAGCCATTGAACTCAGACATGCGCGTTCCTTGCAGCATGAGCGTATCACCCTTGGGGAAGGTGAAAACCGGGGCGACTATCCGCCAGCGACATAGCATGCCGGTCCGCTGCTGCAGAAACGTTTATAAAATCATTGTCCTTTGCCGGCAAGCATGAGAAACCCTAGATTGACAAACCCAAAAGGCTAGGTTATTACCGACCGGTTCATATTGAATATCAATGGTCTGGATTCCATGGCCTTTTGGCCATAGCGACTCATTTCATCCCAAAACCCCCACAAAAGGCGCGTTGAGTTGAACTGTCTGCCAGTTCAGCACTGCGGCAATGCTGACCCAGACCCAGTAGGTGGTCAGCAGCAAACTGGCCCATCGGGACAGGCGCCACAAGCCCAGGATCAGGGCCACGATGGACAGCCAGAGAAAAACAAGCTCGTACATGGCCCAGTCCGGGCGCTGCAGCTTGAAATAAAGGGCGCTCCACAAAATATTGAGCAGCGCGTTCACACCAAACAGCCAGGCGACACGACGTCGAAGCGCTGATGAATCAGCCGCTTGCCAGGCCAGCCAGCCGCTGACGGCGCACAGCGTGAAGATGGTGGTCCAGATCACGCCGAAGGCAGCATCGGGTGGTTTCCAGGCGGGGTGTCGCAAGGCAAAGTACCAAGGCCCCAGATCGGTCAGGGCGCCTCCTATGCCTGCCGTGGCATAGCTCAAGACAATGGCCAGTGCCAGTCGGGCGAGGGATTGCCGGCTCAAGCGTGGATTCACGTGCGCGCCAGTCCCAGCAGGTGGGCCATGTCCTTGAGGAAGATGCGCACATGCGCCATCGGGTCCTTGCGCGCCAACTCCTTGTTCATGTAGGACTCAAAGGTCAGGCGCTGCACATCCCGGTCTTCGCAAATCTTGACGAATTTTTCGCGGCGGCGATCGTTCTGGTACCAGAAATACTGCATCACCCCCAAAATCCAGAACACGCGGCCGTGCTGTTTCATGAAGCTTTTGCGGCCTTGCTTGAGGCAGGCGCCGTTGCCAGTCTGCAAAGCCTGGTGGGCCGCTTTTGCCACGCGCCGGGCGCAGTCCATGGCGTAATAAATGCCTTCACCCGAAGACGGTGCCACCACCCCTGCGGCATCACCCACCACCACCACATCGCGGCCGTTGTCCCATTGCGGCAAGGGCTTGAGGGGAATCGGCGCGCCTTCGCGGCGCAAAGTGGGTGCATGGGTCAAACCTGCGATGGCACGCAAACGCGCCGTGGCGCTGCGCAACGAATAGCCTTTGTCGGCGCTGCCCATGCCCACGCTCATGGTCTTGCCGTGCGGAAACACCCAGCCATAAAAGTCGGGTGAAACTTCGCCCTGGTAGTAGACATCGCAACGCGCCGCGTCGTAACCCGGCTGCCCCACAGGGGACTCGATGATCTCGTGATAAGCGAACACGTATTTGGTTTTGTGCGCATTCGGAATGGCCTGGCGCGCCACCTCCGACCTTGCGCCATCGGCCCCAACGACCATGCGGGTGCTGACCCTCACGGGTTTGGCGTGCTCGCTGGCCGCGTGTTCTTTGGGCGTCACCGGGGTGTAGTGCACCCACAACTGACCGCTCTCGTCGTGCACCAGTTTGTCAAAAAGCGCCTGGCACCGCACGGCGCCTGACTGGGCGGCGCGCTCGCGCAAATATTCGTCGAACTGATCGCGATCCACCATGCCCACAAAACCGTTGTCGATCGGAATGTCGACCTGGTTGTCCGAGGGTGAAATCATCCGGGCGCAACGCACTTTGGCCACCAGCAAATGGTCGGGGATGTCGAAGTCCTTGATCAGTCGGGGCGGGATCGCACCGCCGCAGGGTTTGGTGCGGCCCTGACGGTCGAGCAACAAGACACGCCATCCCTGGCGCACCAGGTCGTGCGCGGCCGTGGCACCCGAAGGCCCACCACCCACGACGACAAAATCGTAATCGGTCTGGTTCATGAGGGCGACCCACCTTTCATCAATAAGGGACTGTCAAATTGCAAATTGGCACGTTGTTGTGGGCCATCGCGCAGTCGCGAGGCCAGTGCAGCAGACACGGTAAACATGAGCGCTTGCATGGCAAACACAGCGGCATAAGCCGTGCGCTCTTCCCCGAGCAGGGCGTGGGCCAGGTCGCTGGCCGCTGTTCCCAGCAAACCGCCCAGGCCAAAGGCCGCTGCCTGAGCCGCGCCCCACAAACCCATGCGCGTGCCCTCACGGCCCGCGCCACCCTGACCCGCCAGACGCATCATGGTGGCGATGGCAGCAATTGAAAACGCGCCATTGGCCACGCCCAGAAACACCACATTGGCCTTGAGCGGCCAGACCGCTGCCAGGGCTGAACTGCAAAGACCCACGGTGGCCAGTGCCGACACCAAACAGCCGCCCACCATCCAGGCCTGCACCGACCCCAGACGCCCGCCGACCCAGCGCGAACCAGCCCCTGCCACCATCAGCATGCCGATCAGCACGCCCATGTGGTGCCAGCCCGACAGCTGCGTGGTCTGCCCCGGCGAAAAACCATGCACCGCACCGGCGAAGGGCTCCAAAATCAGGTCCTGGGCGCTGTAGGCCAGCATGGACATGAAGACAAACACAGTGAAAGTGCGCGCGGCGGGCTCGGTCCAGACTTCGCGAAAAGCCTCTTTGAAGTTCTGTTTTTGCAGGCGATCACTGCCCCTGCCCGGAAAACGCTCAGCGCCGATGTTGCCGTCAGTGTCGGTGTCGGCGTCTTTGTGGGGGTGTTTTTCCAGCCCCCACAAACACACCGCCGTGAGCAGTGCGGTGCACAGGCTCAAAGCTGCCGACACCTGAAGCAGCACCTGTGGGGTGTACGGGTCAATGAGTTTGCCCACCACACCGGCCGTCACGGCAAAGCCCACAATCATCATCATCCACACGGCGGTGGCAGCCGGCGCACGGCGGTCTTCGGGCACTTGCTTGGCCATCAAGGCCAGCAGCGATGTGCCGCAAGCGCTCACGCCCAAGCCAATCAGACTGAATGCCAGCAAAGCCAGTACAAATCCATACAGGGGCTGGGTGGCCATCCACACCGTGGCCGATGCGGCCATGACACCGCCCACGCCCAACACGAGCATGCCGCCCATCATCCAGGGGGTGCAGCGGCGGCCCTTGTCAGCGCCAAAGCCCATGCGCGGGCGCACCATCTGTACCGCGTAATGCCACCCCACCAGAAAGCCGGGCAGCAAAGCGGGCAGCGCCAATTCGACCACCATGATGCGATTGAGCGTGGAAGTGGTCACCACCACCACCGCGCCAAGGCAGGCCTGAACCAGGCCCAGGCGGATGATTTGAAACCAGCCAAACATCGGTGTGTTCATGCGGCCCCCATCTGTTGCAGTTGGCGCAAGCCCCAGGCGCTGACCATCATGCCGCTCACAAACAACGGAACGCCGAAAGCCGATAGGGACAAAGCGCGCTCGACCGGCTGGCGCAGAAACCGGGCCATCAGCGGCCACTGCATCAAGCCCAGCACCAGGACTGCGGCGGCATGCCAGGGCAATTGCCAGTTCAGCAGACAAGCTGCCACCACGCCCTGGGGCACCAGCATGAACAAGCAAGCAGCTTTTGCGGCGCCCTGCGCACCCAATTGCACAGGCAACGAGGCCACGCCCATGCGGCGGTCACCTTCGATGGCCTTGAAATCATTGAGCGTCATGATGCCGTGTGCGCCCACACTGAACAACAACGCCAGCGCCAGCGAATGGAAACCAGGCCAGGCGCCACCCAGCATGACGGCGGTGCCGGTCAGCCAGGCGAGCCCCTCGTAACTCAAGGCGCAGGCGGAATTGCCCCACCACCCGTTGTTTTTCAGGCGCACTGGCGGAGCGCTGTAGGCCCAAGACAACACGATTGCCAAAGCACAGGCGGCAAAGCCCCATGGCCCCATCAGGGTGGCCCACAGCAAGGACAGCACCGTCCAGCCAATGGCGATGCCCAGGCCCCAGCGGCCAGGCATGCGCCCCGAGGGGATCGGGCGCTGCGGTTCATTGATGGCGTCGACATGGCGGTCAAACCAGTCGTTGACGGCCTGGCTGCTGGCACACACCAACGGGCCTGTGAGCACCAGACCCAGTAACAGCAGCCCCAACTGCTCACTCAGGTTTTGGCCAGAAGCCACCACGCCACAGGCGAAAGCCCACATGGGTGGAAACCAGGTGATGGGTTTGAGGAATTCGGCCACAGTGCCCAGCGCAGGACGCGTGCGTGGGGGCGTGAGGGCGAGGGGCGGGGTGTCCATGCCCCCATTGTGGAGAGAGTTTTTAAAATGTCAACCGGGGTTGACACCAAGTGTCAACCCAGCGCGTCACACTTCAGTGACTTTCGGCCTCAACCTCGGCCACCATGCCGAATCGGCGCAGTTTGACGTACAGGCTTTGGCGCGACAAGCCGAGCATTTCCGCTGCCGACGCGCGGTTGTTGTGGGTCAACTCGAGGGCAGCCTCGATGCACATGCGCTCGATGGTGTCGACCGTCTCGCCAACGATGTCCTTGATCGGGCGACGCCCCACCAGTTGCGACAACTCGGCAAAAGGGTGCACCTGGGTTTGCGCCAAAGACGCGCCCCCTTGCAGCCTGCGGTCCATGTCGCGCACAAAAAAGGCATACATCGGCTCAGGCCGGGCCAGGCACACCGCCGAGACCTCGACAGGCAAGGTCATGCCCGACAAGGTGCGCACTTCCGTGGCGAAATTGCGCACCGGCAATTGCTGGCGCAAGCTGGTGTTCAGCACCCCCCAGTCAACCGAACCGCGCAGCAACCAGCGCTCCATGCTCTGGCCAACCACCTGCGACGAAGCCGTCAGGCCCAGCAAAGCCATGCCTTCTTCGTTGACACTTTTGATCACACCTGAAGTGTCGGTCAGCAACCACCCATCTGGAAAGCGCTCCATGGCTTCGCTCAGCGCAGCCGAGGAACCGGCGACCGTACGCGATGCAGTCACGGCTTCGCGGGTCACCAGACGCACGAGAAACTGGGCCCCGCCCTCCTGGCGAAACACCGTGGCCGAGACGGTCCAGGCAGAAGGCAGGCCTGCCACACGGGCAGAGCACATTTCGATGCGGCCGGTGGCCAGCGCCATGCGCAACAAGGATTGCACCTCGCCCTGGCTGTCGGCTTCAAAACATTCGCGCACATCGCGACCCACCAGGCGTTTGCCTGCGTCCTTGAGCAAAGACTGTGCACCCACGTTGGCTTCGAGCACCCTCTGGGAGCTGGCGTCCACCATCAACACGGCTTCAGACGAGGTGTCAAACAGCACCCGGTAACGCGCCTCGATATGGCGCAGTCGCAAATAATCGCGCTCCATGGACTGCTGGGTCTCTACCAGACGGCGCTGCAACTCGGCCAGACTTTCCAGATCGCGACCCATGGCCAGCAATTTTCCGCCGCCAAGGGGCAAGACCACATATTGCAAAGCCACTTCATTGCCCATGGGCGAGGTGTGGTTGACATGGCGCCAGCGCATCACCTCGGGCACCCCCTGAGACTGCAGCATGTCCTGGATTTTGATTCGGCTTTCGCTGGTGACGGTGTCGATCCAGCGGCGGCCGATCCAGGCCTTACAGCCCAGAGAAGCCAAGGTGTCGCGTCCGGTTGAAACGTCCTCGATCACCCCGTGCGGGTCCATGACCAGGGTGAGATCCGACACCACCCCCAGCAACTGGGAGAGAGTGGACGGATCCAAAGAGGGCAGCTTCATGTTGTAAACCAAGCACGTTTGAGTATCAGGAAGTTGACACTTGAATTGGTCATGCCAGTATAAGCCTTATAAACAGGTCAAAACCATTTTCTTGGGTTTCTAATGTCATACAACACACAAAACAAGGGATTTCATGCGACTTTGGGGCCGCCCGAGGGCATGTGTTGCCTGATTCGGTTGACCGTGACAGGTGCATCTTCAGCAATGACTTCTGCAGCCAGGCATTGCAAGCGGTCTGGCGCCAGGAAAGCCATCGGGCCACCCACAAAAATCCGCATGCTCAGGTTGTCCGAGCTGTCTTTCAGCTGCGGCAACAAAGCCGCCAGCGTGTCCAGATGCCGATCGGTGCTGACCGACAAGCCCACAGCATCAAACCAATCGGACTGAAACAGGCGCTTGAACTCGGGCACATCCTGAGGCACACCCACCGTCACAGTCCAGCCGGCCCGCTTGAAGAATTCACTGAGCATGAACAGCCCCATGCTGTGCTGGGCGCCTGGCTCGGTCAGCAAAAGCAGACTCCAGCCGTTGCGCTCTTGGGGGGCTTCCTGCAAAAACTCGGCACTGAAGTCGTGCAGCAACTGCTGCAAATGACAAGACGCGATGGTGGTCATGGCGAAGTCCAGGCGGTCGGTTCCCCACCATTGCCCCAGCAAACGCGCGCAAGGCGTGATGCCTTGTAGATAGATGTCTTCCAGCGACTGGCCTTGGCGCTGCCAGCCAAAGACGACTTGTCGCGCAGCGTCCAGGCCCTGCAAACAGGCCTGCGCGAGGATCTGGATTTGGGCCAGGTCGATGGCCGACTTGCCCGTGAAAGAGGTCCCCCCCACCAAGCGAGGGCCAACCGGCGCCCCCTGCCTCAGGGCTTCGGGCCAGTGATGTGCCGCGCCTGGCACAGAAGGCAGCGAGAGCGGGTTTTCGACATTGAATTGCGCCATGACAAGCACCGATCATCAGAGGAATACACCAGCGGCGGCGCCCTTATGCAGGCGAGCGCGTCGCAAGATTCGTGTTGAGACAGGCACCGAAACGCCCCGACTGAACACAAAACCGAGTGTCAGTTGATTCCAGGCGCTTGCATTGAGTGTAAACCCTAGAGTTACAAAATATTGTCAATTTATGTTGACACAATGTATGTCCAGTCTTACATTCATTCCAAGCCCAACCGCCAAACAAGGTACTTCATGCCCGCATCCTCCCCCCAGGTTTTGTACACGCCAGCGCAACGCGCCCGGCGTGACGCCACCGCCTGGACACTGGTGCAGGGCGTACTCGCCCCGGTTCAGTTTCTGATCTTCGGGATCAGCCTCTACCTGGTGGTGCGCAGTTTGCAGACCGGCGAGCACACCGACTGGGCACTGGGCTCGGTGGTGCTCAAAACCGTCGTGCTCTACACCATCATGGTCACTGGCGCCATTTGGGAAAAAGTGGTGTTTGGTCAGTACCTGTTTGCCCCCGCATTCTTTTGGGAAGACATGGTCAGCATGGGCGTCATGGCCCTGCACACGGCTTATGTGTGGGTGTGGTGGCAAGGTCAATGGAGCGCCAACGACCAGCTGCTGCTGGCCTTGGCTGCTTACATGAGCTACGCGGTCAACGCGGCGCAATACATCCGCAAGCTGCGCATGGCGCGCCTGCAAAAACAACCCACCTCCCTTACCAACCCTTTGCCCGAGTCGGGTGCACAGGCCAGCGTATGAGCACCGTCATCCCGATCCGCGCAGAAACTTCCGGTTGCACCGATGTGGTGCCTTTGGTTGAACGCGGCCAACGCGAAGTGTTTTGCGGTCTGACGGGCATCATCTGGCTGCACCGCAAAATCCAGGACGCCTTCTTCCTGGTGGTGGGTTCACGCACCTGTGCGCACCTGATCCAGTCGGCCGCCGGGGTCATGATTTTTGCCGAGCCCCGCTTTGGCACCGCCATCATCGACGAGCGTGACCTGGCGGGCCTGGCCGATGTGCACGAAGAACTCGACCGCGTGGTCCAGCAGTTGCTGGCGCGCCGCCCCGACATTCGCCTGCTTTTCCTGGTGGGCTCTTGCCCCTCCGAAGTCATCAAACTCGATTTGTCGCGGGCTGCAGAACGGCAAAACCAGATCCACCAACCGGCCGTGCGCGTGCTCAACTACTCGGGCAGCGGCATCGAAACCACGTTCACCCAAGGTGAAGACGCCTGCCTGGCCGCGATGGTGCCAGGCTTGCCCTCCCCTGCCGCCACAGCCCTGTCCAACGAAACAGCCCCCGCGCTGATGGTGGTGGGCACCCTGGCCGATGTGGTCGAAGACCAGCTGCGCAACTTGCTTGAACGCATGGGCTTGCAAGTCAGCTTTTTTCCACCGCGCAACTCCCAGAACATGCCGGCGGTCGGCCCACACACCCGCTTTTTGCTGGCCCAACCCTTTTTAGCCGACACCGCCCGTGCTTTGCAGGCGCGTGGCGCGCAGCACCTGCCTGCGGTATTTCCGCTGGGCGTGGAAGGCACGACCGCCTGGCTGCAAGCAGCCGCCACCGAATTTGGTGTGACGCCCGAAGTGTTCGAACAAGCCACCGCCGCCCCGCGCCAGCGCGCGGAAAAAGCCCTGGCCGTGCAACGCGACATGCTGCAAGGCCAGCGCATCTTTTTCTTCCCCGACTCGCAGCTGGAAATCCCTCTCGCCCGTTTTGTGCACCGCGAACTGGGCATGGACCTGGTGGAAGTGGGCACCCCATATCTGCACCGCCAGCACATGGCCGCCGAATTGGCCTGGTTACCCGCAGGCACCCGCATCAGCGAAGGCCAGGATGTGGACCGGCAACTCGACCGGTGTCTTGCCGATGCGCCCGATCTGGTGGTGTGCGGCCTGGGCCTGGCCAACCCGCTGGAAGCCCAGGGCATCACCACCAAGTGGGCCATCGAGCTGGTCTTCACCCCCATTCAGGGCTACGAACAAGCCGCCGATCTGGCAGGCCTGTTCAGCCGCCCCCTCAAACGCCGCCTGAAGCTGGCTGCCTGAAAGCGCAGGAACACCCCATGCAACTGACGCTCTGGACTTACGAAGGACCACCCCACGTGGGCGCCATGCGCATCGCCACGGCAATGACCGATGTGCACTACGTGCTGCACGCGCCGCAAGGCGACACCTACGCCGATTTGTTGTTCACCATGATCGAGCGTTTGCCGCGCCGCCCACCAGTCACCTACACCACCTTCCAGGCGCGCGACCTGGGGGGGGACACCGCAGAACTCTTCAAGGACGCTGCCCGCCAGGCCATGGAACGCTACAAGCCAGCGGCCATGCTGGTCGGATCGTCCTGCACTGCCGAACTGATCCAGGACGACCCGGGTGGTCTGGCGCAAGCCCTGAAGCTGCCGATTCCGGTGGTGGCCCTCGACCTGCCTTCTTACCAGCGCAAGGAAAACTGGGGCGCCAGCGAGACCTTTTACCAACTGTGTCGCCATCTGGTCCAAAAGCCCGGCGACAAAGTCGCCAAGGCCCGCCCCAGCTGCAACATTTTGGGCCCGAGCGCCTTGGGGTTTCGCCACCGCGATGACGTCAAGGAGATCACCCAACTGCTGAACCAGCTGGGTGTGGATGTGGCGGTGGTTGCCCCCCTGAACGCCTGCGTGGCCGACCTTCAAAAATTGGCCGAGGCCGACTTCAATGTGGTGCTGTACCCCGAAATCGGCCTTGCCGCTGCGCAATGGCTACAGCGCCAGTTTGACCAGCCCTTCACCAAAACCGTGCCCTTGGGCAGCCACGCCACACGCGACTTCATCGCCGAAGTCTGCGCCCTCACCGGCCTGGCTGTGCCCGCCCACGACCCCGACAACGCACACGCCCACTGGTATGCCAAATCGGTCGACTCGACCTACCTGACGGGCAAGCGCGTTTATATTTTTGGCGACGCCACGCATGTCGTGGCCGCGGCCCGCATCGCCAGCCAGGAGATGGGCTTTGAGGTGGTGGGCCTGGGCACTTACAGCCGCGAATTTGCCCGAGAGGTGCGCGATTGCGCGAAGCTCTATGGCGTCGAAGCCCTCATCACCGACGACTACCTTGAGGTCGAGACCCAGATCAACGCACTGCAGCCCGAGCTGATTTTGGGCACGCAAATGGAGCGCCACATTGCCAAGCGCCATGGCATCCCCTGCGCCGTGATTTCGGCCCCGGTGCATGTGCAGGATTTCCCGGCGCGCTACGCCCCACAAATGGGTTTCGAAGGCGCCAATGTGCTGTTTGACACCTGGGTTCACCCGCTGATGATGGGCCTCGAAGAACATCTGATCGGCATGTTCCGGGAAGACTTCGAATTCCATGCCGGTGCAGCGCCCTCTCACCTGGGCAGCACCCGCCCGGCAGCAGACAGGGCCGTGCCCGCAACCACTGAACCCAAAGTTTCATCAGACACGCTGACACCCGTCAGCGTGCAAGCTGTCGCGACCCCGGCCCAAGCCGCTTCGAACCAGGCCACCTGGAGCCCCGAAGCCGAAAAGGAGCTGGGCAAGATCCCGTTCTTTGTGCGTGGCAAAGCCCGCCGCAACACCGAGCGATTTGCCCAAGACCTGGGCGTGGTCACCATCACCGTGGAGACCCTCTACGATGCCAAAGCCCATTTCAGCCGCTAAGCAGGCACTCTCAGGCGCACCCCGCATGAGCGTGGTGCTGCTGACCATGGACAGCCACCTGGCCAGTGCCGCCGACAGCGCCGCACAACGTCTGGCCGAGCAACTGCCTGGTCTGCACCTGCAAACCCACAGCGCATCGGCCTGGCGCGACAGCGACAGCGCCCTGGCCGCCTGCCTGGCCGCAGTGGCGCAAGCCGACATCGTCATCGTCACCATGCTCTTCATGGAAGACCATTTCCTGCCCGTGCTCGATGCCCTGCAGGCGCGGCGTGGCCATTGCGATGCCATGGTCTGCATCATGTCGGCGCCTCAGGTCACGCAGCTCACCCACATGGGCAAGCTGGTCATGGGCCGCGAGTCGGGTGGGCTGATGGCCTTGCTCAAAAAACTCCGCCCCAGCGCCAAGAACAAAGACACAGGCGAAGACAAAGGCGCCTCGGCCAGCGCGGGCTCCAAGCAAATGGCCATGCTGCGCCGCCTGCCCAAACTGCTGCGCTTCATCCCCGGCACCGCCCAGGATTTGCGCATTTTCTTCCTGACCATGCGCTACTGGCTGGCCGGTTCCGAGCACAACATCGAGCAGATGGTCAAAACCCTGGTGCACCGCTACGCCCAAGGCCCCCGCGAACACCTGCGCGCCCTGGCTCAGCCGGAAGAGCCCATTGAATACCCCGAGGTCGGTCTGTACCACCCGCAGATGAAAAACCGCATCAGCGAACAGCTGAGCGACCTGCCCGGCCATGGCCGCAAAGACCAGCCTGCTGTGGGCCTGCTTTTGCTGCGTTCATACTTGTTGGCAGGCAACACCGCGCATTACGACGCGGTCATCATGTCCTTGCAAGCGCGTGGCCTGCGGGTGATTCCGGCGTTTGCCAGTGGTCTGGATTCACGTCCTGCCATGGACCGTTTTTTCAAAGAGGACAGCGGCTCGAAGATCCAGTCTTTGGTGTCGCTCACCGGCTTCTCGCTGGTCGGTGGCCCCGCCTACAACGATGCCAGCGCCGCCGAAGTGGCCCTGAGCGAGCTCGATGTGCCCTACATCGCCGCGCACCCGCTGGAGTTCCAGACAATTGAGCAATGGGGCACCTCCACACGCGGCCTGCTGCCAGTAGAAAACACCATCATGGTGGCCATTCCAGAACTGGACGGCTCGATATTGCCCATGGTCTATGGTGGCCGCCCCGGCCCCGCAGGACAAACCTGCCATGGTTGCGAAAAGCACTGCACCTTCCCCAGCGGCCCGCGCAGCCAGGACATGTTCACCTGCACCGAGCGCACCGAAATGCTGACCTCGCGGATCGATCGCCTGGTGCGTCTGCGCCACAAGCCCCGCGCCGAGCGCAAGCTGGCCATCGTGCTGTTCAACTTTCCACCCAATGCCGGCAGCGTGGGCACCGCCGCTTACTTGTCGGTGTTCCAGTCGCTTTTCAATACCTTGCAACGGCTGTCCAGCGAAGGCTACAGGGTCGAGTTGCCGGACAGTGTGGACGACTTGCGCAACCGCCTGCTGCAAGGCAATGCCAGCCAGTACGGCACGCAGGCCAATGTGCTGCACGCCATGGACACCGCACACCATGTGAAAAACGAACGCTGGCTGAACGAGATCGAAGCGCAATGGGGACCCGCCCCGGGCAAGCACCTGACCAACGGGCAATCGCTCTTCATTCTGGGCGCAGACTTTGGCCAGGTGGTGGTGACTGTGCAACCGGGCTTTGGCTACGAAGGCGACCCGATGCGCCTGCTGTTTGAAACCGGCTGCGCCCCCACCCACGCCTTCAGCGCTTTTTACCGCTACCTGCGCGATGACTATGCTGCTGACGCGGTGCTGCACTTCGGCACGCACGGCGCACTCGAATTCATGCCTGGCAAACAAACCGGTTTGTCAGCCCAATGCTGGCCCGACCGCCTGATCGGCGCCCTGCCCAATATTTACCTCTACGCGGCCAACAACCCCTCTGAAGGGGCTTTGGCCAAACGCCGTGGCGCAGCGACCCTGGTCAGTTACCTGACCCCCTCGCTCACCCACTCCGGCTTGTACAAAGAGCTGGTCAGCCTGCAGCAATCGATCGAGCGCTGGCAGCAAATGGGCCCCGACCAGGCACTGGACCGCGCCAGCCTGGGTGAACTCATCCACGAACAAGCCCGCGCCATTGACCTGGAGGTGCCTGCCGCCTTGGGCGACGACCACACCCCCTGGATCGAGCAACTGCAAAACCAGTTGCTCGAACTCGAGTACGCGCTGATTCCGGAAGGCCTGCACGTCATGGGCCAAGCACCCACCCGCACCCAACGCCTGCAGACACTCAAGGTCATGGCCGATGCAATGGGTCTGAGCACCCGCCTGGACACGCCTGACTTCATGGAAGCCCTGGTCGATGGGGCCAGCCAAGCCCAGTTGAGCGCCAGCCTGCAAAACAGCGAAGACAAAGCCCAGGCCGAATCCTTGCGCCAACTGGTGCGCACCAACCGCCTGCTGGGTGAAGACCACGAAATGGAAGGCTTGATGCGCGCCCTCGATGGCCGCTACCTGCAACCTGCTCCTGGCGGCGACCTGATCCGCAATGCCGACGTGCTGCCGACTGGCCGCAACCTGCACGGCCTGGACCCTTTCCGCATGCCCTCGGCCTTTGCTGTACTCGACGGCAAGCGCCAGGCAGACAAGCTGCTGGCCCGCTACGCCCAAGACCACCAGGCCCTGCCAGAGACCGTGGCCATGGTGCTCTGGGGCACCGACAACCTCAAGACCGAAGGCGGGCCACTGGCACAAGCCCTGGCTCTGATGGGCGCCGCCCCGCGTTTTGACAGCTACGGTCGCCTGGCTGGCGCCATGCTGGTGCCACTGGCCGAACTGAAGCGCCCGCGCATCGACGTGGTCATCACGCTGTCGGGCATCTTCCGTGACCTGTTGCCCATGCAGATTCGCTTGCTGGCCGAAGCGGCATTCATGGCAGCCAGTGCCGACGAGCCTGCCGAGCAAAACTTCATTCGCAAACACGCGCTGGCCTTTATGGCCGAGCACGAAGGCAGCACGCTCGAGTGTGCATCGCTGCGGGTATTTGGCAACACCGAAGGGGCCTACGGCGCCAACATCAACCACCTGATCGACAGCAGCTGCTGGGAAAACGAAAACGAGCTGGGCGATGCCTTCACCCAGCGCAAAGGCTTTGCCTACGGCCGCGAAGGCCGTCCGGTGCGCAACACCGCCGTGCTGACCAGTGCACTGGCCAGCGTCTCACTGACCTACCAGAACCTGGACTCGGTCGAACTGGGCGTGACCAGCATCGACACCTACTTTGACACCCTGGGCGGCATCAGCCGTGCCGTGCTGCAAGCCAAACACCAACGCGACGGCAACGCCGCCGAAGCCCCACCGGTTTTCATTGGCGACCAGACCCAAGGCGAGGGCGTGGTGCGCAGCCTGACCGAGCAAGTGGCGCTGGAAACCCGCAGCCGCATGCTCAACCCCAAGTGGCATGAAAGCATGTTGCAACACGGCTACGAAGGCGTGCGCCAGATCGAGGCCCACCTGACCAACACCATGGGCTGGTCCGCCACCACCGGTCAGGTCCAACCCTGGGTTTACCAACAGTTGGCACAAACCTTTGTGCTCGACCCAGCGATGCGCGAACGCATGGCCCAACTCAACCCCACCGCATCGGCCAAAGTGGCCAACCGCCTGCTGGAGGCTACCCGCCGCCAGTACTGGCAACCCGACGCCGAAACCATGTCAGCTCTGCTGCGTGCCGGCGAAGAACTTGAAGACCGCCTTGAAGGCATACACGAAGGACTCCCAGCATGATCGAGACCACCAGCATTCCCGTCAACAGCATCCCGCGGAACACCCGAGGTGCCGATGGCGAGGGCAGTGTGCAGTTCCAGATGGACCCCTCCGTCAAGATCGGCACGGCCAAAGTTTTTGCGGTTTATGGCAAGGGCGGCATTGGCAAGAGCACCACGTCTTCCAACCTGTCGGTCGCGTTCAGCAAGCTGGGCAAACGGGTGCTGCAAATCGGCTGTGACCCCAAGCACGACTCGACCTTCACCCTGACCAAAAAACTCATGCCCACCGTGATCGATGCGCTCGAGTCGGTGGACTTTCATGCCGAAGAGTTGCGCCTGGATGACTTTGTCTTCAAAGGCTACAACGGCGTGATGTGCGTGGAAGCCGGCGGCCCGCCTGCTGGCACCGGCTGCGGCGGCTACGTGGTGGGCCAGACCGTCAAGCTGCTCAAGGAACACCATTTGCTGGAAGACACCGATGTGGTGATTTTTGACGTGCTGGGCGACGTGGTGTGCGGTGGTTTTGCCGCTCCGCTGCAACACGCCGACCGCGCCCTGATCGTCACAGCCAACGACTTTGACTCCATTTTTGCCATGAACCGCATCGTGCAAGCGATCGGCGCCAAGGCCAAGAACTACAACGTCCGCTTGGGCGGCGTGATTGCCAACCGCAGCGATGCCACCGACCAGATCGACAAATACAACGCGGTCGTGGGCCTGAAAACCATGGCGCACTTTCCGATGCTCGACGAGATCCGCAAGAGCCGCTTGCAAAAGTGCACGCTGTTCGAGCTGGAAGCCACACCGGCCGTGAAAGCCGTGCAGGACGAGTACATGCGCCTGGCTGCAGCACTGTGGCTGGGAACCGACCCCCTGCCCTCCGTGCCCATGAAAGACCGCGATATTTTTGACCTGCTCGGTTTCGATTGAGCACGCCGGCATCTGACAGAAAGCACCCCATGAACAGCACCGCCTACGAACAACGCCGCAGCCAGATCGAGCACTACTTTGACCGCACCGCGGCCGATGCCTGGGCACGCCTGACCTCGAACGAGCCGGTGGGCCGCATTCGCGCCACCGTGCGCGCCGGGCGTGACACCATGCGCGAAACCCTGCTGTCGTGGTTGCCACAAGACCTGCGCGGCCTGCGCGTTCTGGATGCCGGCTGCGGCACCGGCGCACTGGCCCTGCAAGCGGCCCTGCGCGGCGCAGAGGTGGTGGCCATCGACCTGTCGCCCACCCTGGTCAAGCTGGCGGCCGAGCGCATGGCAGCCGAACACCCCACCTTGCCCGGCTCGGTGCAATTTTTGTCAGGTGACATGCTCAGTGCAGATCTGGGCCACTTTGACCACGTGGTGTGCATGGACTCGCTGATCCATTACGACTGCGAACAGATTGCACACGCCCTAGCGGGACTGGCCCAACGCACACAAGGCTCGATGGTGTTCACCTTCGCGCCCCGCACGCCGCTGCTGGCCCTGATGCACAGCGCCGGCAGGCTGTTTCCGCGCAGCGACCGATCCCCTTCCCTGTCGCCCGTGGCGCACGCCGACTTGCTGCAACGCATGCAAGGGCACAGCGACCTGCAAAACTGGCAAGGCGCACGCATGCAGCGCGTGGCCAGCGGCTTTTACACCTCACAAGCCTGGGAGTGGACACGCTCATGAAACTGCGCATCCCGGTTCCACGCTGGATCACGGCTTACGGCACGCGCTTCATGCCGTTTGCCGATGCAGCCTCGCCCGAACTGCCCATGGCGCGCCTGCTGCGCCTGTCGCTGTTTCAGGTGGTGATCGGCATGGTCACGGCGCTGCTGGTGGGCACGCTCAACCGGGTCATGATTGTCGAATTGCATGTGCCCGCCTGGTGGGTGGCACTGGCGGTGGCCATTCCCATGGTGTTTGCCCCGCTGCGCACCCTGATCGGTTACCGCAGCGACACACACCCCTCGGCGCTCGGTTTGCGCCGCATTCCTTATATGTGGACGGGCACTTTGCTGTTGTTTGGCGGCCTGTCCATCATGCCTTTTGCCCTGCTGCTCTTGTCTGAACCAGAAAGTGCCAACCTGTGGGTGGGCCAGATCGGCGCATGCCTGGCCTTTGTGTTGGTGGGCGCGGGCATACAGGTCACGCAAACTGCTGGCATGGCACTCGCCCACGATCTGGCCACCGACGACAAGCGCCCCCGTGTGGTGGCCTTGCTCTACAGCATGCTGCTGGTCGGCATGATTGCCAGCAGCACGGTGTTTGGCCTGGTGCTCGATGGCTTCAGCCCGCAAAAACTGATTCAGCTGGTGCAAGGATGTGCCGTGCTGGTGGCGGTGATGAACCTGACTTCACTTTGGAAACAAGAGGCCCGGCAAGCCAAACGTGGCCGCCGCGCTGCAGGCGGTTTTGCCCACAGCTGGCGCGAACTGATGGCACAACCGCAGATGCGTCGCTTCATGTGGACACTGGGCCTGGGCACCTTTGCCTTCAACATGCAAGACATCGTGCTGGAACCCTATGCCGCCGAGATTTTGATGCTCGACGTGGGCATGACCAGTGCGCTGACAGCCCTGAGTTCAGGCGGCGCCTTGCTGGCCTTCATGGTGTCGGCCCGCTGGCTGTCACGTGGGCTGCACGCCTGCCGTCTGGCCAGTCTGGGCGTGCTGTTGGGTTTGCCTGCTTTTGCGATGGTGATTTTTTCCGGCCCGCTGGAAGCGGCCTGGCTGTTCCGCTGCGGCGTGGGCCTGATCGGCTTCAGTGGCGGCCTGTTTTCAGTCGGCATGCTGGTCACCGCCATGGGCATGGCCCAGGACGGCAGCCGACTGGGAAACCTCGGAGGTCTGGTCATCGGCACCTGGGGCGCCGTGCAAGCCACCAGCGCCGGTGCGGCCATGGCGCTGGGCGGTGCACTGCGCGACGGCGTGTCGGTGCTGGCCATGTCAGGTGCCATGGGCGAGGCCCTGATCACACCCATCACGGCCTACAGCTTTGTCTACCACCTCGAGATTTATTTGTTGTTTGTCGTGCTGGTGGCCTTGGGCCCCATGTTGCGATCCAGCCGCCTGGCCGCCCGTGCAGCCAGCAGCACCCCGCCCACCCCGTTTGGCCTGGCGCAACTGCCAAGCTGACGATTGACGATTTTTTTGAAGGAGCACAGCCATGGAAACAGGCGCAATCACACAGTACATCGATGTGGCCCAAATCGTTTTGTACATGTTCTGGGCATTCTTCGCGGGTCTCATTTATTACCTCTTGCGTGAGAACCACCGCGAGGGCTACCCGATGGACTCGGGCCGCGAAAACGGCCCCCATATCGAAGGCTGGCCACCCGTGCCCGAGCCCAAAGTCTTCAAGACACAAGATGGCCACACCTACCTCTCGCCCGATCCGGCCCGCCCCGATGGCGAATACAGTGGCCAGCCCACACACGGCTGGAACGGCGCGCCACTTGAGCCTGTGGGCGACCCCTTGCTGGCTGGCGTGGGGCCTGGCGCCTGGGCCATGCGCGCCGACATCCCCGACATGGACCCGCACGGCCACCCCAAGATCGTGCCCTTGCGCATCGCCACCGACCACTCGGTGGCCACGCAGGATGTGGACCCCCGTGGCCTGCCCGTCTGGGGCGCCGACAAGGAAATCGCTGGCACCGTGTGCGAACTCTGGGTGGACCGCATGGAGATGCTGTTTCGCTACGCCGAAGTGCAACTGGCTGGCTCTGACAAACGCGTCTTGCTGCCCATGACCTTTGCGCGCATCAAAAAGGACGGCACCCATGTGCAAGCCATTTTGGCGCACCAGTTTGTCAACGTACCCCAGACGAAATCCAACGCGCAGATCACCTTGCTCGAGGAAGAAAAAATAACCGCCTATTACGGTGCAGGCACCTTGTACGCCACACCTGAGCGCCAGGAACCCCTCATATGAAAGCCACCCACGAACACGAATGGGAAGCCGCCCCCGGCTTGCCAAGCGCCTTGCCCAAGGGCGAGCACGTGGTCTGGCAAGGAGCTCCAGACTGGCGCAGCCTGGCCATTCACGCATTTCATGTTCGCAAAGTGGCTCTTTACTTTGCCCTGATGCTGGCGGTGCAAGCCATCAACCTGACAGCCCCTGAAAGCGGCGCCGGGATGAAACCCCTGACGGTGGTCGACTGGAAACCGCTGGTGGTGGCTGCCAGCCTTTATGCCCTGGCCCTGGCATTGCTGTTGGGCACCGCCTGGATGTCGGCACGCAGCACGCTTTACACCCTCACCAACAAGCGGGTGGTCATGCGCATTGGCATCGTGCTGACGCTGACATTCAACCTGCCCTTCAAACGCATCGCAGCCGCCTCCCTCAAACCCCATGCCCAAGGCATGGGCGACATCGCTCTGGCCCTGAACCCCGAAGACCGCATTGGTTGGGCCCACCTGTGGCCCCACCAGCGTGCCTGGCATATCAGCCAGCCCCAGCCCACCTTGCGTTGTGTCCCCAATGGCGCGCAAGTGGGTGAACAGCTGCTGAACTTGTGGCGCGCAGAACGCGCTGGCGAAAGCCTGCGTGCGGCCGATGCGGCCTCGGCGCCTGCAACCCAAGCCCCTCACCCACAAGGCATGCCGGCATGAACACCTTGCCCAAGACACATTGGTCCACCCAGAACCAGCGCCTGAGCCTGAACCGATCCATGGCCTGGATCGGCGTGCTGCTGCTGGCCCTGCTGGTGGCCATCGGTCTGGCCCGGTGGTCGGGGCTGGACCCCCGCAGCCCGGACGCCGCTGTGCAGTGGCAACGTGCCTTGCAGTTTCGCGACCTGCCCAGTGGCGACATCGCCGTGCTCGACCAGACCACAGGCCGTCAAGTGGCCAGCTTCACGGGTGAACAAGGCTTTTTGCGCAGCAGCTTGCGCGCCCTGGCACGAGAACGCCACCGCGAAAAAATCGGTGTTGATGGCCCTTTTTTGTTGATTGGGCGCACCGATGGCCGCCTGACCCTGCTGGACCCCAGCACCCAACAGCGCATTGACCTCGAATCATTTGGGCCCAGCAATGCGGCCGTGTTTGCCAGCCTGCGCCTGGCAGGCTCCGAGACCACACCCCGTTGAACCTGACTCACACCGCACCGGAGAACACCATGAACGCCCCCGCTGTCAACACCATCGAAACCGCTGAAGACGCCAACAAGAAAGCCGTGCACAGCGACATGATCAGCCCGCGTTTTTACACCACCGACTTCGCCGAGATGGACCGCATCAACATCGAACCGGTCCGCGCCGAGTGGGACAAGATGATGGCCGAGTACGAGGGTGACAACAACCATGACCACTTCCAGCGCGATGCGGCTTTTGCCGATGAAGTCGCTGCCGGCATGGCCACGCTGTCACCCGAGATGCGCCAGGAATTCATGGACTTTCTGGTCAGCTCGCTGACTTCGGAGTTTTCGGGCTGTGTGCTCTACAACGAAATCCGCAAGAACGTCACCAACCCCGACATCAAGCAGCTCATGACCTATCTGGCGCGCGACGAATCGCGCCACGCGGGCTTCATCAACCTGTCCCTGCGCGACTTCAACCTGGGCATTGACCTGGGCAATCTCAAGCGCACCAAAAAATACACTTTCTTCAAGCCCAAATACATTTACTACGCGACCTACCTGTCCGAGAAAATCGGCTACGCGCGCTACATCACCATCTTCCGTCAGCTTGAAAAGCACCCCGAAAAACGCTTCCACCCCATCTTTCGCTGGTTTGATTTGTGGTGCAACGACGAGTTCCGCCACGGCGAAGCCTTCGCTCTGATCATGCGGGCCAACCCGAAGCTGCTCACTGGGGTCAACAAGCTGTGGGTCCGTTTTTTCCTGCTGGCCGTGTACGCCACCATGTACGTGCGTGACCACACCCGGCCCATGCTGCACGAGGCCATGGGCCTCGATTCGAGCGAATACGACTACCAGGTGTTCCGCATCACCACCGAGATCACCAAACAGGTCTTTCCGCTGGCCCTGGACACCGACAACCCGCAATTTCGCCGTGGGCTGGAGCGCCTGTTTGCACTGTCGCAAGCCATGGAAAAAGCCAAGGCCCGGGGCGGTGTGGTGGGCAAGGTTCAGCAAGGCGTGTGCGCCGTCAAGGCCGCCCTCACCTTTGGTCGCTTGTACTTCATGCCTGTGATTGAACAAGACCTGTCACCCCTGGTCCGAATGGAACCTGCATGGTGACTGAAGTCATTTGGGCCTGCGTGTTCACGGCGCTGTGCTGGTGGTTAGGCACGGGTGTGATCTTGTGGCTCGACCGGTTGCCTGCGCGCAGCTTTCGCTTCAGCATGGCCGGCTGGACCGTGTTGCTGGCCCTGAGTTTTGTGGGCGTAGCCCACAGCATGCGCGAAGTCAGCGTGTTCAACGCCTACCTGGCCTTTGGCAGCGTGATCGTGATGTGGGGCTGGCACGAACTGGCTTTTTTGACAGGCTGGATCACCGGCCCGCGCAAAACCCCGCTCACGCCCGGTGCGCATGGCTGGGATCGCTTTGTTCAATCGGTGCAGGTCATGCTCTACCACGAGCTGGCCTTGCTGGCCAACTTGGCCCTGCTGTGGTGGATGCAAGAAGGCCAGTCCAGCCATGTGGCCATTTGCACCTATGCGCTGCTGTGGTTCATGCGCCTGTCGGCCAAATTGAATTTGTTTTTTGGCGTGCCGCAAAACGGTGCGCAATACCTGCCGGCTCACCTGAGTTATCTGGCCAGCTATTTCCGCACGCGCGACATGACGCTGTGGTTTGTGCTGTCCATGGGCGTGGCCATGGGCACCTGGTTCTGGCTGGTGTGGCTGGCCCAACAGGGCGCTGTGGCCATCACCACCGGCTGGGTCATGCTGGCCACCCTGCTGGGGCTGGCGATTGTTGAACACATCATCATGGTTTTTCCCTGGCCACTGGAGCGGCTGTGGGGTTGGGCCATGCGCCAGACCCCAGCCAAGCCGGCTTTGACCACCCCCCCCTGAAGGCCCCCATGAACGCATACCGCACCGAAGGTTTTGGCACACCGGGCCTGAAACAGCGCTCCCCGCTGACCACCGGCACGGCAGACGACACCCGCCCTGTGGCCGTCGTCATCGGCAGCGGTTTTGGCGGGCTGGCTGCGGCCATTCGCCTGAGCGTCAAGGGCTATCAGGTCAAAGTGCTTGAGAAGCTGGATGCGCCAGGCGGGCGTGCTTATGTGCATCTGCAAGACGGTTTCACATTCGATGCAGGTCCGACCATCATCACCGCACCTTTTTTGCTGGAAGAGCTGTGGACGCTGTGCGGCAAGCGCTTTGCCGATGACGTGACGCTGGTGGCGATGGACCCTTTTTACCGCGTGCGTTTTTCCGATGGCACCTGGTTTGACTACAACGGCGATGCCGAACACATGCGCGCAGAAGTGGCCCGATTCGAGCCGTCCGACCTGCCAGGCTATGAGCGCTTTTTGCAAGATGCCGAACGCTGCAAGACGCTTGGCTTTGAAGGCATGGGCGACATGGCCTTCGACAAAATCACCGACTTGCTGGCGGCCATTCCGGACTTCATGCGCATGGGGGCCTGGCGCAGCCTTTACAGCCTGGTGGCCAAGCACATCCGCAATGAAAAGCTGCGCATCGTGATGAGCTTTCACCCCCTGCTGATTGGTGGCAACCCGTTTGCTGTGACCTGCGCCTACGCCCTCATCAATTCGCTGGAACGCACTTGGGGTGTGCACTCGGCCATGGGGGGAACCGGCGCCATCGTGCGTGGTCTGGTGGGCTTGCTGCAAGAGCGTGGCGTGCCCGTTCGCTGCAACGCGCCCGTGACCCAAATCCGCATTGAAAACGGCAAGGCTTGCGGCGTCGAACTCGACACCGGCGAGTTCATCGCTGCTGACATCGTGGTCAGCAACGCCGACACCGCCTGGACCTACAAAAACCTGGTGGCCCCCGAGCACCGCCGGGTCTGGACCGACCGCAAAATCGAAAATGGCCATTACTCCATGGGCCTGTTCGTCTGGTACTTCGGCACCTCACGCCAGTACAAGGATGTGCCGCACCACATGATGGTGCTGGGGCCCCGCTACAAGGGCCTGTTGCAAGACATCTTCAAGCGCCACAAACTGGCCGACGACTTCAGCCTGTACCTGCACCGCCCCACCGCCACCGACCCGTCTTTGGCCCCTGAAGGCTGCGACACTTTTTATGTGCTCTCGCCGGTGCCGCACCTGGACAGTGGCACCGACTGGGCCGCACACGCCGAAACCTACCGTGCAGCGATTGCCGAAAGCCTGGAAGCCAGCGTGCTGCCAGGTCTGCGCGAAAGCATCGTGACCTCCAAGGTCACCACGCCGCAAGATTTTCATGACCGACTCTGGTCTTACAAAGGCGCAGGCTTTGGCCTGGAGCCCTTGCTGCTGCAAAGCGCCTGGTTCCGCCCGCACAACCGAAGCGAAGATGTGCCCGGTTTGTACGTGGTCGGCGCCAGCACCCATCCGGGGGCAGGCGTTCCCGGTGTCCTCATGTCTGCCAAAGCATTGGAAACGGTGGTCCCCCATGTCACAGTCTGAACGCAAACCCTCGATCCGTGCGGTCCCCGACCTGCCCGCAGCGCCCGTGGTCACGCAAGAGTTGAACTTCGACTCGCAAGACCTGCAGGCCTGCGTGGCCATGATGCAAGGCGGCTCCAAGACATTTTTTGCAGCCAGCCGACTGCTGCCACCCCGTGTGCGCACCGCGGCCATCGCGCTCTATGCTTTTTGTCGGGTGGCCGATGACCTGGTGGACGAAGCCCAGCCTGGCGACACACCCCTGGAAGTGTTGCAAGTGCGCCTGGACGCCATCTATGCCGGCACACCCCACGACCATGTGGAAGACCATGCCCTGAGCCTGGTCGTGCAGCAGTACAAATTGCCACGCCATTTGCTGGATGCGCTCATCGAAGGCTTTGCCTGGGATGCCGCTGGCCGGACTTACGACAGCATCGAAGACCTGCACGCCTATGGCGCGCGCGTGGCGGGCAGTGTGGGGGCCATGATGAGCTGGATCATGGGGCCACAAAGCATGGACACCTTGTCCCGCGCCTGCGAGTTGGGCGTGGCCATGCAACTGACCAACATAGCCCGCGACGTGGGGCACGATGCCAGCATAGGCCGGCTCTATCTGCCACGGCGCTGGATGATCGAAGCCGGTGTGCAGCCAGACGCCTGGCTTGCCAAGCCCACATTCACCCCCGCCATCGCGCAAGTGGTCAGCCGCCTGCTGGAAGAAGCAGACCGCCTTTACAAACAAGCGCATTCGGGCATTGCAGCCTTGCCACCCGATTGCCGCGCCGCCATTTGCGCCGCCAGCATGATCTACGCCGACATCGGCTACCAACTGCGGCGGGAAGGCCTGGACTCGGTCAACAAGCGCACCGTGGTGAGCACCACACGCAAGCTCATGCTGCTGGCCAGCGCCTGGACACAGGTGCACTGGATCCGCGTGTCTGACCACAGCCCACCCCCACTGGCGGCGATTGTGGGCCTGGTGGAAGGCTGCCAGGCGGCGACACAACAAACCGGCAACAAGGCGTATTTTCCAAATCGTGCCATGCCCCAGCGTGTGGCCTGGATGCTCAATTTGTTTGAACGCCGCGAAAACGAACGCCTCGACCGCAACGCGCTGCGGCAAGCGTCATGAAGCCAGCAAGCCTCGGCATGACGGTGCGGCTGCTTTATGTCAGTCGCTCGGCGGGCCCGCAAACCACCACAGTCACCCGCTCCATCCTGGAGAAAGCCCAGGGGCACAACAATGCACAAGGCATTTCGGGTGTGTTGTGCCAGGGCCAGGGATTTTTCATTCAGGTGCTCGAAGGTGAGCGCAGCCGCGTCAACGCGCTCTTTCGCCGCATTGCGGCAGACCCGCGCCACAAAGATGTCGAACTGCTGCAGTACGAAGAAATCCAGGCACGCCAATTCGGAAAATGGTCCATGGCCCTCGTCAACCTATCGGTAGACGACCCCATGATCAGGCTCCAGCACCCCGAATACGACCCCTACTCTGCCTCAGGCACGCAGGTCATGCAGCTGTTGATGGATCTGCTGGAGACGGGGCAGCCCATCAACTTGACGGATGAATAGTTTTGCGACTCTGAGAAAATGAAGTCCAAGTGACACCATTTGCAAAACTTGATTTGAATCCGTCAAAAAAAAAGGGTTACAGCCGTCAAGCTGTAACCCGTTGATTTTGTTTGGAATAAATGGTCGGCGTGGCGGGATTCGAACTCGCGACCCCTTGCACCCCATGCAAGTGCGCTACCAGGCTGCGCTACACGCCGACAAGCTGCAAATTATACCCGGATAAAGTGGCGCTCAAAGGGTGAGCAAAGCTCTGATGGCGACCAACTCTTTTTGAAGCGAAGTGTCATGGCTGTTGTCGCTGGAAAAGTCGACATCGGCCAAGGCGAAAACCGAAAACTCGCCAGCATGTTCGTTGAATGCCGTTGATTCGCCATCCAGACCGGATGCTTCGTTCAGGCCTCGACCTGGCGACCTGTCGCCATGCACCAACTCTTGCAATCTGTTGCGCGCACCGCTGATGGTGAAGCCCTGGTCATACAGCAGGTCACGAATGCGCCGAATCATCAGAACTTCGTGGTGCTGGTAATACCTGCGGTTACCACGGCGTTTGACGGGTCGCAGCTGAGTGAATTCCTGCTCCCAATAGCGCAGAACATGCGGCTTGACACCGCACAACTCGCCCACTTCACCGATCGTGAAATAGCGTTTGGCTGGTATCGAAGGAAGGGGACTGTCCATGAGCGACAACGAGTTGCGTTGAAAACCTTGTAGCTTACTTCAACTCACCCGATGACGTCCAGCATCTTTGTCTGGAAGTTACACAGAAAGTGGCTTCTGCGCCGTGTTTCGTCCGCCCCAACACTCAAGCAGCGCCCAACTCCCCCAGAGACCCGGCCTTGAGTTCATCGAGCAATTGGGCCAGGACTTGCTTTTGTTTTGCATCGGTCGCTTCTTGCATGGCATCTGCCAAAACATCCCGGATATCGGCGGCCTCCACCAACTCCATGTCCCAATCAGGGAACAACCTGTCGCGCACTTCATTTTCTTCACTGATCAGAACGACACTTGAATGACGGGGGTCCGCGGTGATGATCTGCATCAGGCTGGTGATGTTGTCGCGTGGCCCCTCCAGCCATTGGAAAAAGATCCCGCTGCCAAATACCAACAATCCGGTGATACCAAACCTGGGGTTGTGGTGCTTGGCTGTCGCAATGATCTTGGCGATCGCTGCCGCATCCATCCCAGGGGCTGCGCGGCTGCAGTAAACAAGGTTATGAAGTGAAGGGCCGGAGTGGCCAAGATAGCCTTCATCATTTTGCATGGTTTGGGTGTTCATCAGGGATGCTGCTGGATGGAAAAACCGGACTTCAGACGTGGGAAACCCGGACTTTCAGGGTGGGTAACAAGCAGTGGGTTTATCCTACACGCAAACCCAAAGGCATGACCTGGGCTTGCCTCCAAATCAAAGCTGCATTGACCAATGCCGGAGTGCTGGATGACACTTTCTTGACCACCAACAGGATGCGAAGATGCGATGGATACTTTCACTGCTTGTTTTTATCTGTGAGGCCGCAATGGCCATTGAAGAACCCCGTTACACGGTGATCGACTCAGCCCCGCCATTTGAGCGCCGGCTCTACTCGGCTTTTGTTGTGGCAGAGACGCAATTGGATGGCGACTTTGATGCGGCCAGTCGCAGCGGTTTCAGGCGCATAGCCTCTTATATTTTTGGCAACAACCTACAAGCCGAAGTGGGTGAACAACGAAAAATTGCCATGACCGCCCCAGTGACCGTGGCGCCTGTCGAGCAAGGCTGGCGTGTGCATTTCGTGATGCCGTCTGCAGAAAGCCTGCAGTCCTTGCCGCAACCCTTGAGCCCGCAAATTCAGTTGCGCAAGGTCCCAGAGCACGAGGTGGTTGCCGTGCGCTTCAGTGGCTGGACAACGCAGGCGACCATTCAGGCGCAAACCGATCAGCTGCGTTCTTGGGCGTTGGCCAAAAAATTGAAACTCAGCCCCCAAGTGCAGGTCGCGCGGTACGACGATCCGTTCACGCTGCCCTGGAACCGCAGAAATGAAATTCTGATCCAGATCGAACCCTGATCGGTTTCGACTGTGCACCCGACGCGCAGCCAAAGCGCGCGCCAAGCCTGCATGCCTGCGGTGTGATTCAAACGATGTGCAAGCCGCCGTCCACCACCAGGGTGCTGCCGGTGATGAAAGAGCCCTCTGAAGAAGCCATCCACAAAATGGGCCAAGCGATTTCTTCAGGACTCGCCCAGCGGCCCAGCAAGGAACTGTCTTTGCGCTCGGTTTTGAGTTGCTCAACGCTTTTGCCGATTTTTTGGGCGCGACCCACATGAAAGTCGGTCAAGGTTGAGCCGGGACACACCGCATTGACACGCACACCATGCACCGCTTCTTCACAGGCCAATGAACGGGTCAGCGCCAATTGCGCGGCTTTGGTGGCGTCGTACAAAGCCATGCCTTTGCGGCCTTTGACGGCATAGCAAGACGACACATTCACGATGCTGCCCTGCCCCTTGCTTCGCAGGTGCGGCAAAGCCGCGTGGCAATAGTGTGTGATGCCCACCAGGTTGACCCCCACAATGGCGTGCCATTCGGCAGCTGTTGCCTCGGCCGCGGGTGAATAGTTGCGCATGGCGGCGTTGTTGACCAGGATGTCCAGGCCACCAAACGCCTTGACACAATAGGACACCGCTTGCAGGGCCAAGTCACGGTCCGTGACATCCGCCTGGGTACAAAGTACCTGGGCATGGGGCAGGTTTTGCACAATCGACTGGCGTGTTCGCTCAAGCCCCTGCGCATCGGCATCCACTAAAAACACCGAGGCGCCCTCCTGGCAAAAAATGTGTGCCGTGGCGGCACCGATGCCAGAGCCTCCCCCGGTGATCAAGGCCACTTTGCCTGACAGACGCGATGGGCCCATACCGCTCATTCCGCCTTGGTGCCGGTGTCTTTGATCACTTTGCCCCAGCGCTTGATTTCGGAGCCGATCCAGTCCCGGAACTGGTTGGGTGTTGTGGCCACAATTTCAAACTCCATTTCCAGCAAGCGCTTGGTGATCTCGGGCGAGCGCACGATTTTCACGATCTCGCGGTGGTAGCGATCGATGATGGGTGCAGGTGTGCCGCCCGCAGTGAGAAATCCGATCCATGAGGTGGCTTCAAAGTCGGGATAGCCCGACTCGCTGAGGGTGGGAATATCGGGTGTGCTGGCAAAACGCTTGAGGCCCGATGTGGCCAAAAGCTTGAGCCGGCCCTCTTTGGCAAATTGCTGCACATTGCCCGGCACAAAAAAAGCGGCCTGGATGTTTCCGCCAATCAAATCACTGACCGCAGGGCCTGCGCCACGGTAAGGAATGTGCGTGATGTGAAACCCTGCCGCCGACTTGAACATTTCCATGGTCAGGTGCGAAGCACTGCCCAAGGCCACCGAACCGTAAGAGTACTTGGCCGGATTGGCCTTGGTTTTTTCCACAAAATCCTTGACGCTGGTGATCCCCGATGCCGGATTGACGACCAGGTACTGCGGCGCCTTGACCATCAGGGTGATCGGGGCCAGATCCTTGACCGGGTCATAGGGCATCTTGTCAAACAGACTCACGTTGATGGCCAAAGGGCCGTTGTAGCCAATCAGCAAAGTGTGCCCATCGGGTGCGGCCTTGGCCACCATGTCGGCACCAATGTTCCCCCCCGCACCGGGTTTGTTTTCAACCACCACGGGCTGGCCCAAGACCTCTTGCAGTTTGGGCGCAATCAACCGGGCCAGCACATCGTTGGTGCTGCCCGTAATGGGCACGATGATGCGCACAGGCTTGGTCGGGGACCACTCTTGGGCCGATGCTTGCGTTGCAGCCAACAGGCCCAGACTGGCCAGAGCCAGGGCGGCCACCTGGCGGCGTTTGAAAGTTGTCATGTTGTCTCCTGTTGTCGTGAAGTGATGCGGTATCCGGGGGTTAAATCGAAAAAACCGGCTCGTCCAGGCCGTTGGCCAAATGCGTTTTTGCCCACACCAAGGGGTCGTCACCCTTGGGCAGCAAAACACCCGCAGGGCGCACGCGCTGCTCGCTTGCATCCAGGGCCGGCGGCTCGATGCCTTGCTCCAGTGCCACCGCTGCATCGTGCAACATGCGGCGCGCCATCACAATGGCACGGTCAGAGGGCAGCAGCATCTCGGCAGCATGGTCCTGGATGGCGCCCATGCTTTCTTGCAGCGAATAGTCCTGGGCCGAAAAACCAAAAACCCCGCTGTAGGCACGTTTTTCTTGTTGGGCCTTTCGGTCCATCAAGTAATCGTTGTCGCGGTTGGACTTGGGCACAAAACTGCCCGGCGCATCGTATTCGACATGAATGCCTTTGCCTGCAGCCATGGCTTCGTTTTCTTCAACGGTCAGGGCTTGTTTGGGTTGCCAGTTGATGCTCCAGGCCCAGCATTCGTGGTCATTGATCGGCACCCAGGCATGCCCGCCCAGCGCGTGGTGGCCAAATGGCGGGATCATGGTGAACCAGGGAAAAAGCCACTGCGTGATGCGCCAATAAAAACTGTCGGGTTCGCCCATGCGACGCCCAAACAAGGTCATGCCGAAGGAGGTCTTCTCGATCTCGAACACCACGTTGCCATCGGCCTTGATGTAGTCCAGCGCTTTCACGCCTTTGTGCATCGGATCGGTGTCCACCTCGTAGCGGTGCACAAACGAGACATGGCTGGTATCGATACCGCCTTCCATGGCTTGCAGGTAGTTGGAGTATTGCAACCTCTTGGACACGAACACATGGCTCGCAGGCAAGGTGCACCACTCCAACTCGGGCGGCTCGGGCATCTTGTCCGCAGGCCCCATGTAGGTCCAGACGATGCCGCCACGCTCCACACAAGGGTAGCCTTTGATGTGCCGGTTAGCACACGCTTGAGGGTTGGAAGGGACATCCACACACTGGCCGTCACCATCAAATTTGATGCCATGGTAGGCGCAGCGAATGCCGTTTTCTTCGTTGCGCCCGAAGTAAAGCGATACGCCACGGTGTGAACAAAACTCGCTGATGATGCAGGCTTTGCCATCGGTGTTGCGAAAGGCCAGCAGCTTTTCGCCCATCAGCTCAACCCGGACTTGTGGGCCGTCGGGCTGCTCAATTTCACTGGTCATCAAGGCCGGCACCCAATAGCGCCGCATCAGATTGCCCATGAGTGTGCCAGGACCTACCCGTGTCAGGGTTTCAGCCATGTCCTTGTTCATAAAAAACGCCTCCATTGCATCAGTGAATTCCAGAGCTCAGTCCATGAGGGCTGAAGCTGTCTCATTAAAATCATAGTTAAGTCCACCAGACGGACAACCTTATACACACAGTGAGGACAGGGTTTTGCATGTCAGCCCGCCTCCAAAGCCATGAAGGAAAACACTTGAACTTGAAATCCACCAGCGGCGATGGGGTTCGTGCGGTTAAGCGGGCCTTGGACATCCTGAAGGCCTTTACGGCGAACGACCATGAACTGAGCGCCGCCCAGTTGCTGCAACGGGTCAACTTGAGCCGGCCTACGCTTTACCGTTTGCTGCAAACTTTGGTGCAATCGGGGTTTGTGGTGTCCACGGGCGAGCCCCAAAAATTCAGGCTGGGGCCGGCCGTTGGACAACTCACGCACGTTTGGTCATCGGGTCAAAACATCGCGGCCCTTGGCCAACCCATGCTGCACCGGTTGTGGGAATCCACCCAGGAAACCGTGGCCCTGTTTGTGCCCCAGGGCAATATGCGACTTTGCATTGCCGAAATGCCCAGCCCACAGGCACTGAGTTTCAAACGCGGCATGGGCTACCAAGAGCGCATTATCCTGGGCGCCAGTGGTCAGGTGATTTTGGCGTATGCCAACACGTCCATTGAAGCCATAGAACGCTACGCCGAAGGCATGGCCCTGGACCCGATTCGCTTTGCACAAGAACTGCGGCAGATCCGAACACGCGGTTATGCCACCAGCAAAAACGCATTGATTGAAGGCGCTGTGGCCATTGCCGCACCATTTTTCGACAGCCATGGCCAGGTGGCAGGTTCCATTGCTGTTTTTGGGCCGGGGGCTCGCCTCAAAGAAGACAAGGTACGCCAGTTCAGTGCCATCTTGGTGAAAGAGGCAGCCGCACTGTCAAAGGCCTTGGGGCAGGTTTGAATTTCATAAAAAGCGGGCCCCAATCGACCGGTGAAACATGCAGTGATGGCTGCACGCGGCAAAGGTGCGATCACACGCTCAAAACATAAATAGGATTTTGCAAGCTTGCAAGCCTAGAATCCACCTATGAGCAAAGAACAAGAGTCCAAAATCGCCAAAGACGGGTTGCGCTACAAGACCAAAGAAGGCGGATCCCCCTTCCAGGACTCGGCCAACATGTCTTCGATCAGTTGCTACAAATGTGGGCTTCACAAGCCGCGGGCCCTGGGAATATTCAGACGATTGCTCAACCAGAGCATGTTCATGTGCGGTGAGTGCAAGCCTGTGAAAGCCTGATGCAAACAAATGGCCTAACTTCACAGCCCAACTGATGGGCAGGGTCAACCAGTTTCATCAATAGCCTCCAGCGAAAGAGTCAATCAATGAGCATCGTGCTTAAACAACCAGTCACAGGTCCAGCGGCATGGACGGGCAAGGATATCCAGACCGACGCCAGCTGGGTCCTCCATCTTGATCCGTCACACATTCAAGCCCTGGATGACGCACTGGCAACGCTTCAGGGCAAGGGTCTCAGTTTTCCCAATTTCACCAGCGATGACTTTCCAATCGGTCACGCTTTGAAAAAATTGCTTACAGATTTGGCAGAAGTCCTCGAAAACGGCAGAGGATTTGCTCTGTGGCGCGGCTTGCCGGTGGATCGCTACAGTGAAGATGAACTGAAAGCGGTGTACTACGGCATTGGTTTGCACCTGGGCTTGCCTGTGTGCCAAAACCCGCGTGGCGACTTGTTGGGCGAAGTGATGGCGGTGGGCGACCCCAAAGACATTCGCACACGTGTTTATGAAACCAATCTTTATTTGCCATACCACTCAGACCCATCGGATGTAGTCGGTCTGCTGTGCGTACGCAAAGCCAAGCAGGGGGGCGTGAGCAGTCTGGTCAGTGTGGCTCGAATTTACAACGAAATTTTGGAGAAGCATCCAGAATATTTGGGCCTGTTCTACCGGATGTTTTATTTTGAACATCTGTGTGAACCCGAGCCCAGTCTGTCGCCGATTTTCAGCTATCACAAAGGCAAGTTGAGTTGCCGCTATTTGCGTCAGTATTTGGAGTTGGGCTGCGATATCAAAGGTGTGCCCTTGTCCAAAGTCGAAATCGAGGCCTTGGATTGTTTTGACCAAATCATGCAATCACCTGACATTCGTGTGGATATGCTGATGGAACCGGGTGACCTGCAATTTGCCAACAACTATGCGGTGCTGCATTCGCGCACTGTTTTGAAGACCATGAGGACGCAGCGACTCGCCGCCGAATGCTCAGACTGTGGCTAAAAATGCCCAACGCCAGAGAGCTTGCCCCGGAGTTTCCGGGTCGCAATGGTTTCCCCAAGCCTTGAAACCGCAGCCTTGCGAATCACCCAGAAACACTGATTTTTTGGGTTGGCAACTCAAGGCCTCTGGGCATAAATTGACTCAAAGCATCGGCAGCACAAAAGATGCACCGCGAAGGATTGGCGCGACAGTCAACCCTGAGGTACAAGTCATTTGAAAGATTTCTACTGCTTTCAAGAACGATCCTGAGTGGCCTTAAAGCTCTATAGCTCTAATGCCATTGACGCGCTTAAACATGAACTCTAATATGAGCCTCATGCAACCAGCATCCTCCTTCATTGTGGCCAGGTTCAAGACTGCGGGGATCGTCATGCCCAAGCATGCGCGTCTACGTCACGCCATCATTGGTGCAGTGGACGCCGGTGAATTGCCCGTGGGCACCAAAATCATGGGAGAGCGTGAACTCAGTGAGGCACTTGGCCTGAGCCTTGGCACAACTCAAAAGTCCCTTGGGCGGTTGATGGACGAGGGCTTTTTGGTGCGCAGACAAGGCCATGGCACCTTCGTAGGGAGCATACGCCGCCCCATTGAGGACTCATGGCATTTCCGCTTTCTGCCCCCCGGTGGCGGACCTGCTCTGCCAGTATTCGCAACCATCCTTGAGCGTCAACTTGTGCGCGAGGATGGCCCTTGGTCAGCAGCCCTCGGCATGGACCCCAAAGGATTTGTGATGGTTCGCCGCAGCCTGGATATTGGCAGCAAGTTCACCTGCACCAGTCAGTTGTACCTGCCCGCGACAAGGTTTTCCAAGATTTTGAGGATGGCCGAAAAGCGGCTAGAAGACACCAACCTCAAGAAGGTTCTGGCCAACGAATTTTCGGCGCCCACTTTGGAGTCCGAGGGCATGGCCTGGGTCACACAGCTTGACGCCAAAGATACATCCCTGATGGGGATACCACCCCGCACCTTCGGCCTGGAGGTTCACATCATCGGTCGCAGCTTTGGCCATGCGCCCATCAGTTTCCAGCGCATGAGCGTGCCCCCCACGCCCTATGCCTTGAAATTTGATTTCAATCCGCCTGGGCCTTTTTTAACATCCTGAAACCAAGCTCACTCTTACCCATGCGCAACAACGCCTTCCACTCCACATACCTCAACGACCGTGCGGGTCACGCCATCATTTCGCCCGACACGCCCTGTGAGGCGGGCTCTTTTGCCTCGCTGACGCTAACTTACACCGCTGGCTATTTCGGCATTGACGATACTGGAAGTTTGAAGATCGTGCATCGCTTTGCGAGTGATATGGGCAAGATGCAGTTTGCTGATCCAGCGGGCTGGAACTATGTCACGGCCGAAGCCAGCAATGGTGCCGTGCTTGAATTGCGCTACGACATGAAGGGCAACATTCGGCCTTGGGACAAAACTCTACTTATCCGCGTACAACGCGGTTTTCTGCGCGATGGCGAAACCATCACAGTGCGCATCGGCGACACGCGCAAAGGCTCGCCTGGCATACGCATTCAAACCTTCACTGAGCCGACGTTTGAATTCAAGGTGCTGGTCGATGCATTCGCCACGTACAACTATGTCGAGCTTCCTTTGCAACCGACCATACCCGTTGTGGCGGGACCGCCCGTCGGATTCAAGGCCATTTTGCCAACGCAGCGAAAGATGGGCCAGTCATTTAGTCTCGGGTTCAAGGGCGAGGACAAGTGGGGCAACCCAAGCCACCAAACCAAGGGACGCTTTTCACTGGAGCCATCCTTGCCTGTCAAGGGATTGCCTTTGCACATTGACATAGATGACGCTCGGCTCGCCACAACTTTGCGTGACCTGAGCGTGGAGCAAACTGGCGAACTGCGAGTAACGGTGCGTGATGCAGCAGGCAACATCGTGTGTACCAGCAATCCGCTTCGAATTGAAGCAGCACTCGAGCTGCTTCCCTTCTGGGCCGACCTGCACGGCCAATCGGAAGAAACAATCGGTACAAACTCGGCCCGCGAACTCATCGAGTTTGCTCGGGATCAGGCATTTCTGGATGCCATGAGCCACCAAGGAAACGACTTCCAGATCACCACGCCGTTCTGGGAAGAGCTCAACCGCCTCACCGGTGAATACAACAAGGATGGGGAGTTCATCATATTTCCCGGCTATGAGTGGTCAGGTAACACAGGCCTGGGTGGTGATCGAAACGTGATGTACCGTGACGAGGGTCGGCAGATCCATCGCTCACACCATGCGCTGGTAGAAGACCTGAGCGACGTAGCTACCGATGCCAACAGCGCCGCAGACCTCTTCACGGCCCTGAAAGACGAAAACGCCGTCGTTTTCGCGCACATTGGCGGGCGCTATGCGGACATCAAGGTGGCGCATGATGGCCGAATCGAACGATCGGTTGAGTTGCATTCAGACTGGGGCACCTTCGAGTGGCTTTTGGAAGATGCGTTTGACCAAGGTTACCGCGTAGGCGTGCTGGCAAATTCAGACGGCCACAAGGGCCGTCACGGTGCAAGCCATCCAGGCGCATCCTTGTTCGGCGCTTATGGTGGACTGTCTTGTTTGCTGGCCAAGGACTTGTCGCGCGATGCGTTGTTTGAAGCACTTCGACGCCGCCATCACTATGCAAGCACGGGTTGCCGTGTGCACCTGGATACCCGGGTGCGATTCGACTCGCCTGCACAACTTTATGGAGACGACCCCAATTTAGGCGGGAGCGTCATCTCCACCGTTCTTGAAGCTCGCATGGGTGACATTCTCCATTGTGACGACGACAGCGTGACTCTCGAGATTGACGTTTCAGCAGGCGCACCTATCGAGCGCATTGAAATCCGCAACAGAACCAGCGTATTTGAAACTTGGCGTCCGTACACTCAGGCGCAATTAGGCCGCCGTATCCGCATCGTCTGGGAAGGCTCGGAGTATCGTGGCCGTGGTCGTCAAAGTGTGTGGGATGGCACAGCAACGTTTGAGGGCAACAGCATTGAAAGCTTTCAGCCCATCAACCTTTGGAATATCGACAAACCCTTGCAACAATCCCAACACGACCAGCTCTCTTGGTCTGCCTTAACGACGGGTGGATTTGGTGGCGCCGACATCACGCTCAAAGACGGCACCTCAGGAATATTGAAGTTCGATACGGGCCTTGTAAAGGCCAACATTAACATTGCCGACATTGGACTTGAAGACACGGTGCTAAAAACCAGCGGCGGCATCAAGCGCCAAGCGCGCGTCTTTCGGTTGCCTGAAAAAAACAAGGCTTTCACTGCAAAATTATCGCGTCGCATCCTTCGCAGCGAGGTATTTGAGGACGCCCTCTACGTTTGCATCACTCTCGAAGATGGCCACCTCATCTGGTCCAGCCCCACCTACCTGCTGCGCTGATTCGACGCATTACAGGAATTTTTCGACACCCCGTTTAAGTCCCGTCCACTCCACACTCATTGAGAGGTTTGACCATGAAGATGCACCGCGCCACCCTTACAGCACTTGCCCTGACTTTCGCAATTTTTCCCTTTTCTAAGGTGCATGCGCAAGCTTACCCTGCGCGTCCAATCAAGCTGCTGGTGCCTTTGGCAGCAGGCAGCACGGCAGACATCCTTTCTCGCACCATTGGGACTGAACTTGCCATGGCAATGGGTCAACCCGTGGTTGTTGAAAATAAGCCTGGCGCAGGTGGAACCATTGCAATGGCCGAGCTCGCGCGCGCCACGCCAGACGGTTACACCATCGCGTTTGCTTCTCAAGGCACACTGGTTTTCAATCTCTCGTTGTATGCCAAACCAGGCTACGACTCTTTGAAGGATTTTTCGCCGATCTTGCACGTAGGTGGCGTGTCAAACGTGATGGTTGTCCCTCCTGACAGCCCCGCCAAAAGTCCCCTTGACATCATTGCTGCAGCCAAAGCCAAGCCTGGAACCATGACCTTCTCGTCTGGTGGCAGCGGGACCAGCCACCACCTCTCAGGTGTTCTTTTTGGACAGCTGACCGGGACTGATTTGGTACACGTGCCTTATAAGGGTGCGCCACAGGGTATTTTGGCTGTCATGAGCGGCGAGGTGAACATGGGCTTCTTCAATACCCCCACAGTCATCAATCAAATCAAGGACAACAAACTAAAGGGCTTGGCCGTTACAAGCCTCACCCGGTCGCCGCTGCTACCCACAATAAACACACTGGATACAAGTGGCGTGAAGGGGTACGAAGTCAACACATGGTTTGGATTCATAGCCCCCGCAAATACCCCACCCGATGTCGTCACAAGACTTCACGCAGAGATTGGCAAAATTTTAGCCATGCCCGCCATGAGGGAAAAGTTGACATCGCAAGGCTTTGAACTTGCACCTTTTACGCCCCCCTCAGCCTTCACGAAGGTCATCAGGGAAGACTTGGGCAAGTGGCCTGGAATCATCAAGGCGTCTGGCGCAAAGGTCGACTGAGATCAATTGAATTTGTCGTCTTTAGCCCAGCCTGCGGGCATATCGTCAGCTCTCGGCCATAACGTTGTTCTGTAGGCTGTAGCCTGGACCTGCGGGTGCACGCCAACCATTAGGCCGGATGGACCATGCCACTCTGCTCTTCAGCATCACAGGCGGTGCAGACAATAGTTTTTGCAATACTTGCCGTGCTGTGATTGAATCTCCTCAAACTCTTGGAGACAATATGCCAGGTTCCATCCTCACCCCTGATCAGCGTGCCCAGTACGATCAGGACGGCTACATCATGGTCCGCAAGCTTTTCGATGACGAAGAAATTGCGATCCTGCG
>CAIZSE010000052.1 GCA_903935585.1 uncultured Burkholderiales bacterium | reverse complement strand
GGGGGTCGGCCAGAACTGCCAATTGGCAGTTTGCACCTCGGACTTCGCTGCGCCCACCTCGGACTGCCGGGCCCTGACCGCCGGGCTGTCTGTCACGGCAACGTTGAGCAGCGCGCCCAAGTGGTCAGCCTCCACATTTTGGGCCTGCGCCGACGTTGAGCCCAACACAAAGGTCAGAACCCAAATAATGGAATTTTTCATTAATTGTTTTTTTACTAAAGATGTCGAAATGCTTGAATTGACTCGGGACAAATCAGCATCAGCAACAAAGTTGAAAGTATCGGCAAGGCGCTACCCGCTGAGAATCGCATCCTCATGGGACGCCTCATATCTTTATGGGGGGGTTTCCACAAAATTCAAAGAATTCACCCGCAATCACAAAAGTCGAAAATCCGCAGGGCGTTTTCAAGACTTTTGTGTATCCGCTCAATAAATCACCGCATCACTGATCAGAGCGGCCAGCGTTAAGGCTCCCAGATCGGTGCTCTGCAGATAGATCTCATGCTGGGCGATGCCTGCTCCTGCACCATCTATGTCGATGGTCAAAACGGCTTTGTTATTGGGAGCGTCTGTAGCCAGGCTGACCCACTTTGACAAATCACTCACCCCGACCGAAAAGCCCGTTAGCAAATCACTGATGTGGAGCCTGTCGCCTTCTGAAAGGTTGAACTTTTCAATGGCGTAGGCCGATCCACTGACAGCGGCATCTTTGAACCCGAAGGTGTCGGCGCCCGAACTGCCCTGCAGTTTTGCGTTCAGCGCCAAGACCGACAACGAAACGACATCGGTTGCGCTGTTTTGGTGCGCGTCTGCGAACGACATGCTGAGCGCCACTTCGCCTTTTGGAATGTCGCCTGCGTTGAAGCTCAAGGACCAGATGCCGTCTGCGGCCTGGCTCGTCTGGCTGAGCAACACAGTGCCTTTGCTGTCTTTCCAAGCCACGGTGATGGTGCCGTCTTCGGCCACGTCGCCACCTACAGTGAACTTACCATCAGACAACGTGCTCAGGTTCAGCTCTGTGGGCACGAGGGAGGTGATCGACGGCGTTTCGGCCACGGTGTCCACGGTGACTTCGTCACCGTAATAGTCGACGTCGTTGCCATCGGCATCCTTCATGCTGTAGTCAAAAGAGATCAAGCCTTGCCGGATGTTGCCGTCAGCATCTTTGGGCAGATCGTCTTTGGTGAAGCTGGCTTGCCAGGTGTTCTGGCCACCAGAACCTGCGCTCACGGTGGCCGTTTTGACGATGCTGGGGTTGCCCGAGACCCATACGCTCACTGTCTGACCGACCAAGGCCGTGGCGCTACCGCTGACGGCAAAGCCTGCGACCGCTTCGCTGTTGTTGACGATGTTGTCTGTCGCCACGGGCGCAGAGCCGACATTGAGCGTGAAGGTGCTAAAGGCGGTTAAGGAGCCGTCGCTGGCGGTGATCTGGACATAGACAACGCCATCCCCTGCGCCGGGTGTGCCGCTGAAAGTGCGATCGGTGGCGTTGAAAGACAGCCATGTGGGCAAGGGGGCGCCATCGGCCTGCGTGGCCGAGTAAGTCAACGCGGCGCTGTCGACATCGGTGAATGTGCCAGCCGGAAGCTGGTAGAGAAAAGCCACGCCGCGGGTGGCGGCTTGGTTGGTGGCGGCAACGGTGACGGTGGGGGCGTCGTTGCTGCCGTTGATCGCAAAGACCGCGTTGGCCGCGGCCGTGGCGCTGCCGTCTGTCACTTGCACGGTGAAACTGTCGGTGACACTCTGGCCGGCACTCAGTGCCTGGGTGCTAGCGCTGCTGTTGTCCAGCGCGTAACTGACCACACCGCTGGCGATGGTCAAGGTGGCATTTCCGTAAGTACCGGCCTTGGTGTAGGTCGCGCCCGCATCGGCTGTCGACCAGCCATTGGCCGTGAGGTAAGTGGCGTCAAAGCTGGTCGTGCCGACCACGCCGGTTGTGGTCAGTGCAATGGTGGCGCTGGCTGTCCCCGCGGTGGTGTTGGCCACGCCACCGTCTTCAACCAGTGTGGCACTTGGCGCACCTGGAGTGACTGAGAGCCCGTTGTTGTTGCCAGTTGTGCCTCCGCCACCGCCAGCAGCTGCAGCGGCCAAAGCACCGGCACCCACACCACCGGCAATCGGTCCAAATGCCAATGGGGCCACAGCAACCAGGCCGCCAGCCTCAGCAGAAGGCGCGATCCAGGCAGCCCACTCTTGTGCAGCGTTGCTGCCAAACACCTCTTGGAGCGCCGCGTTGAAGCCCGGCTCTTCGGCCAGCCAAGCACCCAACGTCGACCGATCTCCATACACGTAGACCAACTCCTCTCCTTCGGCCAAAGCGATGCCGGCTGAATTGGGCTGCAACAGCAAAGGCTCACCGGTCTGGCTGACCAACTCCAGTGGGGCCTGGCCGCTGGCCGGGTCAAAAAAGTCCTCCAGCAGCAGCTCGCCCTGGTCCGCAAAGCGCAGCAAAAGGTTCTTGCCTTTTTTGAGGCCAACGGCCTGCACCGGCGGCCCTGGTGGCAACTGCAACTTGTGCAAGGCATCCGGGCGGACCTTGACGGCCTGCTTTTGTGCCGGAACGACGTTGATGACAACAGGCTCTGCTGCGCTGGGTACTAAAGGAGTCATGGCTTTGGACGGTTAGGAAAAGAATTTTTTCATTAATTTCCCGAACTCAATATTCCTAATTGTTAATTTGACGAAATACAGAGCCAATTCTAGTTACTTTGGCGGTTAGATGGTCAAAAAAACACAGGGTTAGCACTTATCAATCCGACATTTTTAGTATCCAAATGAAACATTTTGTATTTTTTATGTATTTTTGTTCTCAATTGAAAATTACTCCATACAATCCAAATCCAGAAAAAAGATACTTAGGGAGTATTTTTCAGTTCTTAACCACCAAGGAAATCATCATGGCTACACCCGCACAAGCACTCAAGCAGATTCAAGACTACGCCAACATCAACTCCAGTACAGCGCCCACCCTGAGCACCTACACCGACGCAGGCATCAAAGACGCCAGCGGCAAACCGCTGGTCACCAGCATGAACCTGGCCGCCATCAACTCGGCTCTGGCCTCCGCCGCCGTGACAGCCGCGCAGCTCACCACCCCCGCCGACATCGGCAACCTGGTCACCTCTTACAACAACATCCTCTCCTGGGCCAACGGCACCATGGCCGACACCGGCACCCGCCCCCAGACGGCTGACTACACCCGCATCGGCGTGACGCTGGGCAGCGCTGCCAACGGCAACAACTTCAACCTGCTCAACGCCGTCGTCGGCGGCAAAACCCGCAGCGGCGTGGACTCGATTGCCGAGCTGCAAGTGCTGGTCAACGCCACCAACACCCTGCAAGCCGTGGTCGCAGGCACATCGCCCGTCAGCGCCCTGGACGTGGCCACCCTCAAAACCCTGGGCTTGAGCGGCATCACCACCAAAAACCTGTCCGCCGTGGTCGGCGCCCTGGCCGCCCAGGCCGATGACGGCAGCGCCACCGACTCCCTGGTCGAGCTGCAAACACTGGT
>CAIZSE010000051.1 GCA_903935585.1 uncultured Burkholderiales bacterium | reverse complement strand
CCCCGGCGAACTGCTCACAGGCTGGCTAGATGACCTTGGCGTGAGCGTGACTGCCTTTGCCGCACACATTGGCATCAGCCGGGTGATGTTGTCGCGTGTCGTGAACGGCCATGCTGCCGTGAGCGCCGATATGGACCTGCGCTTATCCGAGGCTTTGGGGACGAATCAGGGGTATTGGCTGGCGCTGCAAACCCAGCGTGACCTTTGGACGGCAAGGCAAAGCGCCAAGGACCGAAGCCGCATCAAGCCGATGACGGAACAAACGGTAGGTTGAGGACGAAAAGCAAATGCTTCAGATAACCAGCAAGCCCACCACGACTGATTGGGAACGTGTCAAGCGTGAATCAGCCAAAGATGCGCCCATTGCACATGCTGCCGCCGATGGCCCTTATGTCCCCAACGATGCTGCCGGGGTGGCAGCATATTGGCAACAAGCCAGCATCAAGAGACGCGGGGAAACGCCAACCGCTGAAGCCCGTGAACTGATCTCAGAACGCAATGGTTTTCCGTCATGGGCCAACCGATGATTTCAAGGCGTTCCTTTGCATTGGCCTCCGGCCTACTCCTGGCTGGCCATGCCGACTCCCAGGTCACCCACCAGTCAACATGGGTGGTCCCTTATTCGGCCGGTTCTGCACAAGATACCTTGGCACGCCTCTTGTCTCAGCAGCACAGTCATGATGTCAACGCGCCGCTTGTGGTTCTGAACAAACCGGGTGCTGGAGGCACCATTGCGTCTGCGCAGGTCGCCAAAAGCAAAGCAGATGGCCGTACGTTGTTGTTGGCTGCATCCAGCCATCATTTGGCTGGCGCGCTGGTTCATTCGTTGCCGTATCACCCTTTGAACAGCTTCAGGGCGGCTGCATTCATGGGTTTTTCGGAATATGTCTTGGTTGCATCTGCAGACCTTCAGGCGGCCCGTCTGGATGACTTTGTCAAACGCATCGCCCTAGCGCCTCAGCGTTATCACTTTGCGTCTTCGGGGCAGGGCAGTGCAACCCATGTAGGGATGGCCGCATTTTTAGCGCGTGCCGGTCTGGAAATGACCCACGTACCATTCAAAGGAACAGGAGAGGTCATACAAGAAATTCTTGCCGGACGCATCCAAGCGGCCATATTGCCCACATTGAGCCTGCACCCGTTCAAAACCGACGCACGCTTGCGCCCATTGGCTTTGACCAGCCTTGAGCGCTCTGCGCATTTTCCAGACTTGCCCACAGTGGGGGAGTCTGGTTATCCGGGTTTCAGGTGGATCAGTTGGGTAGGGCTTTTGGCACCCAAAGGCGTGCCTGACGCGAAGATCCAAAGCATCCATGAAGCCATGCAAAGTGTTCTGGCCGATCCAGCTGTTCAAAAGCGTTTGCAATCCGTTGGCATCGCCACCACCCACTGGACTCCTGAACAATTTGATCAGCTCTTGAAAACTGACTGGTCTGATGCGCTCACCATGACCCGCCAACTCCAGCTGACAGCGGATTGACAGTTGCACTCAATCCGCGTGGGATTGATGCGCAGACAAATGCTTGATCAATCGCTGAGCGCTCAGCGGCAATCCCCCCAACTCGCGGTAAACAAGTCTAAATTGGAGCGGAAACAGACCCTCGATGGGAATGGCGACCAAGTCCCAGCAACTCAGGTAACTACGGGCAACCTCCATGCTGGTCACGAATACGCCCAGCTTTTCAGCGGTCAGACGCATGGCCGCTTCATGGGTGGGAGCTTCGATGATGAATTTGGCTTTGGGTGATTCGATGGCTCCTGCTCGGCTGATATAGGCTTCTGCCTGCCGATTGGTGCGCATGCCAATGATCGGGTACTCCGTTACCTCCGAATAAGTGACAGCGTCATGCTCGGTCAGAGGATGCCCTGCCGGCACGACACAGCAAAACTGGTCGGTATAAAAGGGCGAAGTCTCTAGGCCCGAAGTCTCAACATTGTTCCAATACACGCCCAATGTGCTGCGGCCATCTCTGACCGATTGCACCACTTCGGAAGATGTCATTTCTTGAATGACCACAGACAAGCCTTTGGCATCTTGCAGTTGCATGAACTGCCCCAGCAACTTGGGCAGCAAGCCTGCAACAACGTGAGAGGTGGCCGTTATGGTCAAACGTCCAGCACCGCTGTTTTTGTACAGAGCCAAAGTGTCGGACAGACGACTCGCATCCCTCACCAATTCTCGACACAAGTCACAAAACTGCAGCCCCTCGGGCGTAGGCTCCACCCCATTACGAATGCGTTTGATCAGGGGCCTTCCTGCTTCGCTCTCCAGCTTGTGAATCCGACGAGTGATGGCTGAGGCATCCATGTGGACCTTCTCTGCCACTCTGGCAATGCTGCGTGCATCACACACAGAGATAAACAGTCTCAAAGTGGTCAAGTCCAAATCGCTCACCGGGTTTCCTCCTGAGTTTCAGCCCTATTTTCCAGAGGAACTGACGAAATAACAGATACAGGCTGACATATTTTGGATATTGTGATTCGGACAGTTTGCACATGTCGAAAACTCAATTTTCGATCTTTGACTGGCATCTACATTTGTTGAATGAGTCATCAAAAAAGTTACTTTTTACATTTTTATGCGCTTAATTTGCAGTCCGTTGCGCTCTGTAAATTGTTGGAAACAGTCGTCAATTCATAAGAGGCCAAGCTGAAACATGGCCCGAATTTTTTTCTTGTGGATGTTGTGTTGGCATGGGCAGGTTTTTGCCCAAACAGCAACGGTTCAACCCTGGGGTTTACATCAACTTCTTTCTGGGGCGATGGCCTCACACCCTGCGGTCGCCTCTCAGCAAGCCATGGTCGCAGCAGCTCAGCAAGGCGTCAGCAACGCCCGCTGGCAGTACTTTCCCACCCCATCCATCTCGGTGCAAGGCGCCAAGGCCGGTAGCGCCGACGCGGCCTATGCCGGCGATTCGCGTGTCGCCGTTCTGGCCTTGACCCAACCGCTGTGGACGGGCGGACGAATAGAGGCCGGTGTTGACAAAGCACATGCCTATGCCCAAGGCGCCCGCGCCAGCTTGGCCGAATCCCAGCAGCAGCTGGCCATCCGTGTGGTGCAAGCCTATGGCGATTGGCTCAGCGCCCACCGTAAACGAGCGGCCTACCAAGTCGGGTTGGACCAACACATCCGCCTCAAAGACCAAGTGGCCCGCCGCATCCACGAAGGCCAAGCCGCAGCCAGCGACTTGGCCTTGGCCCAAAGCCGGCTGGCCAGCCTTCAAGCCGACATGGCGCTGGCCCACACACAAGAGCAGGTCAGTCTCAGCCGCCTGTCTCAGCTGCTGGGCAAGCCTGTGCTTAGCACCTCTTTGGCCTCAACGCCTGCGCAGGCTTGGCCCATCTCCCTTGGCGCTGACGAGTTGCTCAGCAAAGCACAGGCCCACTCTCCGGCTTTGGCCCGCGCCCAAAGCAACGCACAAGTCCAGTTGGCCACCATTGCCGAAGCCAAAAGCGCCACCTTGCCCGAGCTGTCCCTGCGCCTAGAGCACCAGCACGGCAACTTCAACTACAGCGCCGGTCCACAGCACAGCCGCGCCTTCATCCAAATCAACAGCCGCTTGGGCGCTGGCCTGTCCAGTTTGGGTGCCGTGCAAGAAGCTGTCCAACGCCACGCCGCAGCGCTGGCCGATATCGATGCCCAGCAACGCAGCTTGGCTGAGCAAGTCATGACCGACCACGCCACGCTGCTCACCACACAAAGCCGCCGCCTGGCGCTGCAAACCTCCGCCGATTTGTCGGAACGTGTGCTGGCTTCTTGGGACCGTCAATACCTGTCGGGCCGCAAAACCTGGCAAGACCTCATGAACTCCGCACGCGAACAAGTGCAAGTGCAGGCCCAACTGGCCGATCTGGAGGGCACACAACTGGTGGCCTCATGGCGCTTGGCATTGACCACAGGTGAACTTCACACCGGCGATCTTCAAGTGCCCGCTGAGCAGAAATAAAACCCACATGACCTCAGCACCCCAAGACACCACAGCCCCTCAAACCTTGCCGCGATTGTTGGCTGCCCTGCTGCGCTTGGCCGAACTGCAACGCGAACCCGTTGACCGCCTGGCACTGCAAGAGGCGGTGCAGCATGTTCAGGCCAATAGCCATAACCGCAACCCCCAAGGACAAATCACCAGCCTCACACGCCACCTGGGTCTCAAGTCAGCGCGCTGGCTCAAAGCGGCCGACGCCTCGCAAGTGCCCGCCTTGGTGCACGACCCACTCGACGGCTGGGGCGTGTTGGTCGGACAAAACGCGGAAAGCCAATGGGTGGTGATGCGCTGGGACGAAGTGCAGCGTGCCTGGAGCGAAGGCCTGCACGACGATCCAGCCCCCTTGCACATCGCCAAGTTGCGTTTGTCCCCGCCCTTTGTTCTTGGCAAAAGCCCCGTGTTTGCCTTGGTCCGTTCCGAGATCGCTGCGCAAAAGGGCCGCCTCTTGGAAGCGGCTGCAGGCGGCTTGGTCATCGGCGTCCTGGGGCTGATCACCTCGTTTTATTCGATGCAGATCTACGACCGCGTCATCCCCACTGGGGCCATGCAAACGCTTTTGGTGTTGAGCTTGGGCGCCTTGCTTGCCATTGGCCTGGACTGGATGGCCCGCAGCGCTCGCACCAAGCTCTACGAGGCCATCATTGACGAAGTGGACCAACGCATGGCGCGCACGGTCTACTTGCGCTTGTTGGCGGTGCGTCTGGACCAAATGCCCAAAAGCGTGGGCAGCTTGGCCTCGCAAATGCGGGGCTATGAGACCGTGCGCAGCTTCCTCACCCAAGTGACCACCAGCGTGCTGGTGGACATGCCCTTTGCCATCTTGTTCCTGATCATCATGTTCATGCTGGGTGGGTCGCTCGCCTTGGTGCCGCTGGTGTTTTTTGTGGTGGCCCTGAGTGTGGGGCTGTCCATGCGCCAGCGCATGGAAGCCTTGGCCAAGCAAGGCGCCAAAGCCGGCAACTTCAAAACCGGCTTGCTGGTCGAGACGGTGGAGGGCGCCGAAACCCTCAAGTCAGGGCAGGGCGGCTGGCGCATGTTGGGCCGTTGGCTGGCCAACGTGGACGAAGCGCGTGACGCCGAGCTGCAGTCGCGCAACCTCAGCGAGCACTTCCAGCACCTGATTTCCAGCTTTCAGCAAATGAGCTACGTGCTCTTGGTGGCCTATGGTGCCTGGCTGGTCACCCAAGGCGCGCTCACCCAGGGGGGCTTGATCGCCTGCACCATTTTGTCGGGCCGAGTGCTCAGCCCTGTGGCCGCTGTGGCTGCACAAGCGCTGCAATGGGCTTACGCCAAAGCCGCCCTCGAAGGCCTGGACGCCCTGTGGAAACTGGAAAACGACCACCACGACCACGAACCCGTGGTGCTGGACAAGGTGCACGGCCACTACCAGTTCGACAAAGTCACCGCCCGCTACGGTGCCAGCCCCGCCTTGGTCGTCCCCCAACTGAGCATCCAGGCGGGCGAGCGCATCGGCATCATCGGCCCCGTGGGCGCGGGCAAAACCACCTTGCTGCGCCTGCTGTCGGGCATGTACAAGCCCCAAGAAGGGCGCAT